>NZ_JWMC01000001.1:0-16461 GCF_000812405.1 Pseudomonas sp. PI1
CAGGTGGTCTTGGTGGTCGGACGGATGCCGACGATTTCCACTTCTTCCTGGACCTTGACGATACCGCGCTCGACACGACCGGTTACCACGGTGCCGCGACCGGAGATCGAGAACACGTCTTCGATCGGCATCAGGAACGGCTGGTCGATGGCACGAACCGGCTCGGGGATGTAGGAGTCCAGGGTTTCCACCAGCTTGCGCACGGCGGAAACGCCCATCTCGTTGTCATCCTGGCCGTTCAGGGCCATCAGCGCGGAACCGATCACGATCGGAGTGTCGTCGCCCGGGAAGTCGTAGGTGTTCAGCAGGTCGCGAACTTCCATCTCGACCAGTTCCAGCAGCTCGGCGTCGTCAACCATGTCGGCCTTGTTCAGGAACACGACGATGTAGGGAACGCCTACCTGACGGGACAGCAGGATGTGCTCGCGGGTCTGCGGCATGGGGCCGTCGGCAGCCGAGCAAACCAGGATCGCGCCGTCCATCTGGGCAGCACCGGTGATCATGTTCTTCACGTAGTCGGCGTGGCCCGGGCAGTCTACGTGAGCGTAGTGGCGTACCGGCGAGTCGTATTCGACGTGCGAAGTGTTGATGGTGATACCACGGGCTTTCTCTTCCGGCGCGTTGTCGATCTGGTCGAAGGCGCGAGCGGAGCCACCCCAGGTCTCGGAGCAGACCTTGGTCAGAGCAGCGGTCAGAGTGGTCTTACCGTGGTCGACGTGGCCGATGGTGCCAACGTTGACGTGCGGTTTGTTACGTTCAAATTTTTCCTTAGCCACGACAGTAACCTCTTAACTTAAAGGGCTGAATCAAGCTTGTTTTTTAACCAGCGCTTCGACGATGTTCGACGGAGCTTCGGCGTATTTGGAGAATTCCATGGAGTAGCTCGCGCGACCCTGGGACATGGAACGTACGTCGGTCGCATAACCGAACATCTCGCCCAGCGGAACCTCGGCACGGATAACCTTACCGGAAACCGAGTCTTCCATCCCCTGAATCAGACCGCGACGACGGTTCAGGTCGCCCATCACGTCGCCCATGTAGTCCTCAGGAGTCACCACTTCCACTTTCATGATCGGCTCGAGCACCTTGCCGCCGCCCTTCTGGGCCAGCTGCTTGGTCGCCATGGAAGCAGCGATCTTGAACGCCATCTCGTTGGAGTCGACGTCGTGGTAGGAACCATCGAACACGGTGGCCTTCAGGCCGATGAGCGGATAGCCGGCGACGACGCCGTTCTTCATCTGCTCTTCGATGCCCTTCTGGATCGCCGGGATGTATTCCTTCGGAACCACACCACCTACGACTTCGCTGGTGAACACCAGGCCTTCGGTGATGTTGCCCTTCTCGTCCACATCCGGAGTCGAGAAGCGGATCCAGCAGTGACCGAACTGACCGCGACCACCGGACTGACGAACGAACTTGCCTTCGATCTCGACGTTGTCCTTGGAGATGGTTTCGCGGTAGGAAACCTGCGGCTTGCCGATGTTGGCCTCGACGCCGAACTCGCGCTTCATGCGGTCGACGAGGATGTCCAGGTGCAGCTCACCCATACCGGAGATGATGGTCTGGCCGGTTTCTTCGTCGGTCTTGACGCGGAACGACGGGTCTTCCTGGGCCAGCTTGCCGAGGGCGATGCCCATCTTCTCCTGGTCAGCCTTGGTCTTCGGCTCGACAGCCACCGAGATGACCGGCTCCGGGAAGTCCATGCGCTCGAGGATGATCGGCTTCTCGATGTCGCACAGGGTGTCACCGGTGGTGACGTCCTTCATGCCGATCAGAGCCGCGATGTCGCCAGCGCGCACTTCCTTGATCTCGTCACGCTGGTTGGCGTGCATCTGCACCATACGACCAACGCGCTCTTTCTTGCCCTTCACGGAGTTGATGACCGACTGGCCGGACTCCAGAACGCCCGAGTAGACGCGGACGAAGGTCAGGGTACCGACGAACGGGTCGGTAGCGATCTTGAACGCCAGAGCGGAGAACGGAGCGTTGTCGTCAGCCGGACGCTCGTCGTGGATCTCGTTGTCATCGGTGCTGTCCGGGTGGACGCCCTGGATGGCCGGGATCTCGGTCGGAGCAGGCAGGAAGTCGATGACGGCGTCCAGAACCAGGGGCACGCCCTTGTTCTTGAAGGACGAACCGCAGACCGCCGGAACGATTTCGCAGGCGATGGTACGCTGGCGCAGGCCGGCCTTGATCTCTTCGATCGACAGCTCGCCACCTTCCAGGTACTTGTTCATCAGCTCTTCGTTGGCCTCGGCAGCAGCCTCGACCATGTTGTTGCGCCATTCGTTGGCCAGGTCCAGCAGCTCGGCGGGAATCTCTTCCTCGCGGTAGCTGGTGCCCTTGTCGTCTTCGTTCCAGTAGATGGCCTTCATCTTCATCAGGTCGATCTGACCCTGGAAGTCATCTTCTGCACCGATGGCCAGCTGAACCGGGACCGGGGTGTGGCCCAGGCGGTTCTTGATCTGACCGACGACGCGCAGGAAGTTGGCGCCGGCGCGGTCCATCTTGTTCACGTAGACGATACGCGGAACGCCGTACTTGTTGGCCTGACGCCATACGGTTTCGGACTGCGGCTCAACGCCGGAGGTGCCGCAGAACACCACGACAGCACCGTCCAGTACGCGCAGGGAGCGCTCGACTTCAATGGTGAAGTCTACGTGGCCGGGGGTGTCGATGACGTTTACGCGGTACTTGTCGTACTGGCCGCGCGAACCTTCCCAGAAGGTCGTGATCGCAGCGGAGGTGATGGTGATACCACGCTCCTGCTCCTGCACCATCCAGTCGGTGGTAGCAGCGCCGTCGTGTACCTCACCCATCTTGTGGCTGAGACCTGTGTAGAACAGGATCCGCTCGGTAGTGGTGGTCTTGCCCGCGTCGACGTGGGCGCAGATACCAATGTTCCGGTAGCGGTTAATTGCTGTAGTACGAGCCATAAAGCCCTCGCAAAAGAATGGAAGCCGCGATTAGAAGCGGTAGTGGGAGAAGGCCTTGTTGGCTTCAGCCATACGGTGCACGTCTTCACGCTTCTTGACGGCGGCGCCTTTGCCTTCGGCGGCATCCAGCAGTTCGCCGGCGAGGCGCAGGGCCATGGACTTCTCGCCGCGCTTGCGGGCGTAGTCCACCAGCCAGCGCATGGCCAGGGCATTACGACGGGACGGACGTACTTCGACCGGAACCTGGTAGGTAGCACCGCCGACACGGCGGGACTTCACTTCGACCAGCGGAGCGATGGCGTCGAGAGCTTTCTCGAAGAGTTCCAGGGGGTCACCTTTACTGCGCTCTTTGACCTTGTCCAGAGCACCGTAAACGATACGCTCGGCAACGGCTTTCTTGCCGCTTTCCATCACGTGGTTCATGAACTTGGCCAGAATCTGGCTTCCGTATTTCGGATCGGCCAGGATCTCACGTTTGGCCGCTACACGACGTCTTGGCATTGATAAGCCCTCAAACGGTCTTCAGGTTAGCCCGGGACTGCAACACTTTGGTTACGCGCCCGACCTTACTCTTATCGACTCAGCAAATAGGAAAAAACGATTACTTCGGACGCTTGGCGCCGTACTTGGAACGACCCTGCTTACGGTCTTTGACACCCGAGGTGTCCAGCGAACCGCGCACGGTGTGGTAACGCACACCCGGAAGGTCCTTTACACGACCGCCACGGATCAGCACTACGCTGTGCTCTTGCAGGTTGTGACCTTCACCACCGATGTACGAAGTGACTTCGTAGCCGTTGGTCAGGCGAACACGGCATACCTTACGCAGTGCCGAGTTCGGCTTTTTCGGCGTGGTGGTGTATACGCGGGTGCATACGCCACGACGTTGCGGGCAGTTCTGCAGCGCCGGCACGTCGCTCTTGTCGACCATGCGCTTGCGCGGCTTACGCACCAGCTGGTTGATAGTTGCCATCTATAGCTCCACTGATTGTCTTACGACACTTAAACGAAATGGCAGAGCATGCGCCCTGCCAATTTTCGGGGTACAAAATACTAAAGAGCTTCCAGCACCCCGTCAAGACAAAGCCCCGGCTGTCAGGACAGCCGGGGCTTCGCTCAAGGCTTAATTGCCACTCAGGTTGAGCGCTTCGGCCAGTGCTGCTTCGGCTTCGCTGGCGCTCACGCGCTGCGGTTTGCCGAGCTCGCGCTGACGCTTGCGCTCGCTGTGATAGGCAAGGCCGGTACCCGCCGGGATCAGTCGACCGACCACCACGTTTTCCTTCAGGCCGCGCAGGAAGTCGCGCTTGCCGGTGACCGCCGCCTCGGTGAGGACGCGGGTGGTCTCCTGGAAGGAAGCCGCGGAGATGAACGACTCGGTCGACAGCGAGGCCTTGGTGATACCCAGCAGGACGCGCTCGTACTTGGCCGGGAACTTGTCCACGGTGGCCAGTACTTCGTTCTCTTCCAGCACCTGGACCAGTTCGACCTGGTCGCCCTTGATGAAGGAGGAGTCGCCCGACTCGGCCACTTCGACCTTGCGCAGCATCTGCCGCAGGATGGTCTCGATGTGCTTGTCGTTGATCTTCACGCCCTGCAGGCGGTACACGTCCTGGATCTCGTTGACGATGTACTTGGCCAGCGAGCTGACGCCCAGCAGACGCAGGATGTCGTGCGGGTTGCTCGGGCCGTCGGAGATGACTTCGCCGCGGTTCACCTGTTCGCCTTCGAACACGTTCAGGTGACGCCACTTCGGAATCAGTTCCTCGTACGGATCGCTACCATCGTTCGGCGTGATGACCAGGCGGCGCTTGCCCTTGGTTTCCTTGCCGAAGGAGATGGTGCCGCTGATTTCCGCCAGGATCGAAGGCTCTTTCGGACGACGAGCCTCGAACAGGTCGGCAACGCGCGGCAGACCACCGGTGATGTCGCGGGTCTTCGAGGTTTCCTGCGGGATACGTGCAACCACGTCACCCACGCGCACCTTGGCGCCGTCGGTCAGGTTGACCAGGGCGTTGGCGGGCAGGAAGTACTGTGCCGGCACGTCGGTGCCCGGCAGCAGCAGGTCCTTGCCTGCGGCGTCGATCAGCTTCACCGCCGGACGGATGTCCTTGCCGGAAGCCGGACGGTCTTTCGGATCCATCACCTCGATGTTGGTCAGACCGGTGAGTTCGTCGGTCTGGCGCTTGACGGTGATGTTCTCTTCCATGCCGGCAAAGGCAACGGTACCGTCCACTTCGGTGACGATCGGGTGGGTGTGCGGGTCCCACTTGGCGACGATGGCGCCCGGGTCGACCTTGTCACCTTCCTTGACCGAGATAACCGCGCCGTACGGCAGCTTGTAGCGCTCGCGCTCGCGACCGAAGTCGTCGGCCACGGCCAGCTCGCCGGAACGGGAAACCGCCACCAGCGCGCCGTCGGCACGCTCGACGTGCTTCAGGTTGTGCAGGCGGATGGTACCGCCGTTCTTCACCTGGACGTTGTCCACGGCGGAGGTCCGGCTGGCCGCACCACCGATGTGGAAGGTACGCATGGTCAGCTGGGTACCCGGCTCACCGATCGACTGCGCGGCGATGACGCCGACCGCTTCACCGATGTTCACCTGGTGACCACGGGCCAGATCGCGGCCGTAGCACTTGGAGCAGATGCCGTGACGGGTTTCGCAGGTGATCGGCGAACGGACCAGGACTTCGTCGACGCTCATCTGCTCGAGGAAATCGACCCACTTCTCGTCGATCAGGGTACCGGCAGGCACGATGACGTCGTCGCCACCGGGCTTGAACACGTCGCGCGCGACCACACGGCCGAGCACGCGCTCGCCCAGCGGTTCCACCACGTCGCCGCCTTCGATGTGCGGCGACATCAGCAGGCCGTGCTCGGTGCCGCAGTCGATCTCGGTCACTACCAGGTCCTGGGCCACGTCGACCAGGCGACGGGTCAGGTAACCGGAGTTCGCGGTCTTCAGTGCGGTATCCGCCAGGCCTTTACGAGCACCGTGGGTGGAGATGAAGTACTGGAGTACGTTCAGGCCTTCACGGAAGTTCGCGGTGATGGGGGTCTCGATGATCGAGCCGTCCGGCTTGGCCATCAGGCCACGCATACCGGCCAGCTGGCGGATCTGGGCCGCGGAACCCCGCGCACCGGAGTCCGCCATCATGTACATGGAGTTGAAGGACTCCTGGTCGACTTCCTTGCCCTCGCGGTCGATGACCTTCTCTTTCGAGAGGTTGGCCATCATCGCCTTGGACACTTCGTCGTTGGCCTTGGACCAGAGGTCGATCACCTTGTTGTACTTCTCGCCCTGGGTTACCAGACCGGAGGCGTACTGGGTCTCGATCTCCTTCACTTCCTCGGTGGCGGCATTGATGATGCGCGCCTTCTCGTCCGGGATGACGAAGTCGTTCACGCCGATCGAGACGCCGGAGATGGTCGAGTAGGCGAAGCCGGTGTACATCAGCTGGTCGGCGAAGATGACGGTGTCCTTCAGACCCACCACGCGGTAGCAGTGGTTGATCAGCTTGGAGATCGCCTTCTTCTTCATCGGCTGGTTGACCACGTCGTACGGCAGGCCTGCCGGCACGACCTGGAACAGCAGGGCACGGCCGACGGTGGAGTCGACGATGCGGGTGTTGGCGGTCAGGCTGCCGTCTTCGTTCTTGATCTTCTCGTTGATCCGTACTTTCACGCGGGCGTGCAGGGACACCTGGCCGCTGCGGTACGCGCGGTCGACTTCCTGCAGGTCGGCGAAGGCCATGCCCTCGCCCTTGGCGTTGATGGCTTCACGGGTCATGTAGTACAGACCCATCACCACGTCCTGCGACGGCACGATGATCGGCTCGCCGTTGGCGGGCGAGAGGATGTTGTTGGTCGACATCATCAGCGCGCGCGCTTCCAGCTGGGCCTCGAGGGTCAGCGGAACGTGGACGGCCATCTGGTCACCGTCGAAGTCGGCGTTGTACGCCGCGCAAACCAGCGGGTGCAGCTGGATCGCCTTGCCTTCGATGAGCACCGGCTCGAACGCCTGGATACCCAGACGGTGCAGAGTCGGCGCACGGTTCAGCAGCACGGGGTGTTCGCGGATGACTTCGGCGAGAACGTCCCAGACCTCGGGCAGCTCGCGCTCGACCATCTTCTTCGCGGCCTTGATGGTGGTGGCCATGCCGCGGGCTTCGAGCTTGCCGAAGATGAACGGCTTGAACAGCTCGAGGGCCATCTTCTTCGGCAGGCCGCACTGGTGCAGGCGCAGGGTCGGGCCGACGGTGATTACCGAACGACCGGAGTAGTCCACGCGCTTGCCGAGCAGGTTCTGACGGAAGCGACCTTGCTTGCCCTTGATCATGTCGGCCAGGGACTTCAGCGGGCGCTTGTTCGAGCCGGTGATGGCGCGACCGCGGCGACCGTTGTCCAGCAGGGCGTCGACGGCTTCCTGCAGCATGCGCTTTTCGTTGCGCACGATGATGTCCGGAGCGGCCAGGTCGAGCAGGCGCTTCAGACGGTTGTTACGGTTGATCACCCGGCGGTACAGATCGTTCAGATCCGAAGTCGCGAAGCGGCCGCCATCCAGCGGAACCAGCGGACGCAGGTCCGGCGGCAGCACCGGCAGGACGGTCAGCACCATCCACTCCGGATGGTTGCCGGAGCCCTGGAAGGCTTCCATCAGCTTCAGGCGCTTGGACAGCTTCTTGATCTTGGTTTCCGAGTTGGTCTGCGGAATCTCTTCGCGCAGGCGGCCGATCTCGTGCTCCAGGTCGATCTGATTGAGCAGCTCGCGAACGGCTTCGGCGCCCATGCGCGCGTCGAAGTCGTCACCGAACTCTTCGAGGGCTTCGAAGTACTGCTCGTCGTTCAGCAGCTGGCCCTTCTCCAGGGTGGTCATGCCCGGGTCGATCACCACGTAGCTCTCGAAGTAGAGCACGCGCTCGATGTCACGCAGGGTCATGTCCAGCAGCAGGCCGATACGGGACGGCAGGGACTTCAGGAACCAGATGTGGGCGACCGGCGAGGCCAGTTCGATGTGGCCCATGCGCTCGCGGCGCACCTTGGCCAGGGCGACTTCGACGCCGCACTTCTCGCAGATCACACCGCGGTGCTTCAGGCGCTTGTACTTACCGCACAGGCACTCGTAGTCCTTCACCGGGCCGAAGATCTTGGCGCAGAACAGGCCATCGCGCTCCGGCTTGAAGGTACGGTAGTTGATGGTCTCCGGCTTCTTAACTTCGCCGAACGACCAGGAACGAATCATCTCGGGCGAGGCCAGACCAATACGGATGGCATCGAACTCCTCGATTTGACCCTGGTTTTTCAACAGATTGAGCAAGTCTTTCAAGGCCTTTCCTCCTCACGGACCCGGTGCGGCGGCTAGCCGCCGCACCGTTTATCGTCACGTGTTATTCGGTTTCCAGTTCGATATCGATGCCGAGCGAGCGGATCTCTTTGATCAGCACGTTGAAGGACTCGGGCATGCCGGCCTCCATGCGGTGATCCCCGTCCACGATGTTCTTGTACATCTTGGTACGGCCGTTCACGTCGTCCGACTTCACGGTCAGCATTTCCTGCAGGGTGTAGGCGGCGCCGTAGGCTTCCAGCGCCCAGACCTCCATCTCCCCGAAACGCTGGCCACCGAACTGCGCCTTGCCACCCAGCGGCTGCTGGGTGACCAGGCTGTAGGAGCCGGTGGAACGTGCGTGCATCTTGTCATCGACCAGGTGGTTCAGTTTGAGCATGTACATGTAGCCGACGGTGGTCGGACGCTCGAACTGGTTGCCGGTGCGGCCGTCGAACAGGCGCATCTGGCCGCTCTCCGGCAGGTCGGCCAGCTTCAGCATGGCCTTGATCTCGCGCTCCTTGGCACCGTCGAACACCGGGGTAGCCATGGGCACGCCGCCCTTGAGGTTGTTGGCCAGAGCGACGATCTCGTTATCGGACAGCTCTTCCAGGTTCTCCTGGCGGCCACCGATCTCGTTGTAGATCTCGTTCAGGAACTGGCGCAGCTCGGCGATCTTGCGCTGCTCTTCGAGCATGCGGTTGATCTTCTCGCCCAGGCCCTTGGCCGCGAGGCCCAGGTGGGTTTCGAGGATCTGACCGACGTTCATCCGCGAGGGTACGCCCAGCGGGTTCAGAACGATGTCCACCGGCGTGCCGTTGGCGTCGTGCGGCATGTCTTCGACCGGCATGATCACCGAGACCACACCCTTGTTACCGTGGCGGCCGGCCATCTTGTCGCCCGGCTGGATGCGGCGCTTGATGGCGAGGTAGACCTTGACGATCTTCAGCACGCCCGGAGCCAGGTCGTCGCCCTGCTGCAGCTTGCGCTTCTTGTCCTCGAACTTGTCGTCGAGCATCTGACGGCGGTCGCTGAGGTAGGCCTGGGCCTTCTCCAACTGATCGTTCAGGGCGTCTTCGGCCATGCGCAGCTTGAACCACTGGCCGCGCTCGAGGCCGTCGAGGTACTCGTCGGTGATCTCGGTGCCTTTCTTCAGCGCCGGGCCGCCATCGGCGACGGCGCCGACCAGGGCGGAGCGCAGACGCTCGAAGGTGGCGCCTTCGACGATGCGGAACTCCTCGTTGAGGTCCTTGCGGATCTCGTCGAGCTGCATCTTCTCGATGGACAGGGCGCGGCTGTCGCGCTCCACGCCGTCGCGGGTGAAGACCTGGACGTCGATCACGGTGCCCTTGGTGCCGGTCGGCACGCGCAGGGAGGTGTCCTTAACGTCGGACGCCTTCTCACCGAAGATCGCGCGCAGCAGCTTCTCTTCCGGAGTCAGCTGGGTCTCGCCTTTCGGGGTGACCTTGCCGACCAGGATGTCGCCGGCCTGCACTTCGGCGCCGACGTAGACGATGCCGGCTTCGTCCAGCTTGTTCAGCGCGGCCTCACCCACGTTCGGGATGTCCGCGGTGATTTCCTCTGGGCCGAGCTTGGTGTCACGGGCGACGCAGGTCAGTTCCTGGATGTGGATCGTGGTGAAACGATCTTCCTGGACCACGCGCTCGGACAGGCAGATGGAGTCTTCGAAGTTGAAGCCGTTCCAGGGCATGAAGGCGACGCGCATGTTCTGGCCCAGGGCCAGCTCACCCATGTCGGTGGACGGACCGTCGGCGAGGATGTCGCCGCGGGCGATCACGTCACCCTTGCTCACCAGCGGACGCTGATTGATGCAGGTGTTCTGGTTGGAACGGGTGTACTTGGTCAGGTTGTAGATGTCGACGCCGGCTTCACCGGTCTCGACCTCATCATCCGCCACGCGCACCACGATACGGCTGGCGTCGACCGAGTCGATCACACCGCCGCGGCGAGCCACGACGCAGACACCGGAGTCACGGGCGACGTTGCGCTCCATGCCGGTGCCCACCAGCGGCTTGTCGGCGCGCAGGGTCGGAACGGCCTGACGCTGCATGTTCGAACCCATGAGCGCACGGTTGGCGTCGTCGTGCTCGAGGAACGGAATCAGCGAGGCAGCGACGGAAACGACCTGCTTCGGCGATACGTCCATGAGGGTGACGTCTTCCGGCGCCTTCACGGTGAATTCGTTCAGGTGACGTACGGCGACCAGTTCGTCGATCAGGCGGCCCTTCGCGTCCAGGGTCGCGGAGGCCTGGGCGATCACGTGGTCGGCCTCTTCGATGGCGGAGAGGAACACGATCTCGTCGCTGACCAGGCCTTCCTTCACCACGCGGTACGGGCTTTCCAGGAAGCCGTACTTGTTGGTGCGGGCGTAGGTCGCCAGGGAGTTGATCAGGCCGATGTTCGGACCTTCGGGGGTTTCGATCGGGCACACGCGGCCGTAGTGGGTCGGGTGTACGTCACGGACCTCGAAGCCCGCGCGCTCACGGGTCAGACCGCCCGGGCCGAGTGCGGAGACGCGGCGCTTGTGGGTGATCTCGGAGAGCGGGTTGTTCTGGTCCATGAACTGCGACAGCTGGCTGGAACCGAAGAACTCCTTGATCGCGGCGGCCACCGGCTTGGCGTTGATCAGGTCCTGCGGCATCAGGCCTTCGCTTTCGGCCATGGACAGGCGTTCCTTGACCGCGCGCTCGACGCGCACCAGGCCAACGCGGAACTGGTTCTCGGCCATCTCGCCGACGCAGCGGACGCGACGGTTGCCCAGGTGGTCGATGTCGTCGACGATGCCCTTGCCGTTACGGATGTCGACCAGGGTGCGCAGTACGTCGACGATGTCTTCCTTGCTCAGCACGCCCGGACCTTCGATCTCGCTGCGGCCGATGCGGCGGTTGAACTTCATGCGGCCAACGGCGGACAGGTCGTAGCGCTCGGCGCTGAAGAACAGGTTGCCGAACAGGGTCTCTGCGGCTTCCTTGGTCGGCGGCTCGCCGGGACGCATCATGCGGTAGATCTCGACCAGGGCTTCCAGCTGGTTGCCGGTGGAGTCGATCTTCAGCGTGTCGGAGATGAACGGACCGCAGTCGATGTCGTTGGTGTACAGGGTTTCCAGGCGCACGACCTGGGCCTTGGCGATCTTCGCCAGGACGTCGACGGTCAGCTCGGTGTTGCACTCGGCGATGATCTCGCCGGTAGCCGGGTGCACGACAGCCTTGGCCACGGTACGGCCAATGAGGTAGTCGAAGGGCACTTCCAGCTCGGTGATGCCAGCCTTTTCCAGCTGGTTGATGTGGCGCGCGGTGATACGGCGGCCCGCCTCGACGATGACCTTGCCGGCGGCATCCTTGATGTCGAAGCTGGCGATCTCGCCGCGCAGACGGTGCGGCACCAGCTCCAGACGCAGACCTTCGCCCTTGATGTGGTAGACGTTGGTCGCGTAGAAGGCATCGAGGATCTCCTCGGTGCTATAGCCCAGCGCGCGCAGCAGGACGGACGCCGGCAGCTTGCGGCGACGGTCGATACGGACGAACACGCAGTCCTTCGGATCGAATTCGAAGTCCAGCCAGGAACCGCGGTAAGGAATGATGCGCGCGGAGTACAGCAGCTTGCCGGAGCTGTGGGTCTTGCCACGGTCGTGGTCGAAGAACACACCCGGGGAACGGTGCAGCTGGGAAACGATGACGCGCTCGGTACCGTTGATGATGAAGGTACCGTTCTCGGTCATCAGGGGGATTTCCCCCATGTAGACTTCCTGTTCCTTGATGTCCTTGATCGCTTTGCTCGACGACTCTTTGTCGAAGATGATCAGGCGCACTTTCACCCGCAGCGGGACGGCGAAGGTCACGCCGCGCAGCACGCACTCCTTGACGTCGAAGGCCGGCTCACCCAGGCGATAACCGACGTATTCCAGGGCAGCGTTGCCGGAATAGCTGATAATCGGGAAAACGGACTTGAAGGCCGCATGCAGACCGATGTCGCGGATCTGATCCTTGCTTGCACCTGCCTGCAGGAATTCGCGATAGGAATCCAGCTGGATGGCCAGCAAATACGGCACATCCATGACGTCCGGCAACTTGCTAAAGTCCTTGCGGATACGTTTTTTCTCAGTGTATGAGTAAGCCATCAGCGTTCCCCAGCTTGGTCACCTGCTTGTTTGGCCTCTCCCACGGGAGCAGCCGAAAAATCGTGCAAACCTGGCGTTTGCGCCACCCCTGAGGGTGGGAGTTTTCCGTTATGGGAAGGGGCCTGTGGCACCCCACCCAGAACGGAAAAAGGCCGGTGGCAAAAGCCACCAGCCATCAGCCTGTCGCTTGACGCTCGGGCTGTAGACGCAAGGGGCGAGCTTACTTGAGCTCGACCTTGGCGCCAGCTTCTTCCAGGGCTTTCTTGGCAGCTTCGGCTTCTTCTTTCGAAGCGCCTTCCTTGACCACGCCCGGGGCGCCGTCAACGACAGCCTTGGCTTCTTTCAGGCCCAGGCCGGTCAGTTCACGAACGACCTTGATCACGTTCACTTTCTTGTCGCCGGCTTCGGCCAGGACGATGGTGAACTCGGTCTGCTCTTCGGCAGCGGCAGCGGCAACAGCCGGGCCAGCGGCAACAGCGGCAGCAGCGGTAACGCCGAACTTCTCTTCCATCGCCTTGATCAGTTCAACGATCTGCATGACGGACATTTCGGATACGGCGTTGATGATGTCTTCGTTGGTCAGAGCCATGACTCTAATTCCTGTATTGGGTGACGGCGCTCGCGCCATCGATTAAACAAAAAAGGTTTGAAAGCGTACCGGTTGCCTTAGGCAGCGGCGGCTTCTTTCTGGTCGCGAATAGCCGCCAGAGTACGAGCCAGCTTGCTGGTGGCGCCTTGGATCACGCTCATCAGCTGTGCAACGGCTTCGTTGTAGGTCGGCAGGGTCGCCAGAACGTCGATCTGATTGGCTGCGAGGAATTGACCCTCGAACGCGGCCGCCTTGATCTCGAACTTGTCCTGACCCTTGGCGAACTCCTTGAAGATACGGGCGGCAGCGCCCGGATGTTCGTTGGAGAAAGCAATCAGGGTCGGGCCCTTGAACGTGTCGTTGAGCACTTCGAACTGAGTGCCTTCAACGGCGCGCTTGAGCAGGGTGTTACGTACGACTTTCACGTACACACCAGCTGCGCGGGCCTCTTTACGGAGTCCGGTCATTGCGCCGACGGTCACGCCACGGGCATCAGCCACGACAGCGGACAGACCGGCTTTGGCAGCCTCGTTGACTTCAGCGACGATGGCCTTCTTGTCTTCGAGTTTAATTGCCACGGGTTTACTCCTGGATGTTACCGTTTCGTCCAGCCGGAGCCGGACGGCGTTTTGGTGTCTGATCCGGTTAACGAATCGGGAGCACCATCTGCGTAGGCTTGTGGTTTAAGGCTTGCGCCGCCTACGGTCTTGGACAGCCCCCGCCAGGCAGGGACCCCAATACCTGCGGGTGATGGGCCAGGCCCACCACCCGACTTTGTCCTATCAGCCTTCCAGGGAAGCCTGATCGATCTGCAGACCCGGGCCCATGGTGGTGCTCAGGGTCACGCGCTGAACGTACACGCCCTTCGAGGAGGCGGGCTTCAGGCGCTTCAGGTCAGCCAGCAGAGCTTCGACGTTCTGCTTCAGCTTGACCGGCTCGAAATCGATCTTGCCAACGGAGGCGTGGATGATGCCGTTCTTGTCGGTACGGAAGCGAACCTGACCAGCCTTGGCGTTCTTCACGGCAGTGGCTACGTCCGGGGTCACGGTACCGACTTTCGGGTTCGGCATCAGGCCGCGCGGGCCGAGAACCTGACCCAGCTGACCGACAACGCGCATCGCGTCCGGGGAGGCGATGACCACGTCGTAGTTCAGGTCGCCGGCCTTCATCTCGGCAGCCAGCTCGTCCATACCGACCTTGTCGGCGCCTGCAGCCAGAGCGGCTTCGGCAGCCGGGCCCTGGGTGAAGACGGCAACGCGGACGCTCTTGCCGGTGCCGTTCGGCAGAACGGTGGCACCACGAACGACCTGGTCGGATTTACGCGGATCGACGCCCAGGTTGATGGCGATGTCCACGGACTCCTTGAACTTGATGGTCGACAGCTCGGCCAGCAGTTTGGCGGCGTCTTCGAAGCCGTATTGCTTGCCGGCTTCGATTTTCTCGGCGATAGCCTTTTGGCGCTTGGTCAGCTTAGCCATTACACACCCTCCACGTTGAGGCCCATGCTACGCGCGGAGCCGGCGATGGTACGCACGGCCGCATCCATGTCAGCTGCGGTCAGATCGGCCTGCTTGGTCTTGGCGATCTCTTCCAGCTGAGCACGGGTAACGGTGCCCACTTTCTGGCTGTTCGGACGGCTGGAGCCGCTGCTGATGCCAGCAGCTTTCTTCAGCAGTACCGAAGCCGGGGTGCTCTTGGTTTCGAAGGTGAAGCTGCGGTCGCTGTAAACGGTGATGATCACCGGAGTCGGCAGACCGGGCTCCATGCCCTGGGTCTTGGCGTTGAACGCCTTGCAGAACTCCATGATGTTCACGCCGTGCTGACCCAGAGCGGGACCGACCGGCGGCGACGGGTTGGCTTGACCAGCCTTTACCTGCAGCTTGATGTAAGCCTGAATTTTCTTAGCCATGTGCTACTCCAGTTACGGGTTCTAGCGCCACAAGGGCTCCCCGGTTGCTTTCGCGTTTATCCCAAGGACGACAAAACCCCGCAGCCTATGGCTGCGGGGTGTGGGATGCATTGTGCAAGTCAGACTTTCTCGACTTGGCTGAACTCCAGCTCTACCGGGGTAGAGCGACCGAAAATGAGCACTGCGACCTGGATCCGGCTCTTTTCGTAGTTGACCTCTTCAACCACGCCATTGAAGTCCGCGAAGGGACCGTCGATGACGCGAACGGTTTCGCCCGGCTCGAAGAGCGTCTTCGGCTTGGGCTTGTCGCCGCTGTCGGCGACACGACGCAGGATGGCCTCAGCCTCCTTGTCGGTGATCGGAGCCGGCTTGTCGGCGGTACCGCCGATGAAGCCCATGACGCGAGGAGTGTCCTTGACCAGGTGCCAGGTACCCTCGTTCATTTCCATCTGGACCAGCACATAGCCGGGGAAGAACTTGCGCTCGCTCTTGCGCTTCTGGCCGTTACGCATTTCCACGACTTCTTCCGTGGGAACCAGAATCTCGCCGAACTCGTCTTCCATGCCGGCCAGCTTGACCCGCTCGATCAGCGAGCGCATGACATGCTTCTCGTAACCCGAGTAGGCATGCACTACGTACCAACGCTTAGCCACGGAACACCCTTAACCTACGATCATGGAAACCAACCAACCCAGCAGGGAGTCGAGCCCCCACAGCAGCAGCGCCATAACCAGCACTACAGCGACCACGATCATGGTGGTCTGAGTCGTTTCTTGGCGAGTCGGCCATACGACCTTGCGAATCTCGGCACGCGCCTCTTTCGCCAGGGTGAAGAAGGCACGACCCTTGACGGTCTGCAGGGCCACGAAGCCAGCTACAGCCGCAAGAACCAGGATACCGAGCACGCGATAGAGGAGCGGTTGAGCGGAGTAATACTGGTTGGCGACGACGCCGACCACGACAACCACTGCGACCAAGAGCCACTTCAAGATGTCAAAACGCGACTCGTTGGCTTCTGCCTTCGCATTCATCTGCTGGGAATCCCGTTGAAGAAATGCCAAATTCCGTCGAGAAATTTGGCAGGCCAGGAGGGAATCGAACCCCCAACCTGCGGTTTTGGAGACCGCCGCTCTGCCAATTGAGCTACTGGCCTAGAACAAAGTCAGGCCGACCATTATGCCGGCCTGAGAGGGAAAGATCAATCGATTACTCGATGATCTTGGCAACCACGCCGGCGCCAACGGTACGGCCGCCTTCGCGGATAGCGAAGCGCAGGCCGTCTTCCATGGCGATCGGGGCGATCAGGGTGACGGTCATCTTGACGTTGTCACCCGGCATTACCATCTCAACGCCTTCCGGCAGCTCGCAGTTGCCGGTCACGTCGGTGGTACGGAAGTAGAACTGCGGACGGTAGCCCTTGAAGAACGGGGTGTGACGACCACCCTCTTCCTTGGACAGCACGTACACTTCGCACTCGAACTTGGTGTGCGGCTTGATGGTGCCCGGCTTGGCCAGAACCTGGCCACGCTCTACGTCTTCACGCTTGGTGCCGCGCAGCAGGACGCCGAC
>NZ_JWMC01000010.1:0-78675 GCF_000812405.1 Pseudomonas sp. PI1
GGGGGCTGCCGGAGCCGATGCCCAGGCGCCCGCCGCGGGCCAGGTAGTCCACCGCCGGGAAGATGCCGTCGCCGAGGTTGGCCTCGGTGGTCAGGCACAGGCCGGCCACCGCGCCGCTGGCGGCCATGGCGGCGACTTCGTCGGGCTCGGCGTGGGTGGCGTGGACCAGGCACCAGCGCTCGTCCACCTCGATGTTGTCGTACAGCCACTGCAGCGGCCGGCGCTGGCTCCAGGCCAGGCAGTCGTCGACTTCCTTCTGCTGCTCGGCGATGTGGATGTGGATCGGCCCTTCGCTGCTGTCGGACTCCAGCACCTCGGTGATCTGCTGTGGCGTCACCGCGCGCAGCGAGTGGAAGCACAGGCCGACGCGCTGCGCCGGTTGCGCCGCCAGGCGCGGCTGCAGGCCATGGATCAGCTCCAGGTAGGCGTCGGTGCCGTTGATGAAGCGGCGCTGGCCCTCGCTGGGCGGCTGGCCGCCGAAGCCGGAATGGCTGTAGAGCACCGGCAGCAGCGTCAGGCCGATGCCGGCCTCGCGCGCGGCCTGGCTGACGCGCAGCGCCAGCTCGGCCGGCTCGGCGTAGCGCCGGCCGTCCAGGTCGTGGTGCACGTAGTGGAATTCGGCGACGCCGGTGTAGCCAGCCTTGAGCATCTCGATGTACAGCTGGCGGGCGATGACCTGCAACTGCTCCGGGGTGATGCGGCCGACCAGGCGGTACATCAGCTCGCGCCAGGTCCAGAAGCTGTCGTTGGGGTTGCCGGCCACCTCGGCCAGGCCCGCCATGGCGCGCTGGAAGGCGTGCGAGTGCAGGTTGGGCATGCCTGGCAGCACCGGCCCGCGCAGGCGCTCCGCGCCCTCGGCGCTGGCGTTGGCCTCGACCCGCGTCAGCAGGCCGTCGGCGGCAACCTCGAAACGGACATCGCGGGCCCAGCCGCTGGGGAGCAGGGCGTGTTCGGCGAACAGGGCAGGCATGCTGGGGTCCTCGCAGGGCTCTTCGAATTTGTATATACATATACAGACGTTTAGGATGGCCGTAAACTAGGTGATGCGCCCGGCGGTCGCCGCGGGACTTGTATGCACCGGTCGATTCCGGTACATGCCGGAGGACAAGAGCGCATTGCGCCGCTGCCTTCCCGCCACTGCCCACCGTCGCCCCGACAAGGAGTACCCCCGTGCCCGCATCATCCCCGCCCAACCCGCCCGCGGAGGGCTCCTCGCTGGCCTCGCAGATGGGCGAGCTGCCCGCCCCGCTGTACGCGCGGGTGAAGCAGATGATCGTCCAGCAGATCCAGTCCGGCGCCTGGCCGCCGCACCACCGGGTGCCCTCGGAGAGCGAACTGGTCAGCGAGCTGGGCGTCAGCCGCATGACCATCAACCGCGCCCTGCGCGAGCTGACCAACGACGGCCTGCTGGTGCGCATGCAGGGCGTCGGCACTTTCGTCGCCGAGCCCAAGGGCCAGTCGGCGCTGTTCCAGGTGCAGAACATAGCCGAGGAAATCCAGGCCCGCGGCCATCGCCACCATTGCGTGGTGGTGCGCCTGGAAGAGGAGAAGGCCAGCGCCGAGCGCGCCCTGACGCTGGACGTGCGCGAAGGCCAGCGGGTGTTCCATTCGCTGATCGTGCACTTCGAGAACGACGTGCCGGTGCAGATCGAGGACCGCTACGTCAACGCCGCCGTGGCGCCGGACTACCTCAAGCAGGACTTCACCGGGCAGACGCCCTTCGCCTACCTCACCCAGGTGGCGCCGCTCAGCGAGGGCGAGCACGTGGTCGAGGCGGTGCTGCCCGATGCCGAGGAATGCAGGCTGCTGAATATCGACCGCCACGAGCCCTGCCTGATGATCCGCCGGCGCACCTGGTCGGGGCGCAACACCGTGACCAGCGCGCGCCTGCTCTACCCGGGCTCGCGCTACCGCCTGGAAGGGCGCTTCTCGTCATGAACCATCGCCTGCTGCGGGCCGCCGACTACCCGGTGATGCCCTGGAAGAACGGCGCGGGCAGCACCCGCGAAATCCTCCGCGACGCCGGCGACGGCCTGGAGGGCTTCGGCTGGCGCCTGTCCATCGCCGATGTCGGCGCGCCGGGGCCGTTCTCCGCCTTCAGCGGTTACCAGCGGGTGATCACCGTGCTGGAAGGCGAGGGCATGCGCCTGACCGTGGACGGCGAGCCGTCCCGCGAGCTGCGCGCCCTGGACGCCTTCGCCTTCGATGGCGCCAGCGCGGTGGACTGCGAGCTGCTCGGCGGCGCCATCCGCGACTTCAACCTGATCTATGCGCCCGCGCGTTACCGCGCACGCCTGCAGTGGCTGCGGGTGGGCGGTGAGGCGCACTTCTTCAGCAGCGCTTCGACTGTGCTGCTGTTCAGTGCGGGCGAGGGGGTTCACGTCAGCCGGGATGGCGGGGCCGCTGCTGTGCTGGGGCTGCATGACACGCTGCTTGCCGAGGGCGAGGAGCGGCTGCGGGAGTGGCGGCTGAGCGTGGCGGGAAGTGCCGACATCTGCGTGATCGAACTCGAATCACGCTGAGGGAAAAGACTGCCGGGGGAGCCCTTTTTCGTTAGTGGGAGAAGCGCCTTGCAGGTGCTTTCGCGGGCATGGCCCAGCAAACACGACACCCCGTAGGATGGGTTGAGCGAAGCGATACCCATCACCATGGCGCGATGGGGGTCGCTTCGCTCAACCCACCCTACGAAGAGCACCTCGGCAAGGCGCTGTAGGCGCGGGCCACGTCTGCGGTGGCGCAGAACGCCACCGTCGTCCGATCAGCCGTACAACCGCGAGTAGTCCAGCCAGCGGCTGAGCGCGCCTTCCTCCACCCAGGCGCGGGCCGCGGCGATATCCGGGGCGAAGTAGCGGTCCTGCTCGTAGGCCGGGACCTGGGCGCGGATCATCTTCAGCACTTCCTGCAACTGCGGCGAGCTTTGCAGCGGCGCGTGGAATTCCACGCCCTGGGCGGCGGCCAGCAGCTCGATGGCGACCACCGCCGAGCTGTTGCCGGCCATGTCCTGCAGGCGGCGCGCGGCGAAGGTGGCCATGGACACGTGGTCTTCCTGGTTGGCCGAGGTCGGCAGGCTGTCCACCGAGGCCGGGTGGGCGAGGGTCTTGTTCTCCGAGGCCAGGGCCGCCGAGGTCACCTGGGCGATCATGAAGCCGGAGTTCAGCCCGCCTTCCTTGACCAGGAACGCCGGCAGGCCGGACAGCGCCGGGTCCACCAGTTGGGCGATGCGCCGTTCCGACAGGGCGCCGATCTCGGCGATGGCCAGGGCCAGCACGTCGGCGGCCATGGCCACCGGCTCGGCGTGGAAGTTGCCGCCGGAGAGCACGTCGCCGTCGGCGCTGAACACCAGCGGGTTGTCCGACACCGCGTTGGCCTCGCGCAGGAACACCCCGGCGGCGAAGCGCAGGTGATCGAGGCAGGCGCCCATCACTTGGGGCTGGCAGCGCAGCGAGTAGGGGTCCTGCACGCGCTTGCAGTCGATGTGCGACTGGTTGATCTGGCTGTCGTGCAGCAGTTCGCGGTAGAAGGCCGCCACGTCGATCTGCCCGGGCTGGCCACGGACCGCCTGGATGCGCGCGTCGAAGGGCACGTAGGAGCCCTTGAGCGCTTCCACCGTCAGGCTGCCGGCGACCACCGCCGAGACGAACAGCTTCTCCGCCGCGAACAGCCCGCGCAGGGCCAGGGCGGTGGACACCTGGGTGCCGTTGATCAGCGCCAGGCCCTCCTTGGGCCCCAGCACCAGCGGCTGGCAGCCGGCGATGGCCAGGCCTTCGCTGGCCTCCATGACGCGGCCCTGGTGGCGCACCTGGCCGACGCCGATGAGCGCCGAGGACATGTGCGCCAGCGGCGCCAGGTCGCCGGAGGCGCCCACCGAGCCCTGGGACGGGATGCACGGGTAGACGCGCGCCTGGTAGAGCTTGAGCAGGGTGTCGATGACCGCCATGCCCACGCCGGAGAAGCCGCGGGCCAGGGAGCCGATCTTCAGCGCCATGATCAGCGCCACGCTGGCGTCGTCCAGCAACGGGCCGGTGCCGGTGCAGTGCGAGAGGATCAGGTTGCGCTGCAGGGTGACCAGCGAATCCTCGGGGATGGAGGTGCGCGCCAGCAGGCCGAAGCCGGTGTTGATGCCATACACGGTGCGCTGGTCGGCGATGATCTGGCTGACCGTGCGGGCGCTGTTCTCGATGTTCGCGCGGCAGGCTGCATCCAGTTGCAGCGCGGGTTGCCGCTGGTGGATGGCGCGCAGCTGGTCGAGGGAAAACTGGCCGGGGGTGATCTGCAGGGTTTCGGACATGACGGCTCCCGTGTTCCGGAGTGTTACCGCGCTCGGCGGCGAGACTATCTATTCCTGTATATACAAGTATGAGCAATAAGCGAGCCATTCCATTGGGCCGGATTGCGCCGACGCCATGCCTGCGTGCGCGAGCGGGGCGCGGCGTCCCTCTGTAGGAAATAAGGAAGGGCAGCGGCGCCCCCGGGAAATGAGGCGAGCTGTAACGGCGAGGCGTTACCGGATGCTACGAAATGGAGCAGGCGATCACCGTTCTGGTGCGTATGATCGACAGATGTAGCTGCCTTCCTGGACCCGCCCGGCTGTACGAAGTCATCTATTAATACTTTTTAAATCAATAGGTTGAGTTCTATTTTCGCTGTGCACGATGTGCCCGGCGAGGGACTTGGCCTTTCCTTTGCTTATACTTGTATGTACAAGCATATACGTGACAGGAGGCGACGCTTCCTGCACCGATGCCCAACCCGAATCCCGTTGCCGGAAGCCGAACGCCCCGGCTTTCGCATCCGAGCCCAAGACTGCCTTGAAGGAGCCTGCCGTGACCGAATCCAGCAAATTCCGCGACGTCGAAATCCGCGCCCCGCGCGGCACCCAGCTGAACGCCAAGAGCTGGCTGACCGAAGCCCCGCTGCGCATGCTGATGAACAACCTCGACCCGGAAGTCGCGGAGAACCCCAAGGAACTGGTGGTGTACGGCGGCATCGGCCGCGCCGCGCGCAACTGGGAGTGCTACGACAAAATCGTCGCCACCCTTAAAGAGCTGAACGACGACGAGACCCTGCTGGTGCAGTCCGGCAAGCCGGTCGGCGTGTTCAAGACCCACGCCAACGCCCCGCGCGTGCTGATCGCCAACTCCAACCTGGTGCCGCACTGGGCCACCTGGGAACACTTCAACGAACTGGACGCCAAGGGCCTGGCCATGTACGGCCAGATGACCGCCGGCAGTTGGATCTACATCGGCAGCCAGGGCATCGTCCAGGGCACCTACGAAACCTTCGTCGAAGCCGGCCGCCAGCACTATGACGGCAACCTCAAGGGCCGCTGGGTGCTGACCGCGGGCCTGGGCGGCATGGGCGGTGCCCAGCCGCTGGCCGCGACCCTGGCCGGCGCCTGCTCGCTGAACATCGAGTGCCAGCAGAGCCGCATCGACTTCCGCCTGCGCAGCCGCTACGTCGACGAACAGGCCAAGGACCTCGACGACGCCCTGGCGCGCATCGCCAAGTACACCGCCGAAGGCAAGGCCATCTCCATCGCCCTGCTGGGCAACTCCGCCGAAATCCTCCCGGAGCTGGTGCGCCGCGGCGTGCGCCCGGACATGGTCACCGACCAGACCAGCGCCCACGACCCGCTCAACGGCTACCTGCCGATCGGCTGGAGCTGGGAGCAGTACCGCGACCGCGCGCAGACCGAGCCGGCCGCCGTGGTCAAGGCCGCCAAGCAGTCCATGGCCGTGCACGTGAAGGCCATGCTCGACTTCCAGAAGCAGGGCGTGCCGACCTTCGACTACGGCAACAACATCCGCCAGATGGCCAAGGAAGAGGGCGTGGCCAACGCCTTCGACTTCCCCGGCTTCGTTCCGGCCTACATCCGCCCGCTGTTCTGCCGTGGCATCGGCCCGTTCCGCTGGGCCGCGCTGTCGGGCGACGCCGAGGACATCTACAAGACCGACGCCAAGGTCAAGGAGCTGATCCCCGACGACGCCCACCTGCACCGCTGGCTGGACATGGCCAAGGAGCGCATCAGCTTCCAGGGCCTGCCGGCGCGCATCTGCTGGGTCGGCCTGGGCCAGCGCGCCAAGCTCGGCCTGGCGTTCAACGAGATGGTCCGCAGCGGCGAGCTGAAGGCGCCGGTGGTGATCGGCCGCGACCACCTGGACTCCGGCTCGGTGTCCAGCCCGAACCGCGAGACCGAGGCCATGCAGGACGGCTCCGACGCCGTGTCCGACTGGCCGCTGCTCAACGCCCTGCTGAACACCGCCAGCGGCGCCACCTGGGTGTCGCTGCATCACGGCGGCGGCGTGGGCATGGGCTTCTCCCAGCACTCGGGGATGGTGATCGTCTGCGACGGCACCGACGAAGCCGCCGCGCGCATCGCCCGCGTGCTGACCAACGACCCGGGCACCGGCGTGATGCGCCATGCCGACGCCGGCTACCAGATCGCCATCGACTGCGCCAAGGAACAGGGCCTGAACCTGCCGATGATCACCGGCAAGTGAGGCACAGGGGCGGCCCCGCCGCCCCGGGCCAGGGAGGAACCGCCGCGCGGGTGGGGGCGCGGCGGTCGGGCCGAGCGGAATCCGTCCTCTGACACAACAAGAACCCCGGCCCGGCGCCGGGGTGGAGAAGAAAAGCGATGTCCCAGGCCAGTGAGAACTCCAGCAAGCCGCTGATCGAGCGGCGCTCGATCAACTACATCCCCGAGGCCGAGCGCCACGGCAAGCTCTACAGCCAGTTCACCCTGTGGCTGGGCGCCAACCTGCAGATCACCGCCATCGTCACCGGGGCCCTGGCCGTGGTGCTGGGCGGCGACGTGTTCTGGTCGCTGATCGGCCTGCTCATCGGCCAGCTGCTCGGCGGCGCGGTCATGGCCCTGCACGCGGCCCAGGGGCCCAAGCTGGGCCTGCCGCAGATGATCTCCAGCCGGGTGCAGTTCGGCGTCTACGGCGCGGCCATCCCGATCGTGCTGGTGTGCCTCATGTACCTGGGCTTCACCGCCACCGGCACGGTGCTTTCCGGGCAGGCGCTGGGCCAGCTGTTCGGCGTCAGCGACAGCGCCGGCATCCTGATCTTCGCCAGCGTCATCGTCCTGGCGACCGTGCTCGGCTATCGGGTGATCCACTTCATCGGCCGCCTCGCCAGCGTCATCGGGGTGATCGCCTTCGTCTACCTGTTCAGCCGCCTGATGACCCAGACCGACGTCGGCGCGCTGCTGCAGATCCGTCATTTCAGCTGGAGCAGCTTCCTGCTCGCGGTGTCCCTGGCCGCGTCCTGGCAGATCGCCTTCGGCCCCTACGTGGCCGACTACTCGCGCTACCTGCCGAGCAAGACCTCGTCGGTGAAGACCTTCCTCGCCGTCGGCGCCGGTTCGGTGATAGGCGCGCAGGTGGCGATGGTCCTCGGGGTGTTCGCCGCGGCCATGGCCAACGGTCAGTTCGCCGGCCGCGAGGTCGCCTACATCGTCGGCCTGGGCGGCAGCGGCGCCACCGCGGCGCTGCTGTACTTCAGCATCGCCTTCGGCAAGGTGACCATCTCCACGCTGAACTCCTACGGCAGCTTCATGTGCATCGCCACCATCATCAGCGGCTTCCGCGGCCACGTCGAAGTCACGCCCCGGCAGCGCCTGGTGTTCGTGCTGCTGATCGTCGGCGCCGCCACCCTGGTCGCGCTGCTCGGCCAGCATTCGTTCCTCGGCGCGTTCAAGTCCTTCATCCTGTTCCTGCTGGCCTTCTTCACCCCGTGGAGCGCGGTCAACCTGGTGGACTACTACCTGATCACCCGCGAGCGCTACGACGTGCCGGCGCTGGCCGACCCGGACGGCCGCTACGGCCGCTGGAACCTGCCGGGGATCAGCGTGTACGTGATCGGCGTGCTGGTCCAGTTGCCGTTCATCGCCACCAAGTTCTACACCGGCCCGCTGGTGGACTACCTGGGCGGCGTGGACATCTCCTGGATCATCGGCCTGGTGGTGCCCGCCGTCCTCTATTACCTGGTCGCCCGGCGCAGCAGCCGGGCGGTGCCGGACCGGCTGATCCTGCCGGCCCGTACCTGAACCGGCCCGGCCGCGCCCCGCACGGGCGTGGCCCTTGTACTGCCCAACTCCCTTTCCACGTTTAGGAGCATCAGATGAACAATTCCAAGAAGACGCTGCTGGGCCTGATCCTTTGCGCCGGGTTGCTGGGTTCCATGGCATCGGCCCAGGCGGCGGGCTGGTGCGAGAGCGGCAAGCCGGTGAAGTTCGCCGGGCTGAACTGGGAGAGCGGCATGCTGCTCACCGACGTCATGCAGTTCATCCTGAAGAACGGCTACGGCTGCGAGACCGACAGCCTGCCGGGCAACTCCATCACCATGGAGCAGGCCCTGGCCAACAACGACATCCAGATCTTCAGCGAAGAGTGGATCGGCCGCAGCGACGCCTGGAACAAGGCCGCCGCCGCCAACAAGGTGGTCGGCGTGGGCGCGCCCATCGTCGGCGCCACCGAGGGCTGGTACGTGCCGCGCTTCGTGATCGAGGGCGACAAGGCCCGCGGCATCGAGGCCAAGGCGCCGAACCTCAAGGCGGTCACCGACCTGGGCCAGTACGCCGAGCTGTTCCGCGACCCGGAAGAGCCGGGCAAGGGCCGCTTCTACAACTGCCCGGCCGGCTGGACCTGCGAGCTGGAGAACTCCGAGATGCTCAAAAAGTACGGCCTGGAGGACAAGTACACCAACTTCCGCCCGGGCACCGGCCCGGCGCTGGATGCCGCGGTGCTGTCCAGCTACAAGCGCAAGGAGCCGATCCTCTTCTACTACTGGTCGCCGACGCCGCTGATGGGCCAGGCCGACCTGGTCAAGCTGGACGAGCCGGGGGTGAACAAGGACGTGAAGATCCAGGTCGGCCTGTCGCGCAGCTTCCATGACCAGGCGCCGGAGCTGGTCGCGGTGCTGGAGAAGGTCAACCTGCCCATCGACCTGCTGAACCAGAACCTGGCGAAGATGGCCAAGGAGAAACTGTCCTCCGAACAACTGGCCAAGGCTTTCCTCAAGGAGCACCCTGAGGTGTGGACCGCCTGGGTCAGCGAGGACGCCGCGAAGAAGATCCAGGCCGCGCTCTGACGCTGCCCGAGCCGGGGAGGCCAGGCCTCCCCGGCGATGCCTAATCCTTGCGAGTACGAGCCATGTTCCCTGAACGCTTCACCTTCTCCATCGCCGACGTGGTCAACGGCTGGGTCGACGCCCTGGTGACCAACTACGGCGACGTCTTCCGGCACATTTCCGACACCCTGCTGTGGGCCATCGTCAACCTCGAAAGCCTGCTGCGCGCCACGCCCTGGTGGCTGATGCTGGCCATAGTCGCCGGCATCGCCTGGCACGCCACCCGGCGCCTGGTGCCGACCCTGGTGATCACCGGCCTGCTGTTCCTGGTCGGCGCGGTGGGCCTGTGGGACAAGCTCATGCAGACCCTCGCGCTGATGATGGTGGCCACCATCATTTCGGTGCTGATCGGCATCCCCCTGGGCATCCTCGCCGCCCGCAGCGACCGCCTGCGCGCCATCCTGCTGCCGCTGCTGGACATCATGCAGACCATGCCCAGCTTCGTGTACCTGATCCCGGTGCTGATGCTGTTCGGCCTGGGCAAGGTGCCGGCGATCTTCGCCACCGTGATCTACGCCGCGCCGCCGCTGATCCGCCTCACCGACCTGGGCATCCGCCAGGTCGACCGCGAGGTGATGGAAGCGGTCACCGCCTTCGGCGCCAACCGCCGCCAGCAGCTGTTCGGCGTGCAACTGCCGCTGGCCCTGCCGAGCATCATGGCGGGCATCAACCAGACCACCATGATGGCCCTGTCGATGGTGGTGATCGCCTCGATGATCGGCGCCCGCGGCCTGGGCGAGGACGTGCTGGTGGGCATCCAGACGCTCAACGTCGGCAAGGGCCTGGAGGCGGGTCTTGCGATCGTCATCCTCGCCGTGGTCATCGACCGCATCACCCAGGCCTACGGCCGCTCGCGTCACCACGAGGCCAGCAAATGAGCAAGATCCAGGTCAAGAACGTCTACAAGATCTTCGGTGCCCGCGCCGACGCCGCGCTGGCGATGATCCGCCAGGGCAAGAGCAAGGCCGAGGTGCTGGCCGCCACCGACTGCGTGGTCGGGGTGAACGACCTGTCGCTGTCCATCGAGGCCGGTGAAATCTTCGTGATCATGGGCCTGTCCGGCTCCGGCAAGTCGACCCTGGTGCGCCACTTCAACCGCCTGATCGACCCCACCAGCGGCGAGATCCTGGTCGACGGCGAAGACATCCTGCGCTACGACTCGCGCCAGCTGGAGAACTTCCGCCGGCGCAAGATCAGCATGGTGTTCCAGAGCTTCGGCCTGCTGCCGCACAAGAGCGTGCTCGACAACGTCGCCTACGGCCTCAAGGTGCGCGGCGAGAGCAAGGCGCTGTGCCAGGAGCGCGCGCTGCACTGGATCGCCACCGTGGGCCTGAAGGGCTACGAGAAGTCCTACCCGCACCAGCTTTCCGGCGGCATGCGCCAGCGCGTCGGCCTGGCCCGCGCGCTGGCCGCCGACACCGACGTGATCCTCATGGACGAGGCGTTCAGCGCCCTCGATCCGCTGATCCGCGCGGACATGCAGGACCAGCTGCTGGAACTGCAGAAGACCCTGCACAAGACCATCGTCTTCATCACCCACGACCTCGACGAGGCGGTGCGCATCGGCAACCGCATCGCCATCCTCAAGGACGGCCAGTTGATCCAGGTCGGCGCCCCGCGGGAAATCCTCCACCAGCCGGCCGACGAGTACGTCGACCGCTTCGTCCAGCGCCGCGTGGCCAACCTGTAGTCCGGGAGTTCCGATGTCCTCCGCTTCCATCATCACCTTCGGCGACGCGCCCCTGCACTGGCAGGACGTGGTCGCCGTGGCCCGCCATGGCGCGCGCCTGGAGCTTTCGGCGGCGGCCTGGGCGCGCATCGACAACGCCCGCGGCATCGTCGAGCGCATCGTCGAACGCGGCGAGCGCGCCTACGGCATCAGCACCGGCCTGGGCGCCCTGTGCAACGTGGTGCTCGAAGGCGAGCAACTGGCCCAGCTGTCGCGCAACACCCTGCTCAGCCACGCCTGCGGCGTCGGCGAGGCGCTGAAGGACGAGCAGACCCGCGCAATCATCTGCGTCGCCATCGCCAACTACAGCCTCGGCAAGTCCGGCCTGCACCGCCGCGTGGTGCAGGCGCTGCTGGAACTGCTCAACCGCGGCATCACCCCGCGGGTGCCGGCCCAGGGCTCGGTGGGCTACCTGACGCACATGGCCCACGTCGGCGTGGCCCTGCTGGGCGTCGGCGAGGTGAGCTACCAGGGGCGCATCGTCAGCGCCGCCGAAGCGCTGAGCGCCGAGGGCCTGGCGCCGGTGGAGCTGGGCGCCAAGGACGGGCTCAGCCTGGTCAACGGCACGCCCTGCATGACCGGCCTGTGCTGCCTGGCCCTGGAAGACGCGACGCGCCTGGCGCACTGGGCCGACGTCATCGGCGCCATGAGCTTCGAGGCCCTGCGCGGGCAGACCGACGCCTTCGACGCGGAAATCCTCGCGCTCAAGCCGCACCCCGGCGCGCAGCTGGTGGGCGAGAACCTGCGCGCGCTGCTCGACGGCAGCGAAGTGCTCGCCAGCAGCCGCGGCATCCGCACCCAGGACGCCCTGAGCATGCGCTCCATGCCGCAGATCCACGGCGCCTGCCGCGACCAGCTGGCCCACGCCGCGCGCCAGGTGGAGATCGAACTGAATTCGGCCAACGACAACCCGCTGGTGCTGGGCACCCCCGAGCACTACCGAGTGGTGTCCCAGGCCAACCCCCACGGCGAGTCCGTGGCCATGGCCGCCGACCTGCTGTGCATCGCCGTGGCCGAACTGGGCGGCGTCGCCGAACGCCGCCTGGACCGCCTGATCAACCCGCTGGTCAGCGGCCTGCCGGCGTTCCTGGTGAGCCAGCCGGGGGTCAACTCGGGGATGATGATCGTGCAGTACGTGGCCGCCGCCCTGGCCGGCGAGAACCGCCAGCTGGCGCAGCCGGCGGTGGTCGACAACTACGTCACCTCCGGTCTGCAGGAAGACCACCTGAGCCTGGGCACCAGCGCCGCGCTCAAGCTCGGCCGCTGCATCGGCAACTGCCAGCAGATTCTCGCCATCGAGTACCTGCTGGCCGCCCAGGCCTTCGAATTCCTCAAGGAACAACGTTTCGGCGCCGGCACCCAGCGTGCCTGGGAACTGCTGCGCGAGCAGGTGCCGGCCTACGACGCCGACCGCTGGCTGGCCCCGGACATCGCCCGCGCCGCCGCGCTGCTGGCCGACCGCCGGGCGCTGCAGAACGTCGGCGCGAGCATCGGGAGACTGCAATGAAACAGCTCTGGCACAACTGCCACGCCGCCACCATGGCCGGCGGCAAGTACTCGATCATCGAGGACGCCGCGATCCTCACCGAGGGCGCGCGCATCCACTGGATCGGCCCACACGCCGAACTGCCGCTGCACGAGGTGCAGCGCAGCCACGACCTGGGCGGCGCCTGGCTGACCCCGGGGCTGATCGACTGCCACACCCACCTGGTGTTCGGCGGCGACCGTAGCGCCGAATTCGAGCTGCGCCTGCAGGGCGCCAGCTATGCGGAGATCGCGGCGGCCGGCGGCGGCATCGCCAGCACCGTGCGCGCCACCCGCGAGGCCAGCGAGGAAGAATTGCTGGCCAGCGCCATCAAGCGCGCACGGCCGCTGCTGGCCGATGGCGTGACCGTGCTGGAAGTGAAGTCCGGCTACGGCCTGGACCTGCCCAGCGAGCGCAAGATGCTGCGCGTGGCGCGGCGCCTGGGCGAGGTGCTGCCGGTGACGGTGCGCGCCACCTGCCTGTCGGCCCATGCCCTGCCGCCGGAATACGCCAATCGCGCCGACGACTACATCGAGCTGATCTGCGCGGAAATCCTCCCGGCGCTGGCGCAGGAAGGGCTGGTGGATGCGGTGGACGCCTTCTGCGAGCACCTGGCGTTCTCCCCGGCGCAGGTCGAGCGGGTGTTCCAGGCCGCCAAGGCGCTGGGGCTGCCAGTGAAGCTGCACGCCGAGCAGTTGTCGTCGCTGCATGGCTCCAGCCTGGCCGCGCGCTACCAGGCGCTGTCCGCCGACCACCTGGAATTCATGACCGAGGAAGACGCCATCGCCATGGCCAGGGCCGGCACCGTCGCGGTGCTGCTGCCGGGCGCCTTCTTCGTCCTGCGCGAAACCCAGCTGCCGCCGATGGACGCCCTGCGCAAGCACGGCGTGGCCATCGCCCTGGCCAGCGACCTCAACCCCGGCACCTCGCCGGCGCTGTCGCTGCGCCTGATGCTGAACATGGGCTGCACCGCCTTCCGCCTGACCCCGGAAGAAGCGCTGGCCGGCGTCACCCTGCACGCCGCCCGCGCCCTGGGCCTGGAAGCCGACCACGGCAGCCTGGAGGCGGGCAAGCTCGCCGACTTCGTCGCCTGGGACATCCAGCGCCCGGCCGAGCTGGCCTACTGGCTCGGCGGCGACCTGCCCAAGCGCATCATCCGTCACGCAGAGGAAGTCTCCTGTGGATAACGTACTGAGCTTCAGCCGCGGCCGCGTACCGCTGCTGGTGAGCATGCCGCACCCCGGCACGCGCCTGACCCCGGCCGTGGAAAGCGGCCTGGTGGACGAGGCGAAGGAACTGGCCGACACCGACTGGCACATCCCGCGCCTCTACGACTTCGCCCGCGAACTGGGCGCCAGCACCCTGGCGGCGAACTACTCGCGCTACGTCATCGACCTGAATCGCCCGGCCGACGACAAGCCGCTGTACAGCACAGCCACCACCGGCCTGTACCCGGACACCCTGTTCGACGGCCGCCCGCTGTTCCACGAAGGCCAGGCGCCCTCGGCCGAGGAGCGCGCGCGTTACCTGGCGGAAGTCTGGACGCCGTACCACCGCACGCTGGCCGAGGAGCTGGCGCGGTTGAAGGCCGAGTTCGGCTACGCGCTGCTGTGGGACGCGCACTCGATCCGCTCGCACATCCCGCACCTGTTCGACGGCCGCCTGCCGGACTTCAACATCGGCACCAACTCCGGCAACAGCTGCCCGGCGGACCTCGCCGAGCGCCTGCAGGCGGTGTGCGCCGAAGCCGAGGGCTACAGCCACGTACTGAACGGGCGCTTCAAGGGCGGCCACATCACCCGCCATTACGGCCAGCCCGAGCAGAACGTGCACGCGGTGCAACTGGAACTCGCGCAGTGCAACTACATGGATGAACAGGCGCCTTTCGCCTACCGCGAAGACCTGGCCGGCCCGACCGCCGAGGTGCTGCGCAAGATGCTGGAGACCTTCCTGGCCTGGGGCCGCGAGCGTTACGGCCGTTGACGAAACGCCCGCGCACGGTGCTTGCCGAGATGCTTTTCGTAGGATGGGTTGAGCGAAGCGAAACCCATGCGGCCACGGTGATGGGTATCGCTTCGCTCAATCCATCCTACGGGTGGAGGGCGTAGCGGGCCCTGCCCGCGATATCGCGCGCAGGGCGCGCTCCTACAGGGGAATGGCGTGGGTGGGGCAGCGTAGGAGCGGATCCCATCCGCGAATCGCGCCGATATGTCCGGCTATCGCGGACAAGGTCCGCTCCTACGGGGGGAGGAATACCGTGCTTCCCGACAACCTGTAGGAGCGGGCCCTGCCCGCGATTCGCGCGCAGGGCGCGCTCCTACATGGGGGCGATGTGGGTGGGGCGGCGTAGGAGCGGATCTCATCCGCGAATTGCACCGGTATGTCCGGCTATCGCGGACAAGGTCCGCTCCTACGGGGGGAGGAATACTGTGCTTCCCGACAACCTGTAGGAGCGGGCCCTGCCCGCGATTCGCGCGCAGGGCGCGCTCCTACATGGGGACGCTGCGGGTGGGGCAGCGTAGGAGCGGATCTCATCCGCGAATCGCGCCGGTATGTCCGGCTATCGCGGACAAGGTCCGCTTACGGGGGAGGAATACCGTGCTTCCCGACAACCTGTAGGAGCGGGCCCTGCCCGCGATTCGCGCGCAGGGCGCGCTCCTACAGGGGAATGGCGTGGGTGGGGCGGCGTAGGAGCGGATCTCATCCGCGAATCGCGCCGATATGTCCGGCTATCGCGGACAAGGTCCTACTACGAAGAGCACCTCGGCGCGGGGCGCGCGGTCATTCCCAATCCAGCCGGGCCAGCTTCCACTCGCCGTCGTCCAGCCACCACTCCAGCTTCACGTCGTACAGCCGCGCGCTGTCGGGGATCAGTCCCTCGGCGCCGGTCAGGCCGACCTTGGCCTCGGTGTAGCCGCGGCGCGAGACCGCCGGGTCGATCCAGCTGTTCTTCGCCGGGGCTAGCACGCCAACTTTCTGGTGGCGGAGGAACAGCACCGCCATGGTGCGCCGGGCCCAGTCGCGGTCGTTGACCTGCTGGGCGCGGAAGTCGTCGGCCAACTGGTCGAGCACGGCGCCGGTCTTCTTCGCTTCGATGTTCGCCTGCAATTGCTGCACGGCGGCTTCCAGGGCGGCTTGCGGGTCGTCCTTGCCGCAGCCGGCGAGCAGGGCGAGGCACAGCAGCAGGGGCAGGGCGAGGGGCCTGGCCAGCATGTCGAACTCCTTTTCGGAATGAAGGTGAGCCCGGCACCGTAGCGCAGACGCGCGCCCCGCGGCCACGCCGGGAGTGTTTCCAAAGTTCGCCGTTCAGCGCGCCAGGAGGAACTGCCCGGGGTCGACGAAGAACATCTTCTTCCAGCCCTGGGTCTCATCGGTGGCCGCCCAGGGCCGCGGCAGCAGCGACAGCACCGCGTAGTGCAGGTGCGGCGGCTTGCCGGCGGCGTTGCCCGAGCTGCCCACCGCGCCGACCACCTGGCCGCGGCCCACCGGCTGCAGCGGCGCCACGTTCCAGGCCTGCAGGTGCGCCAGGTAGTGCAGACGCCATCTCGGCCCGAGGATCAGCACCACCTTGCCGCCCAGGCCGATCTCGCCGCGGTACAGCACCAGCCCCGGCACCGGCGACAGCGCCGGGGCGCCGGCGTCGGCGAAGATGTCGATGCCCTTGTGCACCCCGGAAATGCCCCAGGGTTCGTACCAGAACGAACGGCGGTTCCAGTCGCGCTGGCTGGCGCCCTGCACCGGGATGACCGGGCGTTCCGGCAACAGCATCGGCAGGACCAGCAGCGCCGCGAGCAGCAGGAGCCAGCGGCGTTTCATACCTGCAGGCCCAGGTGGCGGATCAGCGGCGCCGGCGCGGCCAGGCGTTCCCAGACGTCGTCGAGCAGTTCGGCGGGATAGAAGGAGGGCAGGGCGGTCAGGTCGGCGCGCGGCACCCAGGCCACCTCGTGGATGGCGAACTCGTCGCCGCCCAGGCCGCGCAGGTTGTCCAGGCTCAGGTCGCCGCGCCAGGCGTCGACGCGGTAGAACAGCTCCATGTGGAAGCGCCCGGCCAGCGGCTCGGCGAATTCGCGGACGTACACCAGCGGCCCGACCTCCACCTCCAGCCCGGTTTCCTCGCGGCATTCGCGCTTCACGGTGTCGCGCGTCGATCGGTCGCTGTGCGACTCGAAGCCGCCGCCCGGGGGAATCCAGTAGACGTCGCCGTCGACCTCGTGGCGCACCAGCAGGATGCTCTGCTCGCGGACCAGCAGGCCGGCGGCGCGGATGCGGTGTTGCAGTGGGTTCATCGCCAGTCGAGCCTCGCCAGCTTCCAGGTGTCACCGTCACGTCGCCATTCCAGGCTTACGCTGTAGGGGCGGTTGCGCCTGCGCTCGGGCAGCAGGTCGTCGCCGCCGGTCAGCGCCAGTTCCGCCCGGGTATGGCCGACGTCGGCATAGTTGCGGTCGACGCGGCTGCTGCGGCCCAGGGTGATGAAGCGCACCCGCGGCTGCTGGACGAACAGCTGCGCCAGGGTCCGGCGCACCCAGTCGCGGTCGTACTCGCCCTGGGCGCGGAAATCCTCGTGCAACTGCGCCAGCACGGCGCTGGTGGCGCGCTCGTCGAGGTTGCGCTGCAGCTGGCGCACCGCGTCGTTCAACTGGTCCTGGGAGGAGTCGCTGCTGCACCCGCCCAGCAGACAAATGACGCACAGCAGGCAAAGATACAACTTCCTCGGCATCCCGAGTGAACTCCTTTATCGGTTTTGCGCGGGCACAGGTATCATGCCGGACACGCAAGGGATGGTATCCGGTCGAGGGACGGACCGTACGTAAAGATTCAGGAGTGCGCCATGCAGCTTTTGTATCCGGAAATCAAGCCTTACGCCCGGCACCAGCTGGCCGTCGATGAACCGCACGTCCTCTACGTGGATGAAAGCGGCATACCGGACGGCCTGCCGGTGCTTTTCGTGCACGGCGGCCCGGGTGCCGGTTGCGACGCCCTGTCCAGGCGCTTCTTCGACCCCAACCTGTACCGCATCGTCACCTTCGACCAGCGCGGCTGCGGGCGCTCCACGCCCTTCGCCAGCCTGGACGACAACACCACCTGGCACCTGGTGGCCGACATGGAGCGCATCCGCCAGCACCTGGGCATCGAGAAATGGGTGCTGTTCGGCGGCTCCTGGGGCTCGACGCTGTCGCTGGCCTACGCCCAGACGCACCCCGAGCGCGTCCACGCCCTGGTCCTGCGCGGCATCTTCCTGTGCCGCCCGCAGGATCTGCGCTGGTTCTACCAGGAAGGCGCCAGCCAGCTGTTCCCCGACTACTGGGAGGACTACCTGGCGCCGATCCCGGCGGACGAGCGCGGCGACCTCATGCAGGCTTTCCGCAAGCGCCTGGTGGGCAGCGACCAGATCGCCCAGATGCACGCCGCGCGCGCCTGGTCCACCTGGGAAGGGCGCACCGCGACGCTGCGGCCCAACCCAGCGGTGGTCGACCGCTTCAGCGATCCGCACCGCGCGCTGTCCATCGCCCGCATCGAGAACCACTATTTCGTCAACGCCGCCTTCCTCGAACCGGACCAGCTGCTGCGCGACATGCACCGCATCGCCCACCTGCCCGGCGTCATCGTGCACGGCCGCTACGACGTGGTCTGCCCGCTGGACAACGCCTGGGCGCTGCACAAGGCCTGGCCGAACAGCGAATTGCAGATCGTCCGCGACGCCGGCCACGCCGCCAGCGAGCCGGGCATCGCCGATGCCCTGGTGCGCGCCACCAACGAAATCGGCCGGCGCCTGCTGAACCTGCCCCCGGAGGCCGAATGAAGGGGCTGATCCAGCGGGTGAGCGCCGCACGGGTGGAAGTCGACGGGGAAATCGTCGGCGCCATCGACCAGGGCCTGCTGGCGCTGGTCGGCGTGGAGCCCCAGGACGACGAGGCGAGCGCCCAGCGGCTGCTGCACAAGCTGCTTAACTATCGAGTGTTCGCCGATATTGAAGGTAAGATGAACCTTTCTCTGGGCGATGTCGGCGGCGGCCTGCTGCTGGTCTCGCAGTTCACCCTGGCCGCCGACACCCGCAAGGGCCTGCGGCCGAGCTTTTCCAGTGCGGCGCCGCCAGCCCGGGGCGCCGAGTTGTTCGAACATCTCGTGGATCAGGCACGAGCCCGTCATCCGCTGGTCGCTACCGGCCGGTTCGGCGCCAACATGCAGGTCCACCTGGTCAACGACGGGCCGGTGACCTTTCTTCTGGAGGCGTGAACAGGCGGCAGTCCGTAATCGGGCCGCAGGATGATGGCAACTCGCATGCGACTAGAACAATGGCTCCCCGGAAGCCCAGGCCACAAGGCCGGGCAAGGGTTCTTCGCAATCGCGGGGAATCATTCGGGCTCACCGGGGTCGGAATTCAATCGCCGGCACTTTGGCATTGCCAGGGTCGGCCTTGGTTTTTTCAAGTTCACGGACGAGGGGGACTCGTGATTTTTCGTTCCGTTCAACACACCGCTTCCCGTAATTTCCTGCGCGACCTGATGCTGGTCGGCTCCGCTTTCCTGGCCCTGGGCGCCTCTCACGCCTGGGCTTTCACCATCGATGACGTCGCCGGCGAGGCGAAGAAGCTGGCCAGCGAGAAGTACAGCGCGCCGACCAGCAACCTGCCGTCGGTATTCAGCGAGATGAAATTCGCCGACTACCAGCAGATCCGCTTCCGCATGGACAAGGCCTACTGGGCCGACGAGAAGGAGCCGTTCAAGCTCAGCTTCTATCACCAGGGCATGCACTTCGACACCCCGGTGAAGATCAACGAGGTGACGGCCACCAGCGTCAAGGAGATCAAGTACGATCCCGCGCGTTTCGACTTCGGTACGCTGCAGTTCGACGCCAATGCCACCAAGGACCTCGGCTACGCCGGGTTCCGCGTGCTCTACCCGATCAACAAGGCCGACAAGCTCGACGAGATCGCCACCTTCCTCGGCGCCAGCTACTTCCGCGTGGTCGGCAAGGGCCACGTCTACGGCCTCTCCGCCCGCGGCCTGGCGCTGGACACCGCGCTGCCCTCCGGCGAGGAGTTCCCGCGCTTCCGCGAGTTCTGGATCGAGAAGCCCAAGCCCCAGGACAAGCACCTGGTGATCTACGCCCTGCTCGACTCGCCGCGCGCCACCGGCGCCTACCGCCTGGTCCTGCGCCCCGGCAAGGACACCGTGGTCGACGTGCAGGCCAAGGTCTTCCTGCGCGACAAGGTCACCAAGCTCGGCCTGGCGCCGCTGACCAGCATGTTCCTGTTCGGCTCCAACCAGCCCTCGGAGCAGCACAACTTCCGTCCGGAGCTGCATGACTCCACCGGCCTGCAGATCCATGCCGGCAACGACGAGTGGATCTGGCGCCCGCTGAACAATCCCAAGCACCTGTCGGTGAGCAGCTACGCGGTGGAGAACCCGAAAGGCTTCGGCCTGCTCCAGCGCGGCCGCGAGTTCAGCCGCTACGAAGACCTGGACGACCGCTACGACCTGCGCCCGAGCCTGTGGATCGAGCCGCGCGGCGACTGGGGCAAGGGCAGCGTCGAACTGGTCGAGATCCCCACCCCGGACGAGACCAACGACAACATCGTCGCCTTCTTCAACCCGGAGAAGCGCCCGGAGGCCGGCCAGCCGCTGGAATACGCCTACCGCATGCACTGGACCATGGACGAGGACGCCCTGCATTCGCAGAAGGTCGCCCAGGTCAAGCAGACCCTGCGCTCGGTGGGTGACGTCAAGCAGGCCAACCTGATCCGCCAGCCCGACGGCAGCACCGCCCTGGTGGTGGACTTCGAGGGCGCCAACCTCAAGGTCCTGCCGGCCGACGCCGCGGTGACCACCCAGGTGAGCACCGACGACAACGCCGAGGTCAAGGAAAACAACCTGCGCTACAACCCTGTGACCCAGGGCTGGCGCCTGACCCTGCGGATCAAGGTGAAGGATCCGAAGAAGCCGACCGAAATGCGTGCGGCCCTGGTCAAAGATGGACAGACCCTGTCCGAAACCTGGAGCTACCAGCTGCCTGCCGATGAATAACACGACCACCCACAAGGCTCCGCTGGGCGAATACCTCGAGCACCTTCCGCTGACCGCGGAAGGGCGCGAGCGCCTGGCGCGCAGCGCTTCCTTCAGTGACCTGCACCAGCGCCTGGCGGAGGAGGCCGGCACCGAGCCGGTCGCCACCGACGATGCGGCGCTGGGCTCCATCGGCCCGCGCCTGCTGCTCGGCTACGGCCAGGAGCTGCAGGAAACCGGCATGCTCGGCCTGGACGACAACGGCCGCGCCTACCTCAAGGCGGCGCCTCCGATCCAGCGCACCAAGGTGCTGCCCGAACCCTGGCGGACCAACGTGTTGGTGCGCGGCTGGCGCCGCCTGCTCGGCCGCGGCAACCCGTCCAAGCCCGTGCGCGACCTGCCCAAGGCGCGCTGGCAGCGGGTCGGCTCGCTGCGCCGGATGATCCTGCTGCTGCTGATGCTCGGCCAGACCAGCATCGCCACCTACTACATGAAGGGCATCCTGCCGTACCAGGGCTGGGCGCTGATCGACCTGGAAGAGATCAACCGCCAGACCTGGCTGCAGACCCTGCAGCAGGTGCTGCCGTACCTGATCCAGTTCGGCGTGCTGCTGCTCTTCGCCATCCTCTTCTGCTGGGTCTCGGCCGGTTTCTGGACCGCGCTGATGGGCTTCTGGGAGCTGCTCAGCGGCCGCGACCGCTACCGCATCTCCGGCAGCAGCGCCGGCAACGAGCCGATCGCGGCCGACGCGCGCACCGCCATCGTCATGCCGATCTGCAACGAGGACGTGCCGCGGGTCTTCGCCGGCCTGCGCGCCACCTTCGAGTCGGTGGCGGCCAGCGGCGAGCTGGACCACTTCGACTTCTTCGTCCTCAGCGACACCTACCAGGCCGACATCGCCGTGGCCGAGGAGCAGGCCTGGATCGAGCTGTGCCAGGAGACCAAGGGCTTCGGCAAGCTGTTCTACCGCCGCCGCCGTCGCCGGGTGAAGCGCAAGAGCGGCAACATCGACGACTTCTGCCGGCGCTGGGGCAGCCAGTACAAGTACATGGTGGTGATGGACGCCGACAGCGTGATGAGCGGCGACTGCCTGGCCAAGCTGGTGCGGCTGATGGAAGCCAACCCGGAGGCGGGGATCATCCAGACCGCGCCCAAGGCCTCGGGCATGGACACCCTCTATGCGCGCATGCAGCAGTTCGCCACCCGCGTGTACGGCCCGCTGTTCACCGCCGGCCTGCACTTCTGGCAGCTGGGCGAGTCGCACTACTGGGGCCACAACGCGATCATCCGCATGAAGCCCTTCATCGAGCACTGCGCCCTGGCGCCGCTGCCGGGCAAGGGCTCGTTCTCCGGGGCCATCCTCTCCCACGACTTCGTCGAGGCCGCGCTGATGCGCCGCGCCGGCTGGGGCGTATGGATCGCCTACGACCTGGAGGGCAGCTACGAGGAATTGCCGCCGAACCTGCTGGACGAGCTCAAGCGCGACCGCCGCTGGTGCCACGGCAACCTGATGAACTTCCGCCTGTTCCTGGTCAAGGGCATGCACCCGGTGCACCGCGCGGTGTTCCTCACCGGGGTGATGTCCTACCTGTCGGCGCCGCTGTGGTTCTTCTTCCTGGTGCTGTCCACCGCGCTGCTGGCGGTGCATCAGTTGATGGAGCCGCAGTACTTCCTGGAGCCGCGCCAGCTGTTCCCGATCTGGCCGCAGTGGCACCCGGAGAAGGCCATCGCGCTGTTCTCCACCACCCTGACCCTGCTGTTCCTGCCCAAGCTGCTCAGCGTCATGCTGATCTGGGCCAAGGGCGCCAAGGCCTTCGGTGGCGTGGTCAAGGTCACCCTGAGCATGCTCCTGGAGATGCTCTTCTCGGTGCTGCTGGCGCCGGTGCGCATGCTCTTCCACACCCGCTTCGTGCTGGCCGCGTTCCTCGGCTGGGAAGCGCAGTGGAAGTCGCCGCAGCGTGACGACGACGCCACGCCGTGGAGCGAGGCGCTGCGCCGCCACGGCATGCAGACCCTGCTGGGCCTGGCCTGGGCGCTGCTGGTGGTGTGGCTGAATCCGCGCTTTTTGTGGTGGCTGTCGCCCATCGTCGGTTCGCTGATGCTGTCCATCCCGGTGTCGGTGATCACCAGCCGCGTCAACCTGGGCCTGGCCTCGCGCGACGAGAAGCTGTTCCTCATCCCGGAGGAATACGACACACCGCGCGAGCTGCGTTCCACCGACGAGTACACCTACCAGAACCGCTGGCAGGCGCTGAAGGACGGCTTCGTCCGCAGCGTTTCCGACCCGCTGCTCAACGCCCTGGCCTGCGCCATGGGCACCGCGCGCCATGCGCGCTCCGAGGCCATCGAGGCGGCGCGCCAGCGGCGCGTGCAGCAGGCCCTTGAAGGCGGCCCGCAGGCCGTCGTCGGCGAGGCCCGCCTGGCCCTGCTGAGCGACCCGGTGGCGCTCTCGCGCCTGCACCTGCAGGTGTGGGAAGGCGGCCACGAGAACTGGCTGGAGCCCTGGCGCAAGTCGGTGCAGGCCGACGCGCACAGCCCGGCATTGCCGCTGGCGCCGCCGGCCGGCGCCGGCGTGGGCCTGCCCGCCGCGCAGTCCTGACCGCGAGCCGCTCCCCGTCGCCAGGCGGGGAGTGGCAACGCCTTGCAACGGTTTTCCCGGCGCTTTACTGCTGCTAACCTGCGCCATCGATCCAGAAAGACTCCCGACGGACGGCGACAGAGGGTAGGATTCGCACCCTTCAGCGCCCGGCGAGGCTTCGCGCGGCATAAAGACCGCAGCTGGATGCCGTGCCGACGTGCGCACGACTCAATTTCGACTGTCTGGGAGTGTGGGGAATGAAAAAGTATCTGGCATCGCTGCTGCTGGGCGTCTGCGCCCTGGCCGGCGTGGGCGCGGCACAGGCCGGCGCGGTGGATGACGCGGTCAAGCGCGGCAGCCTGCGGGTGGGCATGGACCCGACCTACATGCCGTTCGAGATGACCAACAAGCGTGGCCAGATCGTCGGCTTCGAGGTCGACCTGCTCAAGGCCATGGCCAAGGCCATGGGCGTCAAGCTGGAGCTGGTCTCCACCAGCTACGACGGCATCATCCCGGCGCTGCTGACCGACAAGTTCGACATGATCGGCTCGGGCATGACCCTGACCCAGGAACGCAACCTGCGGGTCAACTTCTCCGATCCCTTCATCGTGGTCGGCCAGACCCTGCTGATCCGCAAGGAGCTGGAAGGCACCATCAAGTCCTACAAGGACCTGAACGATGCCAAGTACCGCATCACCTCGAAGATCGGCACCACCGGCGAGTTCGTCGCCAAGAAGCAGCTGTCCAAGGCCCAGTACCACGGCTTCGACAACGAGCCCGAGGCGGTCATGGACGTGGTCAACGGCAAGGCCGACGCCTTCATCTACGACTCGCCCTACAACGTGGTCGCGGTCGGCAAGTTCGGCGCCGGCAAGCTGGTGTTCCTCGACCAGCCGTTCACCTACGAACCGCTGGCCTTCGGCCTGAAGAAGGGCGACTACGACTCGATCAACTGGATCAACAACTTCCTCAAGCAGATCCACGAGGACGGGACCTACGATCGTCTGCACGACAAGTGGTTCAAGAGCACCGACTGGCTGAAGGACATGGAGTAATCCGCGTCCGACGCTGTTCGACCCGACGCGCAGGCCCCGGCCTGCGCGTTCGCATTTTCACGGTAAAGATACGTGACTAGAAGCAAACGCCCCACCTGGCCCTGGCATGGGCTGACCGCGCTGATCCTCCTGCTGATCGGCCTGGCCATCTGGTATTCCACCTCGCTGATTTCCTACGAGTGGCGCTGGAACCGCGTTCCCCAGTACTTCGCCTACCAGGCGGAGGAACCGCAACGTGCGGACGCCGTCTCGCGGGTGGAGAAGATCGAGGATTCCGGCCGCGAGGCCCGCGTCACCCTGGTCGACGACGACGGCAAACAGCAGGTGCTGAACGTGGCCGGCGACAGCCTGCAGTTCTCCGAGAACGACGACGTCGGCGAAGGCGACGTGGTCGGCGTGCAGCGCCACTGGGCCGCCGGTCCGCTGGCCTGGGGCCTGTGGACCACGCTGTGGATCTCCTTCGTCTCCGGCGCGATCGGCCTGGCCATCGGCCTGTTCACCGGCCTCTGCCGGCTGTCGAAGAACCCCACGCTGCACGACCTCTCGACGCTCTACGTCGAGCTGGTGCGCGGCACGCCGCTGCTGGTGCAGATCTTCATCTTCTACTTCTTCATCGGCACCGTGCTCAACCTGTCCCGCGAGTTCGCCGGGGTGGCGGCGCTGGCGCTGTTCACCGGCGCCTACGTGGCCGAGATCGTCCGCGCCGGCGTGCAGTCCATCGCCCGCGGCCAGGACGAGGCGGCGCGCTCCCTGGGCCTGAGCGCGGCGCAGTCGATGCGCCACGTGATCCTGCCGCAGGCCTTCAAGCGCGTGCTGCCGCCGCTGGCCGGGCAGTTCATCAGCCTGGTCAAGGACACCTCGCTGGTCTCGGTGATCGCCATCACCGAACTGACCAAGAGCGGCCGCGAGGCCATCACCACCTCGTTCTCCACCTTCGAGATCTGGTTCTGCGTGGCCGCGCTCTACCTCGTCATCAACCTGCCGCTGTCGCATATGGCGAGCCGGCTGGAACGGAGGCTCGGACAAAGTGATTGAAGTCCGCAACCTGACCAAGGTGTTCGACACCCGCGGCCACGTGGTGCGCGCGGTGGACGACGTGACCACCCGCGTGGACAGGGGCGAGGTGGTGGTGGTGATCGGGCCCTCCGGCTCGGGCAAGTCCACCTTCCTGCGCTGCCTCAACGGCCTGGAGGAGTTCGACTCCGGCTCGGTGAGCATCGACGGCGTCGACCTGGCCAACCCGAAGACCGACATCAACGCCTACCGCCGCGAAGTCGGCATGGTGTTCCAGCACTTCAACCTGTTCCCGCACATGACCGTGCTGGAGAACCTGTGCCTGGCGCAGAAGGTGGTGCGCAAGCGCGGCAAGGCCGAGCGCGAGGAGAAGGCGAAGGCGCTGCTGGCCAAGGTCGGCATCGGCCAGAAGGCCAACGAGTACCCCTCGCGCCTGTCCGGCGGCCAGCAGCAGCGCGTGGCCATCGCCCGCGCGCTGTGCATGGAGCCGAAGGTGATGCTGTTCGACGAACCGACCTCGGCGCTCGACCCGGAGATGGTCGGCGAGGTGCTCGACGTGATGAAGGCCCTGGCAGTGGAAGGCATGACCATGGTCTGCGTCACCCACGAAATGGGCTTCGCCCGCGAAGTGGCCGACCGCGTGCTGTTCTTCGACCACGGCAAGCTGCTGGAAGACGCGCCGCCGGCGCAGTTCTTCGAACAGCCGGCCGATCCTCGGGCGCAGAGCTTTTTGCGGCAGGTGCTTTGAGCGGTCGGTGAATGAAGAAGCCGCCTCTTGGGGCGGCTTTTTTGTCACTTGTAGGAGCGAGCTTGCTCGCGAATGGTGTTTCCCTTTGGCAACGACGTGTCGGCTCAACTCCGCTCCCTCTCCCTAACCCTCTCCCTGAAGGGAGAGGGGACCGTTCGGTGTGCCCGGGTGTTTCGGCGTTAGCCGGCTACCACGAAGTTTCCGATTGGCGCCAAAACCTTTCTCGGCACGGACAAGCCCCCCTCTCCCTGAAGGGAGAGGGGCCGTTCGGTGTGCTCGGGTATTTCGGCGTTAGCCGGCTACCACGAAGTTTCCGATTGGCGCCAAAACCTTTCTCGGCACGGACAAGCCCCCCTCTCCCTGAAGGGAGAGGGGCCGTTCGGTGTGCTCGGGTATTTCGGCGTTAGCCGGCTGCTACGAAGTTTCCGATTGACGCCAAGACCTCTCTCGGCACGGACAAGCTCCCTCTCCCTTCAGGGAGAGGGCTGGGGAGAGGGTGCTCTTCGCAAACTCCTGTCGCGAACCCCATTCGCGAGCAAGCTCGCTCCTACAGGAGCAGGCCCTGCGCACAGCCAAGAAAAAACCGCCCCTCGGGGCGGTTTCTTCAGTGGCTGGCACTCAGCGGTTGCGCGTCAGCAGCGCCGGGCGTTCGCCCTTGTCGCGGCGCGGTTCCAGTTCTTCCAGTTGCTCGGCGGTGGGGAAGCGGTCGCCGCGGACCAGGTCGCGCTTGTTGATCACCACCGGCTGGCGGGTCGGCTTGGCGGCGCCGTACTCGCTCGGCTCGCGCAGCGGCGCATCGCTCATCAGCGAGGGTTGGCCCTTGCCGCCGCGCTTGCGGGCGGCGCGCTGCTTGCCCTGGGCGTTGCCGCCCTGGCCGCCGCGGGCCTGGCCGTTGGCGTTCTTGCCACGAGGGCCCTGGCCGCCCTGGCCGGTGCCTTTCTGACCCGGCTTGCCCTGCTTCTGGCCTTGACCTTGGCCCTGAGCCTGGCCGCGGGCACGCTGGCCTTGGGACGCCTGGCCCTGGGGCTGGCCGCCGCGACGGCGCTGGCCGCGTTGCACGTCCTTGTCCGGGAAGGGGCTGACGTAGTCGGCGCGGTTGCCGAAGTTGTCGTAGTCGTCGTCGAGGAATTCCTCGGGGTCGCGGTCGTTGCTCTGCGCGGCCGGCTTGGGTGGCCTGGGCTGCTTGGCCTGGCCGTCGCCGCGCTGGGCCTGCTGGCCCGGCTGCTGGTCGCCCTGGGCCTCGCCCTTCTTCTTGCCGCGGCCGCCACGACGGCGGCGCTTGCCGGCCGGCTTGTCGCCCTGCTCGGCGCCCGCTTCGGCATGGGCTGCCTCGGCGGCGGGTTGCGCCTGCTGCGGCTCCTTGTCCCTGGGCTTGCGCTCGCGTTTGGCCTTGTCCTTGCGCGGCTGGCGCTGGGGCTGTTCCTTGGGCTCGGGCAGGGCCACTTCCGGCAGCACCGCCTCGGGGTCGAAGCCCTGGGTGTCGCCGGCGGGAATCTGTTGCCTGGTCAGGCGCTCGATGGCCTTGAGCAGCTTTTCCTCGTCCGGGGCCACCAGCGAGATGGCCTCGCCGCTGCGCCCGGCACGGCCGGTGCGGCCGATGCGGTGGACGTAGTCTTCCTCGACGTTGGGCAGCTCGTAGTTGACTACGTGGGGCAACTGGTCGATGTCCAGGCCACGGGCGGCGATGTCGGTGGCCACCAGGATGCGCACATCGTTGGTCTTGAAGTCGGCCAGGGCCTTGGTGCGCGCGTTCTGGCTCTTGTTGCCGTGGATCGCGGCGGCCGGCAGGCCGTGCTTGCTCAGGTACTCGGCGAGGCGGTTGGCGCCGTGCTTGGTGCGGGTGAAGACCAGCACCTGCTCCCAGGCGCCCACGGTCACCAGGTGCGCCAGCAGGGCGCGCTTCTGTACCGAGGGGATGCGGAACACGCGCTGTTCGATGCGCTCGACGGTGGTGTTCGGCGGGGTGACCTCGATGCGCTCGGGGTTGTGCAGCAGCTTGTTGGCGAGGTCGGTGATGTCTTTCGAGAAGGTCGCCGAGAACAGCAGGTTCTGGCGCTTGGGCGGCAGCTTGGCGAGGACCTTCTTGACGTCGTGGATGAAGCCCATGTCGAGCATGCGGTCGGCTTCGTCGAGGACCAGGATCTCCACGCGGGAGAGGTCGACGCTGCCCTGGCCGATAAGGTCGAGCAGGCGGCCGGGGCAGGCCACCAGCACGTCGACGCCCTTGGACATGGCCTGGACCTGGGGATTCATGCCGACGCCGCCGAAGATGCAGGCGCTCTTCAGGGGCAGGTCGCGGGCATAGACCTTGAAGCTGTCGTGGACCTGGGCGGCCAGTTCGCGGGTCGGCGTCAGCACCAGCACGCGCGCCTGGCGCGGGCCGTGGCGGTGTTCACGGTCGGGGTGGCCTTCGGGGAACAGCCGCTCGAGCACCGGAAGGGCGAAGCCACCGGTCTTGCCGGTGCCGGTCTGGGCCGCGACCATCAGGTCGCGACCTTGCAATACGGCGGGAATCGCCCGCTCCTGGACAGGGGTGGGCTGGCTGTAGCCCGCCGCCTCTACTGCGCGGGCCAGCGCCTCGGAGAGACCGAGGGAGGAAAAGGACATGCGGGGTATTCCTATATGAGCCGGCGGCTGGCCGGCGAATGTGAAGTCACCAAGTTCTTCGAACTCCTCTGTACCCTCGTTCCCGTGGCGGGAAGAGGGACGGCGCGGGGCGCTGCGTATGCACCCATGGCCGAGCTACTGGCAGGGGCCCTCGCGGGCTCCTCCGGGGGCCGGCGGCAAGGGCCGCCGGCCTGGGGTTTGCGCCCGGCCCCGGAAGGGCAGAGGCGCTGCCAGCGCCGGCCTGCCGTTCAGAGCAGGTCCTGCTGGCGTAGGTGCTGGCGTATCTCCTTGAGCCTTGGGCCGAGGAGATGGCGCAACACCTTGTGGTTCAGCCATTCACCGAGCTGCTCTTGCACCGGCTGGTCGGGATGGCGTGCGATGACGTTGGTCGCGGCCTTTTCCCACCAGACGGGGCCGCAGGCCCGGTCGAACTCGTTGTCGTAGTCGTGGCACCCGTAGAACAGCTCCAGGCTGAACTGGCGCATCGGGACCGGCAACGGCAGTGTTCTCAGCTTGTACAGCAGGCGCGCGGCACGTGGTGGACGCGGCAGGCGGTCGGTCACCAGCAGGGTGTCGTCGAGAGCCAGGGGGCTGAGAAGGGACGTTCGGTGCTTGTGCAGCCAGGCCTGGACTTTCGCCCGGAACAACTGCTTGCGGCTCCAATAATGGTGGATGAGGTCGGTACAGCCGACCGGTTCCAGTTGTCTGTAGGCCGCAATCGCCAGAACGAACTCTTCAAGATTATAGGCTGCGCGGGCAATTGGGTAGAGGTCATCCATCAATTCCAACGAACGGTCGAGTACGAGGGCGTCTTCGCGGGTCAGCCCGATCACCCCGGAATTGATCAGCGGCGTCCGTTCGTCGGCCAGCCCGCGGGCCTTCAGGGGCTCGATCAGTTGGCGATAGACGGGCGCCTGCGAGTCGCCAAGCCGGTGCCGCACGGCGTTGCACAGCAGGGCGCCGGGCCGCACCTGGGCGAACAGCCGGGCCGGCGATACGCGGAAGAAGGTGTCGGTGTCGATCAGCACGGCGGCGGGCAGTTCGTCGAGCGCCTGGCGCAGGGCCACGTGCTTGGCGCGGAAGTGATAGCCGTGGGGCCCGTACCAGCCGGCCAGGGTGCCTGCGTCGATGTGGCGCACCCGCACCGGCAGCCCTGCGTAGGGGGCGCCGTCATCGGTGACGACCTGGATGTCCAGGCGCAGCTGCGGCGTTTCCCGTGCCCGGGCGATGGCGCTGGCGATGCTGAACAGGGCTTCCTGATGGTAGGTCTGGCGACCGTACACGAGGTAGATCAGAGAGGGGGCATGTGCCATGCCATGTGCAACCTCTAGCGTCCTGGCCGGTGAACCGCCGCCCGTGGCGGGCGGCGGAACGCCGTTGCGCTAGCGGGGCAGCTTCAGGTTTTTCCACAGTGCCAGGCTGGGGTCGGCCTGGTTCAGCGTGTAGAAATGCAGCCCGGGGGCGCCGCCGTCCAGCAGACGTTCGCACATCTCGGTGATCACCTGCTCGCCGAAGGACTGGATGCTGGCGATGTCGTCGCCATAGGCTTCCAGCTGCTTGCGGATCCAGCGGGGGATTTCGGCGCCACAGGCGTCCGAGAAACGCGCCAGCTTGGAGTAGTTGGTGATCGGCATGATGCCCGGGACGATCGGGATGTCGACGCCCAACTTCTGTGCACGCTCGACGAAGTGGAAATAGCTGTCGGCGTTGAAGAAATACTGCGTGATTGCACTGTCAGCACCGGCCTTGACCTTGCGTACGAAATTGGCCAGATCGTGCTCGGAATTGCGTGCCTGCGGATGTACTTCCGGGTAGGCAGCGACCTCGATGTGGAAGTGGTCGCCGGTCTCGGCGCGGATGAACTCCACCAGCTCGTTGGCGTAGCGCAGCTCGCCGCTGGCCATGCCCATGCCCGAGGGCAGGTCGCCGCGCAGGGCGACGATGCGGCGGATGCCGGCGTCCTTGTAGTGGGCGAGCAGGGCGCGCAGTTCGGCCTTGGTGTCGCCGACGCAGGACAGGTGCGGCGCGGTGGGGACGTTCACCTCGCCGTCCAGCTGCAGGACGGTGACCAGGGTGCGGTCGCGGGTGGAGCCGCCGGCGCCGTAGGTGCAGGAGAAGAAGTCCGGCTTGTAGCCGGCCAGCTGGCGCGCGGTGGCCAGCAGTTTTTCATGCCCGGCTTCGGTCTTGGCGGGGAAGAACTCGAAGCTGAAGCGGCGATCTTGGGACATGGCTTTTTCCAAGCTTGAAGCTTGAAGCCTGAGGCTGGAAGCGGAGCCGCCAGGGCTTCCAGCTTCCAGCTTCCGGCTTTCGGCTTAGTAGCGGTAAGTATCGGGCTTGAACGGACCTTCGACGGTCACGCCGATGTACTCGGCCTGTTTCGGCGTCAGTTGGGTGACCACGCCGCCGAAGCCGCGGACCATCTCCAGGGCGACTTCCTCGTCGAGCTTCTTCGGCAGCACTTCGACGCTCAGGCGCTTGGCCTTCTCGGCGGCCGGCTGGTCGGCGAACTTGCGCTCGAACAGGTGGATCTGCGCCAGCACCTGGTTGGCGAAGGAACCGTCCATGATGCGGCTCGGGTGACCGGTGGCGTTGCCCAGGTTCACCAGGCGGCCCTCGGCGAGCAGGATCAGGTAGTCGTCGTTGTGCGGATCGAAGCCGTCCTTGCCGGTGCGGTGGATCTTGTGCACCTGCGGCTTGACCTCTTCCCAGGCCCAGGTCTTGCGCATGAAGGCGGTGTCGATCTCGTTGTCGAAGTGGCCGATGTTGCAGACCACGGCGCGCTTCTTCAGGGCCTTGAGCATGCCGGCGTCGCAGACGTTGACGTTGCCGGTGGTGGTGACGATCAGGTCGATCTTGCCCAGCAGGGCGGCATCGACGCTGGCCTCGGTGCCGTCGTTCAGGCCGTTCTTGTACGGCGAGACGACTTCGAAGCCGTCCATGCAGGCCTGCATGGCGCAGATCGGGTCGACTTCCGAGACCTTGACGATCATGCCTTCCTGACGCAGCGACTGCGCCGAGCCCTTGCCCACGTCGCCGTAGCCGATCACCAGCGCCTGCTTGCCCGACAGCAGGTGGTCGGTGCCGCGCTTGATGGCGTCGTTGAGGCTGTGGCGGCAGCCGTACTTGTTGTCGTTCTTGCTCTTGGTCACCGAGTCGTTGACGTTGATCGCCGGGACTTTCAGGGTGCCGGCCTTGAGCATGTCGAGCAGGCGGTGCACGCCGGTGGTGGTCTCTTCGGTGATGCCGTGGATCTTCTCCAGCATCGCCGGGTATTTCTTGTGCAGGATCTCGGTCAGGTCACCGCCGTCGTCCAGCACCATGTTGGCGTCCCACGGCTGGCCGTCCTTGAGGATGGTCTGCTCGATGCACCACTCGTATTCCTGCTCGGTCTCGCCCTTCCAGGCGAACACCGGGATGCCGGCGGCGGCGATGGCGGCGGCGGCCTGATCCTGGGTGGAGAAGATGTTGCAGGACGACCAGCGCACTTCGGCGCCGAGGGCGACCAGGGTCTCGATGAGCACGCCGGTCTGGATGGTCATGTGGATGCAGCCGAGGATCTTGGCGCCTTTGAGCGGCTGGCTGGCGGCGTACTTGCGGCGCAGGCCCATCAGTGCCGGCATCTCGGACTCGGCGATGATCAGCTCGCGGCGGCCCCAGGCGGCCAGGGAAATGTCGGCGACTTTATAGTCGGTGAAACCGGCAGGCGTCATGACAGCGCTCATGCGTAACTCTCCATTCGTTGTCTGCGAATGGGCGCCGTTGATGCGTTAACGGCCGGCGGACGCCGACCGGGACGCGCCCCGTCCGAGCCTGACAAGCCTTGGCTTGCTGCAGCGCCCCTCGGAACGGGTGGCGGGAACGGCCGGAGCGGAGCCGGCCGGTGAAGCCTGCGGATTATAGCGATGCCGGGCGGCAAGCCAAAGGTTTTCCGTCGTCCGCCGGGCGGCGCCCGCGCCAGGGGCCGTGAATACCCTGGCGCGGGCGCCGCGCCGAACTCAGATCACGCCCTGCTCGCGCAGCTTGCCGATGGCGGCGGCGTCCAGGCCGAGCACGCTTTCGAGGATCTGCTCGGTGTGCTGGCCGAGGGTCGGCGGGGCGTTGCGGTACTCGACGGGGGTCTGCGACAGGCGGATCGGGCTGGCCACCTGGGGCACGGTCCCGGCCAGCGGGTGCGGCAGGTCCACGCGCAGGCCGCGGGCGATCACCTGCGGGTCGGCGAACACCTGGGCCAGGTCGTTGATCGGCCCACAAGGCACGCCGGCCTGCTCCAGCGCGGCGATCCACTGCGCGGTGGTGCGCATCACCGTGGCCTGGCGGATCAGTGGGATCAGCACGTCGCGGTGGGCGACCCGCGCCTTGTTGCTGGCGAAGCGTTCGTCGTCGGCCCATTCCGGGTGCCCGGCCAGTTCGCAGAATTTGCGGAACTGCCCGTCGTTGCCGACGGTGAGGATCATGTCGCCGTCGGCGGTGGGGAAGTCCTGGTAGGGCACGATGTTCGGGTGGGCGTTGCCCAGCCGGCGCGGCGGGATGCCGGTGGTCAGGTAGTTCAGCGTCTGGTTGGCCAGGCAGGCCACCTGCACGTCGAGCAGGGCCATGTCGATGTGCTGGCCGATGCCGCTGACGTCGCGGTGGGCGAGGGCGGCGAGGATGGCGGTGGACGAATACAGGCCGGTGAGGATGTCGGTCAGCGCCACGCCGACTTTCACCGGGCCGGCGCCTTCTTCGCTATCGGAGCGCCCGGTGATGCTCATCAGGCCTCCCAGGCCCTGGATCATGAAGTCGTAGCCGGCGCGCTTGGCGTAGGGGCCGGTCTGGCCGAAGCCGGTGATGGAGCAGTAGATCAGCTTCGGGTTGAGCTGCTTGAGCGACTCGTAGTCCAGCCCGTAGCTCTTCAGCCCGCCGACCTTGAAGTTCTCCAGCACGATGTCGGCCTTGGCCGCCAGCTCGCGCACCAGGCGCTGGCCCTCGGGCCGGGTGAAGTCGATGGTGAGGGATTTCTTGTTGCGGTTGGCCGACAGGTAGTAGGCCGCCTCGCTGGTGTCGCGGCCCTCGGCGTCCTTGAGGAACGGCGGGCCCCAGGCGCGGGTGTCGTCGCCGCTGCCGGGGCGTTCGATCTTGATCACTTCGGCGCCGAGGTCGGCGAGGATCTGCCCGGCCCAGGGGCCGGCCAGGACACGGGAAAGGTCGAGAACGCGGATATGGGACAGGGCGCCGGACATGGATGACCTCGCAGAGGAGCTGGAAGCGGGAAGCTTGAAGCCGGAAGCCCGCGCCGGAGAGGCTTCCAGCTTCGGGCTTCCAGCTTATGGCTCGTCTTAGAAGAACGCCTGGATCCCGGTCTGCGCGCGGCCGAGGATCAGCGCGTGGACGTCGTGGGTACCTTCATAGGTGTTCACCACTTCCAGGTTGACCAGGTGGCGGGCCACGCCGAACTCGTCGGAGATGCCGTTGCCGCCGAGCATGTCGCGGGCCATGCGGGCGATGTCCAGGGCCTTGCCGCAGCTGTTGCGCTTCATGATCGAGGTGATTTCCACCGCGGCGGTGCCTTCGTCCTTCATCCGGCCCAGGCGCAGGCAGCCTTGCAGGGCGAGGGTGATTTCGGTCTGCATGTCGGCCAGTTTCTTCTGGATCAGCTGGTTGGCGGCCAGCGGGCGGCCGAACTGCTTGCGGTCCAGGGTGTACTGGCGGGCGGTGTGCCAGCAGGCCTCGGCGGCGCCCAGGGCGCCCCAGGAGATGCCGTAGCGGGCCGAGTTCAGGCAGGTGAACGGGCCGCGCAGGCCGCGCACTTCGGGGAAGGCGTTCTCTTCGGGGACGAACACGTTGTCCATCACGATCTCGCCGGTGATGGAGGCGCGCAGGCCGACCTTGCCGTGGATGGCCGGGGCGGACAGGCCTTCCCAGCCTTTCTCCAGGACGAAGCCGCGGATCTGGCCTTCGTCGTCCTTGGCCCAGACCACGAAGACGTCGGCGATCGGGCTGTTGGTGATCCACATCTTGGCGCCGGACAGGCGGTAGCCGCCGTCGACCTTCTTCGCGCGGGTGATCATCGAGCCCGGGTCGGAGCCGTGGTTCGGCTCGGTCAGGCCGAAGCAGCCGATGTATTCGCCGCTGGCCAGTTTCGGCAGGTACTTCTGCTTGGTGGCTTCGTTGCCGAACTCGTAGATCGGCACCATGACCAGGGACGACTGCACGCTCATCATCGAGCGGTAGCCGGAGTCGACGCGCTCGACCTCGCGGGCGATCAGGCCGTAGCACACGTAGTTCAGGCCGCTGCCGCCGTACTCGGCGGGGATGGTCGCGCCGAGCAGGCCGGTCTCGCCCATCTCGCGGAAGATCGCCGGGTCGGTCTGCTCATGGCGGAAGGCCTCCAGCACGCGCGGGGCCAGCTTGTCCTGGGCGAACTGCTGGGCGCTGTCGCGAACCATGCGCTCTTCTTCGGTGAGTTGCTGATCCAGCAGCAGCGGGTCTTCCCAGTTGAAGCTTGCTTTGGTGGCCATCGGGTTACCTCGGGGCAGTGACAGGGTGTCCGACCAGTTTAGGCGGACGCAGTGCGGTCGATCCTAGTCAGCCGCCGACCGGTGCGGCAACCGACTAATTCGCACGCTGTTGTGCTATTTTCTCACTCCGTGATCGCCTGGGCCCCATGAAACGAATGTTTGAATGGCCTGTTTCCCGGGCTTCGCGGATCACGAGATTCCCAAGAGGCATTCGATGCGGCGCAAGATCCCCACCACCGCGGCGCTGGTCAGCTTCGAGTCGGCGGCGCGCCACGAGAGCTTCACCAAGGCCGCCGAGGAACTGTCGCTGACGCAGAGCGCCATCTGCCGGCAGATCGCCGCTCTGGAAGCCTTCCTCGGCGTCGAGCTGTTCCGCCGTTCGCGGCGCGGCGTCAAGCTCACCGAGGCGGGGCTGGGCTACAGCCGGCGCATCGCCGTGCGGCTGGACGCGGTGGAGCGCGACACCCTGGCGGTGATGGGCCAGCAGGGCGGCGGCAGCATCGAGCTGGCGGTGGTGCCGACCTTCGCCACCCAGTGGCTGTTGCCGCGGCTCAAGGCCTTCAAGGGGCTGTACCCGGAAGTCACGGTGAACCTGACCAACCGCACCCGGCCCTTCCTCTTCGCCGACACCGACTTCGACTGCGCGCTGTACTTCGGCGACGGCGCCTGGTCCGGCACGGTGAAGCATTTCCTCATGCGCGAGAACCCGGTGCCGGTGTGCAGCCCCGAGCTGCTCGAAGGCCGCGCCAGCCTCAGCGCCGAGGCGATCGCCGCGCTGCCGTTGATGCAGCAGACCACCCGGCCCTACGCCTGGCGCCAGTGGTTCGGCTCCCTGGGCATGAGCGTCGCCCACGACATGAGCGGCACCCGCTACGAGCTGTTCTCCATGCTCGCCCAGGCGGCCGAGCAGGGCATGGGCGTGGCGCTGATCCCGCCGATGCTGATCCAGCGCGAATTGGCCGAGGGCCGGCTGATCGTGGCGATGCAACATGCCTATTTGAGCGAGCATGCCTATTACCTGATGATTCCCGAGCGCAAGGTGGAGTCCGCCATCGTCCGCGCCTTCCGCGACTGGCTGGTGGAACAGGCGCGCATCTACCGCGAGGAGGCCGGCCTGGGCTGACTCCAGGCAGGACGCGCAGCGGCGATCCGCGCGATAATTGCGCAGCCGGCGGGGCTCGACCCGTCAACTTGCCGACAAGGCATCGCGCTCACGAGGCGCAACCAGCAAGGAGTTCCCATGAATTTCCACACCCGCAAATGGGTAAAACCCGAAGACCTCAACCCCAACGGCTCGCTGTTCGGCGGCAGCCTGCTGAAGTGGATAGACGAAGAAGCGGCCATCTACGCCATCGTCCAGCTGGGCAACCAGCGCGTGGTCACCAAGTTCATCTCCGAGATCAACTTCGTCAGCTCGGCGCGCACCGGCGACATCATCGAGATGGGCATCACCGCCACCGACTTCGGCCGCACCTCGATCACCTTGACCTGCCACGTGCGCAACAAGATCACCCGCAAGAGCATCCTCACCATCGACAAGATGGTCTTCGTCAACATGGGCCCGGACGGCCTGCCGGCGCCCCACGGCAAGACCGAGATCACCTATATCAAGGACCAGTTCAAGGACGGGGACGACCTCGAACCCTGAGCCTGCGGGCCTGCAGCGACGCATCCAGGCTTTGCATCCGCGCGGTTTCGTGTGAGCCTGTGCCCGCCCACGGCGGGTGCGGGCCAAGGCTCCCTCGTCGTACCACCACAGAAAAAGACCGGGGAGACACCATGCAAGCGCCCATCGCATCCACGCTGCGCCGCCTCGTCGCGGCCACCTGCTGCGCCGTCCTGCTGGGCGGCGCCGCCCAGGCCGCCGAGCCCAAGGCCGACCTCAAGCCCGAGGCCGGCACCTTCAAGATGGGCATGCAGCCCTGGCTGGGCTACGGCCAGTGGTACGTCGCCGAGCAGGCCGGGGCCTTCAAGGCCAACGGCCTGGACAAGGTCGAGCTGGTCAACTTCACCGAAGACAAGGATATGAACGCCGCCCTGGCCAGCGGCCAGATCGACGGCGGCAACCTCGCCACCCACACCGCCATGGCCATGGTCGCCGCCGGCCTGCCGGTGAAGATCGTCCTGCTGCTGGACCAGAGCACCAGCGCCGACGCGCTGATCGTCGACCCCTCGATCAAGACGCTGAAGGACCTCAAGGGCAAGCAGGTCGCCTATGAAGAGGGCACCACCAGCGACATCCTCCTGCACAGCGCCCTGCGCAAGGCCGGCCTGAGCCTGGCCGACGTGCAGCCGGTGCCGATGCCGGCGGCCAACGCCGGTTCCGCGCTGATCGCAGGCCAGGTGCCGGCGGCGGTGACCTACGAGCCCTACCTGAGCGCCGCCAGGCAGCAGAACCCGAAAGTGAACCTGCTGTACAAGGGCTCGGACGACCCGGGCATCATCAGCGACGTGTTCGTGGTCCGCGACGAGGTGCTCAAGCAGCGCCCCGGCCAGGTGCTGGCCCTGCTCAAGAGCTGGGAAGCCGGCCTGAAGCACTACCAGGCCCACACCGCCGAAGGCCGCGCGGCCATCGCCAAGGGCGTCGGCGCCGAGCCGGCGGAGCTGCAGAGCGCCTTCGACGGCGTGCGCTTCTATTCCCTGGGCGAGAACAAGGCCGAGCTGAAGGGCGCCTTCGTCAAGGACTCCTTCGCGCACATCCAGAAGGCCGCCAGCGAAGCCGGCATCATCCAGCAGCCGGTGACCCCGGAGCAGGCCGTCGACGCGCGCTTCGCCGAGGCGCTCTGACGCACCCCGCGCGCCGGCCGCAGGGTCGGCGCGTTTTCCCCGTTACCCCGAGCCTCGCATGAACGCCCGTAAACCCTCCCCGCTGTTCGTCATCGGCAAGCCGCTGGCGCGCACCCACCTGCTGCTGATCGGCGGCGGCGTATTCGTCCTGCTGGCCCTGGCCTGGTGGGCGGCCGGCGCCAGCGGCGCGGTGCCGAAGATCTTCCTGCCGGCGCCCGGCGACGTCTGGGCGCGCATGCTCAGGCTGGCCGCCGACGGCACCCTCTGGGCCGACCTGAAGGTCAGCGTCTACCGCATCCTGGTGGCCTTCGCGATTTCCTCGGCGATGTCCATCGTCATCGGCGTGTTCGCCGGCTGCTACGGCTTCTGGAAGGCCGCCACCGAACCGCTGGTGGACTTCGTGCGCTACATGCCGGTGGTGGCCTTCGTGCCGCTGAGCATCCTCTGGGCCGGCACCAGCGACTTCCAGAAATTCCTCATCATCTGGATCGGCACCTTCTTCCAGCAGGTGCTGATGGTGATGGACGCCATCAAGCGCGTGCCGCCGGACTTCGTCGGCCTCGGCCGGACCCTGGGCATGCCCGACCGGCGCATCCTCCTGAAGATCGTCCTGCCCAGCGCCCTGCCGGGCATCTGGGACGCCCTGCGCATCAGCCTCGGCTGGGCCTGGACCTGGCTGGTGCTGGCCGAGCTGGTGGCCGCCACCTCGGGCCTGGGCTACCGCATCGTGGTGTCGCAGCGCTTCTTCCAGACCGACACCATCATCGGCTACATCCTGCTGCTCGGCCTGCTGGGGCTGGTCACCGACCAGGCCATGCGCGCCGCCGAGCGCGTCCTGTTCCGCTACAACCGGAGGCGCGGCTGATGGCGACCCTGGAGATTTCCGGCCTGAACAAGAGCTTCGCGGTCGGCAGAGAGCGCCGCGAGGTGCTGCGCAACATCGACCTGACCCTGGCGGACAACGAGTTCGTCTCCATCGTCGGCACCTCCGGCTGCGGCAAGAGCACCCTGCTGTCCATTGCCGCGGGGCTCGAGGACTTCGACAGCGGCAGCGTCAAGGTCGATGGCGTGCCCATCGCCGGCCCCGGCCTGGACCGCGGCGTGGTGTTCCAGGCCTACACCCTGCTGCCCTGGCTGACCGCGCGGCAGAACGTCGAGTTCGCCCTCAAGGCCGCCGGCCGCTCCCGCGCCGAGTGCCGCGAGATCGCCGCCGAGCACCTGCAGCTGGTGAAGCTGGAGAAGTTCGCCGACGCCTATCCCACGGAGCTGTCCGGCGGCATGAAGCAGCGCGTGGCGATCGCCCGGGCGCTGTCCTACCGGCCGAAGATCCTGCTGATGGACGAGCCCTTCGGCGCCCTGGACGCCATGACCCGCCACCAGATGCAGGAGCTGCTCACGCGTATCTGGGAGACGCACCGGCTGACGGTGATGTTCGTCACCCACGACGTCGAGGAGGCGGTCTACCTGTCCGACCGCATCGTGGTCATGGGCCTGGGCCCGGGGCGGATCAAGACCACCTTCGACGTGGGCCTGCCGCGCCCACGCCGCGAGGAGATGGCCGGCAGCGCCGAGTTCATCGAACTGCAGCGCCAGGTGCTGCGCTCGATCCGCGAGGAAGAGGCCGGCGCCGCGGTGCTCTGAGGCTCACCAGCGGCCGGAGGCCCCGCCGCCGCCGCTGGAACCCCCGCCCCCGCCGAAGCCGCCGCCACCCCGGCCACCGAAGCCGCCCCCGCCGAAACCGCCGCCGCGCCCGCCGCGGAAAAAGCCGGCCGGCAGCAGGAAGAAGGGGTAGGCGATGAGGGCGAAGACGAAGGCGCTGACGCCGTTGTTGACCAGCGCGGCGAAGCTGAAGGTCAGCACCAGGCTGAGCACGCCGGCCAGCACCCCGACGACCACGCTGCACACCACATAGCGGCCGAAGCTGCGCTGGCGCATGAACGGCAGCGGCAGCAGGCGCCCCAGCAGCGGCACGCCGGCCAGCAGGGCGAACAGCGGCAGCAGGCTGCCGGCCGGCAGGCCCAGGTCGTCGCCCTGCGCAGCCTGCTGGGGCTCGGGCAGCGCCTCGCCGTCGATCAGCTTCTCCAGGCTGTCCACCCCGGCCTGCACGCCGCCGGCGAAGTCGCCTTCGCGGAAGTGCGGGACTATCTGCTCGCGGATGATGCGCCCGGCCAGGACGTCGGTGATGGCGCCTTCCAGGCCGTAGCCGACCTCGATGCGCAGGGCGCGGTCGTCCTTGGCCACCACCAGCAGCACGCCGTCGTCCACGCCCTTGCGGCCCAGCTTCCACTGCTCGAAGGCGCGCACCGCGTACTGCTCGATGCTCTCCTCGCCGGTGCTGGGGATCATCAGCACCGCCAGTTGCGCGCCCTTGCGCTGCTCCAGCGCCGCCAACTGCTGTTCAAGGCGGCCGCGCTGCTCGGCGTCGAGGGTGGCGGTGAGGTCGGTGACCCGCGCGCTCAGCTGCGGCACGGCCACCTCGGCCCGCGCCAGGCCCGCGCAGCACAGCAGGGCCAGCGCCAGCAGCCAGGCGCGCATGCTCATTGCGCCGGTTGCGGCTGCGGCGTGCCGAAATCGACCTTGGGCGCGGTGGAGATGGCCGCCTCGTTCTCCACGCTGAAGTTGGCCTTGGGCTGGTAGCCGAAGATCTTCGCGGTGATCACCTGCGGGAACTGGCGGATCAGCACGTTGTAGTCCTGCACCGCCTTGACGTAGCGGCCGCGGGCCACGGTGATGCGGTTCTCGGTGCCTTCGAGCTGCGTCAGCAGGTCCTTGAACAGGCCGTCGGCCTTGAGCTGTGGATAATTCTCGGTGACCACCAGCAGCCGCGAGAGTGCCGAGCTGAGCTCGCCCTGGGCCTGCTGGAAGCGCTGCATGGCCGCCGCGTCGCCGAGCTGGTCGGCATTGAGGGTGGTGCTGCCGACCCTGGCCCGGGCCTCGGTGACCTGGGTGAGCACGGCGGCCTCGTGGGCGGCGTAGCCCTTCACGGTGTTGACCAGATTGGGCACCAGGTCGGCGCGCCGCTGGTACTGGTTGAGCACTTCGGACCAGGCCGCCTTGACCTGCTCGTCGCCGGCCTGCATGGCGTTGTAGCCGCAGCCGGTGAGCAGGGAGACGAGGACGTAGCAGCACAGGAACTTGAGCATTCGGGGCATGGCAGGGGACTCTGGCGATCGCGAAACCCCCAGTCTAGACCAGTCACGCCCCTCGGTGCGGAGCCGCGTGCGCACTTCAGGCCTTTCCGAGGCTTGCCGGGCATGGGGAGCGAGGCGCTAGAATCGCAACTGGTCTATACCAGGAAGCCCCGCCTTGTTCGCCACCGCCCTGGTGCTGCTCGCCGCCGTGCTCCACGCGGCCTGGAACACCCTCGTCAAATTCAGCGCCGACCGTCTGCTGGTGGTGGCCTGCATGGACCTCGTCGGCCTGCTCGTGGCCCTCGCCCTGCTGCCCTGGATCAGCCTGCCGCCGGCCGAGGTCTGGCCCTGGCTGGGCAGCGCCGTGGCCCTGCAGCTGGTCTACCGGGTGCTGCTGATCCAGGCCTACAAGGTCGGCGACCTCGGCCTGGTCTACCCGCTGATGCGCGGCCTGTCGCCGCTGGTGGTGCTGGCGTTGACGCTGCTGGTGGGCGGCGAGCAGCTCAGCGACCGGCAGGTCCTCGGCATCCTGCTGATCCCGCTGGGCATGCTGTTCCTGCTCAAGGGCGGCGGCGGTTCGCGGCTGCCCTGGATCGCCTTCCCCGTGGTGCTGCTGATGGGCCTGTGCATCGGCAGCTACACCTGGACCGACGGCCACGCCCTGAAGCGCTGGCCGCAGCCGCTGGACTACCTGGTGTGGCTGACGCTGCTCTCCGGCGTGCCCTTCCCGCTGCTCGCCCTGGGCGCGCGCACCCGCGCCTTCGCGCGCTTCTGGCAGACGCAGTGGAAGCTCGGCCTGAGCGTCGGCATCTGCGTGATGGCCAGCTACGGCCTGGTGCTCTGGGCCATGCAGCTGGGCTCGGTGGCCGAGGCCGCGGCGCTGCGCGAGACCAGCGTGGTGCTGGTGGTGCTGTTCGGCATGCGCTTCCTCAAGGAGCCCTTCGGGCTGCCGCGCCTGCTGGCGTGCAGCCTGGTGCTGGCGGGGATGCTGGTGATGAAGCTCTGAGCTAGGCGAACAGGCCGCGAGATTGGCCGCTTTGGCGCACGCATCCGCCCGCCGGCCACTGACCTTCGCCTATGCTTGGCGGCAACCTGCCGACTTCCCAGCCGACGAGACCTCCGTCCATGCCCATCGCCTTCTGGTGCATCCTGATCGCATTCTTCCTGCCCTACCTGGGCACCAGCATCGCCAAGTTCACCGGCGGCGGCTTCGGCCCCCGGCAGAACCACGACCCGCGCACCTTCCTGGCCAGCCTGGAGGGCTACCGCAAGCGCGCCAACGCCTTCCAGCTGAACAGCTTCGAGGTCACCCCGGCCTTCGCCATCGCCGTGCTGGTGGCCTACGTGGTGGGCAACGCCGAGCCGGCGACCCTGGATACCCTGGCCATCGCCTGGCTCACCAGCCGCCTGCTCTACCTGATCTTCTACCTCGCCGACCTGGCGCTGCTGCGTTCGCTGGTGTGGTTCGTCGGCATGGCGCTGATCGCTGCCTTCTTTGTGGTCTCCGCCTGAACCGCAGCTGAACGGTTCGCGCATCGCTGCGGCGGATGGCCGCAGGCGGGCGCGCGGGCTCTGGATCAATGCCGGGTAGCGGCGGATAATCCGCCGCTCCCGTGTCTGGCCTGTCCTACAAGAGTCCGCTCATGAAGCTGAAGACCCTGCTCGTCCTGCTGTTGGCCGGTGCCGCCCTGGCCGGTTGCCACCGCCTCGATCCGAATTCTCCGCTGGCCAAGCGCCAGGCGATCTTCAAGCAGATGCTCCACGCCAGCGAGGACATGGGCGGCATGCTGCGCGGCCGCGTGGTCTTCGACGCCGAGAAATTCCGCGCCGACTCGGTCAAGCTCAACGAGCTGGCCGGCCAGCCCTGGCAGTATTTCCCCACCAGCAAGCCGACCGACGAGGGCGGCGACAGCCGCGCCAAGGACGAGCTGTGGCAGCGCCAGCTGGAGTTCCAGGCCGACGCCAAGACCTTCCAGCAGGCCGCCGCCGCGCTGGAGGCCAACACCCGCCAGGCCACCCCGACCGCCGACGGCGTGCGCAAGGACCTGGCCGCGGTGGAAGATGCCTGCGAGGCTTGCCACAAGAAATTCCGGGCGCTCTGACGGGCGCTCCGTTTTTTGTAGGAGCGAGCTTGCTTGCGAACGGTGTTCTGCCGATGGGGCGGTGCGCATCCTCAAGAGCGCCCTCTCCCTAACCCTCTCCCTGAAGGGAGAGGGGACCGTTCGGCGTGTGCTGATGTTTCGGGGTTAGCCGGCCTGTACCGAGCCCCCGGCTGACACCAGATCCTTTCTCGGCACGGACAAGCCCCCTCTCCCTTCAGGGAGAGGGCTGGGGAGAGGGAGCGGAGCCGAACCAAAACACCGAGGCCGCCTGGAAACGCTGTTCGCGAGCAAGCTCGCTCCTACAGGTAGCCAGCCAGGCAACCACCCCCACTCACTCCTCCAACTCCCGCTTCGCCTGCTCCAGCTCCGCGCGGGCCTCGGCCAGCTTGTCCTTGCGCTTCTCGATCTTTTCCGCGTCGCCCTTGTTCATGGCCTTGCGCAGGTCGCTTTCGCGCTGGCTGACTTCGCGCTCGGCGTCCAGCACGCGCTGGGTGCGCTTTTGCGTCAGGCTGCCGTCGGTGCAGTAGGTGCGGGCCTTTTCCAGGGCGGTTTCCAGGCCGGCGATGGCGCCCTTGTCGCCGCGGGCGCGGGCTTCTTCCAGCTTGCCGGCGATGGCCGCCTGCTTGGCGGCGCAGCCGCTCAGGGGCTGCTCGGGTTGCGCGGCGAAGGCGCCGGTGCAGAGCAGTGCGGCGAGGCTGAGGGTAATGGATCGGAACATTCTCGGGTCCTGCGTTACCAAATGAGATATCGATGCTGACGAACGTCTAGAGTTTGCCATTAAGCGCGCGCGTGGGGGTTGCCCCATGGCAGTCCGCGGCCTGGTCGATCCATTGAACGCGCTCCGTCGGGCGGAGCGGGGGAGGCTGGATGCGTATCGCGATTCGCCTGGTTCAGACGCTGATCCTGCTGTTGCTTGCGGCCCTGCTGGTGGGCGCCTGGTACCTGCTGCCCGGCGAGCAACTGCGCCCGCCGATGCTCACCGGGGTGAGCGAGGACAGCTCCCTGCGCGCCGGCGGCCTGCGTCGCGGCTACGTGCTCTACGTGCCGCCCAGCCTGGCGCCGAACCCGGCGCTGCTGGTGGTGCTGCACGCCTCGCGCAGCAACGGCCAGCTGATGCGCCGCGACAGCGGCTTCGGCTTCGACGCCCTGGCCGACCGCGACGGCTTCCTGGTGCTCTACCCCGACGGCTTCGAGGGCCACTGGAACGACTGCCGCAAGGTGGCCAGCTACAGCGCGCGCGCCCGCAACATCGACGACGTGGCCTTCCTCACCCGGCTGGTGCGGCGGATCCAGCGCGAGCGCCAGGTGGACCCGCAGCGGGTGTTCTTCGCCGGCTACTCCAATGGCGGGCAGATGGCCCTGCGCATGGCTGCGGAGTCCAGGCTGCCGCTGGCCGGCATCGCCCTGGTGGCGGCCAGCCTGCCGAGCGCGGCGAACGACGCCTGCAGCGAGTCGCAGCGGGCCGTAGCGGCGCTGCTGATGAACGGCACGCGCGACCCGATCAACCCCTACGGCGGCGGGCGGGTGAAGCTGTTCGGCTTCGGCGACCGCGGCGAAGTGCTCTCCAGCGAGGCTTCGGCCGGCGAGCTGGCGCGGCGCAACGGCATCAGCGCGCCGGCGCAGCGCGAGCCGCTGACGCGCCCCGGCCCGGTCTGGTCGGAGCGCTGGCAATGGCGGGGCGAGGGAATGCCGCCGGTGGAACTGGTGAGCGTGCACGGCGGCGGCCATCTGTTGTCGCAGCCGGGCTATCGGCCGCCGCGCCTGTTCGGCATGGCCGACCCCGAGCTGGACGGGCCGGCGGAGATCTGGCGCTTCTTCAAGCAGTTGCCGGTGGCTCAGACTTCCACGGTGCCGTAGGCGTCGAAGCCGCCCTTCTCGCCCGGGTAGCCGCCCGGGTTGGCCACCACCCGGGCGCGGCCGATGCGGTAGTCCAGGGCGTCGTGCACGTGGCCGTGCAGCCACAGGTCGCATTGCTGCACCAGATGCTCCAGGTCCGAGGCGAAGGCCGGCGACAGGCTGTCGCCGACATATTGCGGCGGAATGGAACGGGCGCTGGGCGCATGGTGGGTGACCACCACGGTCGGCCCGGCGAAGGGCTCGGCCAGCTGCGCCGCCAGCCAGTCCCGCGAGGCCTCGAACAGTTGCTGGCTGAGCGCCGGGGTGAAGGGCGCGGTGAACCAGTCGATGCAGCTGAAATCGGGCATCAGGCGCAGCGCGCGTTGCAGCGTCAGCGGCAGGGTTTCCTCGCCGTAGAGCAGGAAGTCCGTCCACAGGGTGGCGCCGAGGATGCGCACGCCGTCGATGACCACCGCGTCGTTCTCCAGGAAGTGGATGTCCAGGGCGCGGGCCAGGTTGCGCATGGCCTGGGTCAGCTCGGGCAGGTCGGAATGGTAGAACTCGTGGTTGCCGGCGACGTAAACCACCGGCGTGTCGGGGAAGGTCTCGCGGGCCCAGTGCAGGCCCTGCAGGTGCTCATGGATGTCGCCGGCCAGCACCACCAGGTCGGCGTCCACCGCGGGCAGCTCGCGGCGGCCGCCGAAGTGCTCGTGGTGCAGGTCGGAAAGGACGCGGATACGCATGCGGGTTGTCTCCTGGCCGGGTCCGGCATTGTGCGGCACGCCCGCGGCCTTGCCCAGCGCTTGACCTGGGTCATGGCAAGGCCGAACAGCGGAAAATTCCCATACGAACTTCAGGGATGATTAAGGCCGCGCGCCCAGTCTCGGACCAGGCTCGCAACCAGGGAGGCCATATGAAGTTCGTAGGCATCGTCATCGCCACCGTGTTGGCGGCGTTCGGGCTGGCGCTCGCGCTCGATCCGCCGGCCACTTTCGATATCTGGGTCCTGCGCAAGCAGGCCATCCTGCTGAGCGGCGTCGTCGCCTTCGCGCTGATGTCGCTGATCATGCTCCTGGCGGTACGCCCGGCCTGGCTGGAGCGGCCGCTGGGCGGGCTCGACCGCATGTACCGGGTGCACCGCTGGGCGGGCATCCTGGCCATCAGCCTGGGTCTGCTGCACTACCTGCTGGAGCTGGGCGGGCCGCTGCTGGCGAAATTCGTCGCCAAGCCGGCGAAGGGGCCGCGGGTGGAGACCTTCCTCGAGGTCTTCCGCGGCTCGGCCAAGGAGCTGGGCGAGTGGTCGGCCTGGCTGCTCGCCGCCATGCTGGTGCTGACGCTCTGGCAGCGCTTCCCCTACCACCTGTGGCGCTACGTGCACAAAGCGCTGGCGCTGGTCTATCTGGTGCTGGCCTTCCATGGCGTGGTGCTGGCGCCGGCCGGCTACTGGGCGCAGCCGCTGGGCTGGCTGCTGGCGCTGTGCGCGGCGCTGGGTTCGGTGTGCGCGCTGATTGCCCTGAGCGGACGCATCGGCCGGCGGCGCACGCACCAGGGCGTGGTGGTGGCGGTGGCGCGGCCCGGCGAGCGCATGCTGGAAGTCACCTGCCGGCTCGGCCGCAACTGGCGGCACAAGGCTGGGCAGTTCGCCTTCCTCACCTGCGACCGCCTGGAGGGGCAGCATCCCTTCAGCATTTCCAGCGCCGACCAGGGCAACGGCGAGGTGCGCTTCAGCATCAAGGCCCTGGGCGACTACACCCGGCGCCTGCAGGACTCTCTGGCGCCGGGCGATGCGGTCAAGGTCGAGGGGCCCTATGGCTGCTTCGACTTCCGCCGCGGCGGCGAGCGCCAGGTGTGGATCGCCGGCGGCATCGGCATCACGCCCTTCCTGGCCTGGCTGGAGGCGCTGCAGCAGCACCCCGCCGATGCGCCGGAAGTGGAGCTGCACTACTGCGTGCGCAGCCCTGCCGACGCCATCTATGCTGGGCGCCTGCGCGAGCTGTGCGACGGCCTGCCCAGCGTGGCGCTGAAGGTCCACTACAGCGCCGAAGAGGGCTACCTGCGCGGCGACGACCTGAGCATGGCCCCGGACGCCTCCGGTCGCTGGCCGAGCCTGTGGTTCTGCGGCCCGCAGGGCCTGGCCGACCTGCTGCGGCGCGACCTCGGCCGGCGCGGCATGCCGGCGCGCAATTTCCACCAGGAAGCCTTCCGCCTGCGCTGAGGGCTTAGAAGCCGGCTACCCCGGCGGCGGCGAGCTGGGCGCCCAGGCGCTGCACCTCGTGGTCGGCGAAGAAGGCCTGCAGTTGCCGGGCCCGGACCGGCCCGACGCCCGGCAGCTGGCGCCAGTCGCTGGCCTGCCGGGCGCTCAGTTCGGCCCAACCTTCGGTGGCCGGCAGGCTGTCGACCTGGGGCACGCCCAGCGCCCGCAACCAGTGCTGGAAGGGACGTTGCCGCGCGGCGCGGAACTGGGCGTGCAGGCGTTCGCCACTGTGCTCGGCGAAGCCCGGCAGTTGGCGCAGGGCTTCCGGCGGCAATTCCAGCCAGTCGAGCAGGCCGGCAATCTGGCCGGCTTCCAGCAACGTCTGCCAAGTCCCAGGCCCCACGCCTTCCAAGGCCAAACCCTGTTCGCCGCCCAGCCAGGCGAGACGGGCGAGGAACTGTTCCTCGCAGCCGGGCGTTGCCCGCCAGCAACTGAGCGCGTGGTAGCGCCCGGGCTGCGGCGGCTCTACTGCAAGGCGTTGCGGCGAGCGCCAGACCACGCTTTCCAGCCGCGGGATGGTCAGGCCGGCCAGGGCGATGGCCACCTGGTCGCCGGGGCGGATGTCCAGGGCCTGCCAGCGCCGCGTCGAGCCGAGGCTGACTTGGGCGATGCGGCGCTCGTCCAGCGTCACCGGTTGCAGTTCCAGCAGCGGCGTCACCCGTCCGGTGCGGCCGATGCGGAAATGCACCCGGCGCACCTCGGCCAGGGCCTGGCGGTAGGGGTATTTCCAGGCCAGCGCCCAACTGGCGCTGCCAGCCTGCCAGGCCTTCGCGGCGGGGCGCGAGCCTTGGCGGAGGACGATGCCGTCGCTGGCGAAGGGCAGGGGGCTGCGGTACCAGTGCTCGCGCTGGCGCTGGGCGTCCTCGAAACCCGTCACCGGCAGCGTCAGGGCCGCGCTGTCCGCGAGGCCCAGCGCTCTCAGGCGCTCCAGGCGTTGCGTCATGTTCCCGGGGCCGTGCGGCAATTCCCAGACGAACAGGCCGACCTGCGAAACCTGTTCGCCCGGTTCGCTGCGCGCCATCAGCCCGGCGACCTTGCCGCGGGCGCCGAGGCCGCCCTTTTGCGCCTGCACGTGGCCCGGCAGGCGCCAGTAGAGTTCGCCCTGCAACACCAGCCGCCCCGTGGCGGGCAGACGTTGCGGCACGGCCGGCAGGCGGCGGGCGTTGGCGGTCCAGTCCTGGCCGCGGATGCCGTCGCCACGGCTGATGGCCTGGACCAGTTCGCCGTCCTGGTAGACCAGCGTCACGGCCACGCCATCGACCTTGGGCTGCACCCAGAGGTCCTTGCGCCCGGCCATCCACAGGCGGACTTCGTTGGTGTCGGCGGCCTTGTCCAGGCCGGTATGGGCGGCGGGGTGGCGCAGCTTGCCGCGGCTGGCCGGCAGCGGTGGGGTCGGCTCGATGGCGAGCTGTGGATAACAGCCGCGCCAAAGGCTGAAGCGTTGCCGGGCCTGGTCGTAGAGTTCGTCGGCGATCGGGCTTTCGCCGCGCAGGTGGTAGGCCTGGTCCCAGGCTTCCAGTCGCTGGCGCAGGCCCAGCAGCTCTTCGCGGGCGCGCTGTTCGGGCCAGTCGGGGCAGGCCAGGGAGAGGCTGGGGAGGAGCAGCAGGGCTGAGGCGAGCAGGGCTTTCATCGGCGGGCTTCCTTGCGCCTGGAGGGGGTTCCAGACTAGGTGCGCCGCCGCCGCGAAGGGGCCGGGTGGAGTGTGGGAGGCTTCCGGGATGCGGCGCCATCGCGAACAGGATTCAGGGACCGTCGTGATTTCACTTCACGCCAAACGGTGAATCCAATCGCGGACAGAGTCCGCTCCTACGCCCAAGCTTCCCTGAATCGTAGGAGCAACTGTCTCACCGACTGCGCCGAGCTGCTTTACGTAGGATGGGGTGAGCCTGTGAAACCCATGCGGTTGCGCTGATGGGTATCGCTTCGCTCAACGCCATCCTACGGACTCGGCTGTACGCCAGGTGAGCGATCATGGGTGTCAGGGAGACTCGGTCGTAGGAGCAACTGTCTCACCGACTGCGCCGAGCTGCTTTACGTAGGATGGGTTGAGCCTGCGAAACCCATGCGGTTGCGCTGATGGGTATCGCTTCGCTCAACACCATCCTACGAAAAGCCATGCTCGCTCATGCGGTAGGAGACTCTGTCCGCGATGGGATCGAGGTCGGAGCGAAGGACAGGATGCGCGCGCGAAGCCATGGCCCACCCCATACGAAAAATGCCGTTTCCCCCAGATAGAGAAACGGCATTCTTTCTTACCATGAACGGCCCGCTGGAGCAGGGCTATTCCGTCGGACGGACCTTACAGGCCAGCCGCATCACGTAGGGCGGCGGCCTTGTCGGTGCGCTCCCAGGTGAAGGCGGTGAAGGTATCGTCACCGTAGGTCAGCTCATACGGATTGCGGCCGAAGTGACCGTAGGCCGCAGTGGGCTGGTACATCGGGTGCAGCAGGTCGAGCATCTTGGTGATCGCGTACGGACGCAGGTCGAAGTGCTCGCGAACCAGCTGGACGATCTTCTCGTCGCTGATCTTGCCGGTACCGAAGGTGTTCACCGAGATGGAGGTCGGCTGGGCCACGCCGATGGCGTAGGACACCTGGATCTCGCAACGCTCGGCCAGGCCCGCTGCAACGATGTTCTTGGCCACGTAGCGGCCGGCGTAGGCGGCGCTGCGGTCGACCTTGGACGGGTCCTTGCCGGAGAAGGCGCCGCCGCCGTGGCGGGCCATGCCGCCGTAGGAGTCGACGATGATCTTGCGCCCGGTCAGGCCGCAGTCGCCCACCGGCCCGCCGATGACGAAGTTGCCGGTCGGGTTGATGTGGAACTGGGTGTCCTTGTGCAGCAGCTCGGCCGGCAGCACGTGCTTGATGATCAGTTCCATCACGCCTTCGCGCAGGTCGGCGTAGGAGACTTCCGGGTTGTGCTGGGTGGACAGCACGATGGCGTCGATGCCCACCACCTTGCCGCCTTCGTAGCGGCAGGTGACCTGGCTCTTGGCGTCCGGGCGCAGCCACGGCAGCAGGCCGGACTTGCGCGCTTCGGCCTGGCGCTCGACCAGGCGGTGGGAGAAGCAGATCGGCGCCGGCATCAGTACGTCGGTCTCGTTGCTGGCGTAGCCGAACATCAGGCCCTGGTCGCCGGCGCCCTGGTCCTCGGGCTTGGCGCGGTCGACGCCCTGGTTGATGTCCACCGACTGCTTGCCGATGATGTTCAGCACGCCGCAGGTGGCGCCGTCGAAGCCGACGTCGGAGCTGTTGTAGCCGATGTCGATGATGACCTTGCGCACCAGGTCTTCGAGGTCGACCCAGGCCGAGGTGGTGACTTCGCCGGCGATGATGGCGACGCCTGTCTTCACCAGGGTCTCGCAGGCCACGCGGGCGTACTTGTCCTTGGCGATGATGGCGTCCAGCACCGCGTCGGAGATCTGGTCGGCGATCTTGTCCGGATGGCCTTCGGATACGGATTCGGAGGTGAAAATCGAGTATTCGCTCATCTAACGGTTCCTGTCTTTACCGGTGGGTGAGGACGCTTCGCGAATCCGGCTTGGCGAAATGCCGCACCTGGATCTGAAAGCCATTACGTAAACCAATGTACAAGCTCTCGCCGGGGGCGAGCCCCGCGGCATCGGCCCAAAGGGCCAGGTCTTCCTGTTCGAACCCCAGCCAGAGGTCCCCGCAGGCTTCGCGGGCCCAGCTCTGGTCGTGGCTGCACAGTTCGGTCACCAGCAGGCTGCCGCCCGGCTTCACCAGGCGCGCCAACTGGCGCAGGGCCTCGGCGGGCGCCGCGAAATGGTGCAGCACCATGTTCAGCACCACGCAGTCGGCCGGTTCGGCGGCGTCCTGCAGGGCGTCGGCCAGGTCCAGCCGCACGTTCGTCAGCCCTGCCTCCAGGCAGCGCCGGCGGGCCAGGTCGAGCATGGCCACGCTGTTGTCCAGCGCGGTCACCCGCGCGAAACGCCGGGCCAGCTCGGGGAGGAACCCGCCGTCGCCGGGGCCGACTTCCAGCGCCGTGGCGCCGGGGGCGAAGCTCAGTGCGTCGAGCAGCGCCAGAACACTTTCACGGTATTGCGGCAGCCCCGCGATCAGGTCCTGCGTGGCCTGGAACTTCTCCGCGCTGCGGGCGAAGTAGTCGCGGCTCACCGCCGCGCGCTGGGCATGCACCGCGGCGACGCGGGCGTCCACCTCGGGCGGCAGCGCCAGCTCGTCCACTTCCGCCAGCAGCGCCCCGTGCAGCTTGCCGCCGAGGCTGTCGGCCTGGGGCAGGGCGCGGCGGTAGAAGATCGCGTTGCCTTCGCGGCGCGTCGCCACCAGGCCGGCCTGGGCCAGCACCTTCAGGTGGTGGCTCATGCCCGACTGGCGGATGGCGAAGATCTGCGCCAGCTCCAGCACGCCGAACGAGTCGTTGGCCAGCACCCGCAGCACGTTCAGCCGCAGCGGGTCGCCGCCGGCCTTGCACAGCGCGGCCAGCTCGTCGCAGGCATCGTGGCGGATCAGGGGCATGCGCAGGCTCATAGGGGGCGGAGTCTAGAGCCCCGGGAGGATGGTGGCAACGGCTGTATCAAAAAGTTTTGATATTGGAGACGGAAGGTAGCGGCAACGCCAGGGCTGCAGGAGCGAGCTTGCTCGCGAACCGGCCTGGCACGGCGCTCGTTCGCGAGCAGGCTCGCTCCTGCCAAAGGCGGCTCGCGTCAGAAACCTGCCGCCTGTAGCCTGCGGCCCGATTGTCATTGCCCCGCGATGGCCGGCTGGGCGAAAATGACCGCCTTTTTTCATCCCTTCGATCAATCGAAGCAGCCCCCGCAGGAGATTCAGCGATGCCCAGCCGTCGTGAGCGAGCCAATGCCATCCGCGCACTGAGCATGGATGCCGTGCAGAAAGCCAACAGCGGCCACCCAGGCGCCCCCATGGGGATGGCGGACATCGCCGAAGTGCTCTGGCGCGACTACCTCAAGCACAACCCGGGCAACCCGCAGTGGGCCGACCGCGACCGCTTCGTGCTGTCCAACGGCCACGGCTCGATGCTGATCTACTCGCTGCTGCACCTGACCGGCTACGACCTGGGCATCGAGGACCTGAAGAACTTCCGCCAGCTCAACTCGCGCACCCCGGGCCACCCGGAGTACGGCTACACCGCGGGCGTGGAGACCACCACCGGCCCGCTCGGCCAGGGCATCGCCAACGCCGTGGGCATGGCCCTGGCGGAGAAGGTGCTGGCCGCGCAGTTCAACCGCGAAGGCCATGGCATCGTCGACCACTACACCTACGCCTTCCTCGGCGATGGCTGCATGATGGAAGGCATCTCCCACGAGGTCGCCTCCCTGGCCGGCACCCTGCGCCTGAACAAACTGATCGCCTTCTACGACGACAACGGCATCTCCATCGACGGCGAGGTCCACGGCTGGTTCACCGACGACACCCCGAAGCGCTTCGAAGCCTACGGCTGGCAGGTGATCCGCAACGTCGACGGCCACGACGCCGACGAGATCAAGACCGCCATCGAGACCGCGCGCAAGAGCGACGCCCCGACGCTGATCTGCTGCAAGACCGTGATCGGCTTCGGCTCGCCGAACAAGCAGGGCAAGGAAGAGTGCCACGGCGCGCCGCTGGGCAATGACGAGATCGTCGCCACCCGCGCCGCCCTGGGCTGGAACCACGGCCCGTTCGAAGTCCCCGCCGAGATCTACGCCGAGTGGGACGCCAAGGAAGCCGGCGCCGCCCGCGAGGCCGAGTGGAACCAGCGCTTCGCCGCCTACCAGGCCGCGCACCCGGAACTGGCCGCCGAGTTCCAGCGCCGCGTCAAGGGCGAGCTGCCGGCCGACTTCGCCGAGCAGGCCGCGGCCTACGTCGCCGAAGTCGCCGCCAAGGGCGAGACCATCGCCAGCCGCAAGGCCAGCCAGAACGCGCTGAACGCCTTCGGCCCGCTGCTGCCGGAACTGCTCGGCGGCTCCGCCGACCTGGCCGGCTCCAACCTGACCCTGTGGAAGGGCTGCAAGGGCGTGACCCCCAGTGACGCCTCGGGCAACTACGTGTTCTACGGCGTGCGCGAGTTCGGCATGAGCGCCATCATGAACGGCGTGGCCCTGCACGGCGGCTTCATCCCCTACGGCGCGACCTTCCTGATCTTCATGGAATACGCCCGCAACGCGGTGCGCATGTCCGCCCTGATGAAGCAGCGCGTGCTCTACGTGTTCACCCACGACTCCATCGGCCTGGGCGAGGACGGCCCGACCCACCAGCCCATCGAGCAACTGGCCAGCCTGCGCCTGACGCCGAACCTGGACACCTGGCGCCCGGCCGACGCAGTCGAGTCCGCGGTGGCCTGGAAGTACGCCATCGAGCGCAACGACGGCCCCTCGGCGCTGATCTTCAGCCGCCAGAACCTGCCGCACCAGGCGCGCGACGCCGAGCAGCTGGCCAACGTCGCCCGCGGCGGCTACGTGCTCAAGGACTGCGCCGGCGAGCCGGAACTGATCCTGATCGCCACCGGCTCGGAAGTCGGCCTGGCCGTGCAGGCCTACGACAAGCTCAGCGCCGAAGGCCGCAAGGTGCGCGTGGTCTCCATGCCCTCCACCAGCGTCTTCGAGCAGCAGGACGCCGGCTACAAGCAGGCCGTGCTGCCGGTGCAGGTCGGCGCGCGCATCGCCATCGAGGCCGCCCACGCCGACTACTGGTACAAGTACGTGGGCCTGGAAGGCCGCGTGATCGGCATGACCACCTTCGGCGAGTCGGCCCCGGCGCCGGCGCTGTTCGAGCACTTCGGCTTTACCGTCGAAAACGTTCTCTCCACTGCCCAGGAATTGTTGGAGGACTGAGCCTGATAGCTGGAAGCCTGAAGCTGGAAGCTTGAAGCGCAAGCATGCCCCTGGCTGCTTTTGCTCTCGGCTTCCAGCTTCCAGCTTCCAGCTTTCGGCTTCCGAAGGCTTATGCCCAAACGCCCTTACCGTGTCGCCCTCAATGGCTACGGCCGCATCGGCCGCTGCGTGTTCCGCGCCCTGCACGAGCGCGGCGCGAAGGCCGGCTTTTCCATCGTCGCGCTGAACGACCTGGCCGACCTGCCGAGCCTGGAATACCTGACCCGCTTCGACTCCACCCACGGCCGCTTCCCCGGCGAGGTGAGCGTGGCCGACGGCTGCCTGCACGTCGGCGGCGACTGCGTGAAGGTGCTGCGCCAGGCCGAGCCCGAGGCCATCGACTGGGCGGCGCTGGACATCGACCTGGTGCTGGAGTGCTCCGGCGTCTACCACAGCCGCGCCGATGGCCAGCGCTTCCTCGCCGCCGGCGCGCCGCGGGTACTGTTCTCCCAGCCCATGGCCAGCGAGGCCGACGTCGACGCCACCGTGGTCTTCGGCATCAACCAGCAACAGCTGTCCGGCGCCGAGAAGCTGGTCTCCAACGCCTCCTGCACCACCAACTGCAGCGTGCCGCTGCTCAAGCTGCTGAACGAGGCCGTGGGCATCGAGTATGTCTCGATCACCACCATCCACTCGGCGATGAACGACCAGCCGGTGATCGACGCCTACCACCACGAGGACCTGCGCCGCACGCGCTCGGCCTTCCAGTCGGTGATCCCGGTGTCGACGGGGCTGGCGCGGGGCATCGAGCGCCTGCTCCCGGAACTTGCCGGGCGAATCCAGGCCAAAGCCATCCGGGTGCCGACGGTGAACGTCTCGGCCCTGGACATCACCCTGCAGGTTTCCCGCGACACTTCCGCCGCGGAAATCAACAGGGTGCTGCGCGAGGCCGCCGGCAGCGGGCCGCTCAAGGGCCTGCTGGACTACACCGAGCTGCCCCACGCCAGTTGCGACTTCAACCACGACCCGCACTCGGCGATCGTCGACGGCAGCCAGACCCGCGTTTCCGGGCCGCGCCTGGTGAACCTGCTGGCCTGGTTCGATAACGAGTGGGGCTTCGCCAACCGCATGCTCGACACCGCGGGGCACTTCCTGCGGGTCGCCGCCAGCGAACGTTAAACAACCAGCCCAGACAGGACTGATGTCATGACCGTTTTGAAGATGACCGACCTCGACCTCCAAGGTAAGCGCGTGCTGATCCGCGAGGACCTCAACGTGCCGGTGAAGGACGGCGTGGTGAAGAGCGACGCCCGCATCCTGGCCTCGCTGCCCACCATCAAGCTGGCCCTGGAGAAGGGCGCGGCGGTGATGGTCTGCTCGCACCTGGGCCGCCCCACCGAGGGCGAGTTCTCCGAGGAGAACAGCCTCAAGCCGGTCGCCGACTACCTGAGCAAGGCCCTGGGCCGCGACGTGCCGCTGGTGCGCGACTACCTCGACGGCGTCGAGGTCAAGCCGGGCGAGCTGGTGCTGTTCGAGAACGTGCGCTTCAACAAGGGCGAGAAGAAGAACGCCGACGAGCTGGCGCAGAAGTACGCCGCGCTGTGCGACGTCTTCGTCATGGACGCCTTCGGCACCGCCCACCGCGCCGAGGGCTCGACCCACGGCGTGGCCAAGTTCGCCAAGGTCGCCGCGGCCGGCCCGCTGCTGGCCGCCGAGCTGGACGCCCTGGGCACGGCCCTGGGCAACCCGGCCCGGCCGATGGCGGCCATCGTCGCCGGCTCCAAGGTCTCCACCAAGCTCGACGTGCTCAACAGCCTGGCGCAGATCTGCGACCAGCTGATCGTCGGCGGCGGCATCGCCAACACCTTCCTCGCCGCGGCCGGCTACAAGGTCGGCAAGTCGCTGTACGAGGCCGACCTGGTCGACACCGCCAAGGCCATCGCGGCCAAGGTCAGCGTGCCGCTGCCGGTCGACGTCGTGGTGGCCAAGGAGTTCGCCGAAAGCGCCGCCGCCACCGTCAAGGCCATCGCCGACGTCGCCGACGACGACATGATCCTCGACATCGGCCCGCAGACCGCCGCGCAGTTCGCCGAGCTGCTGAAGTCGTCGAAGACCATCCTGTGGAACGGCCCGGTGGGCGTCTTCGAGTTCGACCAGTTCGGCGAAGGCACCAGGACCCTGGCCCTGGCCATCGCCGAGAGCCCGGCGTTCTCCATCGCCGGCGGCGGCGACACCCTGGCGGCCATCGACAAGTATGGCGTGGCCGAGCGGATCTCCTACATTTCCACCGGTGGCGGTGCCTTCCTCGAGTTCGTCGAAGGCAAGGTCCTGCCGGCCGTGGAAGTGCTGGAGCAGCGCGCCAAGCAGTGAGCCTGGCGGCGTCCGACCCCCGGTGAATGCCCCTGAACCGGGGCGCCGGGGCGGCGCGGGGCTGAATGGACATACGGCATCGCCGTGAGAGGGAGAATTGCCCGATGAAGCGTTACCTCGCCGCCCTGGCCCTGGGCGCCCTGCTGGCCGGTTGCTCCAGCCACCCCGCGGGAAGCGGCGCCGGCACCGCCAAAGGCGGCTGGAGCCACTGGACCTGCGACAGCGGCGCCGTGGTGATCTGGCGCTACGTCGAGGGCACCCGCTCGTCGGTGGTGGACCTGCGCCTGGGCGAGGACGACGTCGTCCATCACCTGGAGGAGGAACCCGGCGGGTCCGGTGCTTTCTATAGTGACGGACTGGTCGGTTTCAGCATCACCGGCGAGCAGGGGCTGATCTACTGGGTGGAAAGCAACGACCTGATCGGCCGCGGCTGCCGCGCACGCTAGCACCGCGCGGCGCAACAGACTTGAATGCGGCCTGCCCCTGCGGCAGGCTGTCGAACCATAGAACGAGCCCAACTTCCTGGGAGAAGTGAAAACATGGCACTCATCAGCATGCGCCAAATGCTGGACCACGCCGCCGAGTTCGGCTACGGCGTCCCGGCTTTCAACGTCAACAACCTCGAGCAGATGCGCGCCATCATGGAAGCGGCCGACAAGACCGATTCCCCGGTGATCGTGCAGGCTTCGGCCGGCGCCCGCAAATACGCCGGCGCGCCCTTCCTGCGTCACCTGATCCTGGCGGCCATCGAGGAATTCCCGCACATCCCGGTGTGCATGCACCAGGACCACGGCACCAGCCCCGACGTGTGCCAGCGTTCCATCCAACTGGGCTTCAGCTCGGTGATGATGGACGGCTCGCTGAAGGAAGACGGCAAGACCCCGGCCGACTACGAATACAACGTCCGCGTGACCCAGCAGACCGTGGCCTTCGCCCATGCCTGCGGCGTCTCCGTGGAAGGTGAGCTGGGCTGCCTGGGCTCCCTGGAAACCGGCATGGCCGGCGAGGAAGACGGCGTCGGCGCCGAAGGCGTGCTGGACCACAGCCAGCTGCTGACCGACCCGGAAGAAGCCGCCGACTTCGTCAAGAAAACCAAGGTCGATGCCCTGGCCATCGCCATCGGCACCAGCCACGGCGCCTACAAGTTCACCAAGCCGCCGACCGGCGACATCCTCGCCATCGACCGCATCAAGGCGATCCACGCGCGCATCCCGAGCACCCACCTGGTGATGCACGGCTCCTCTTCGGTACCGCAGGACTGGCTGGCGATCATCAACGAGTTCGGCGGCGAAATCCCGGAAACCTACGGCGTTCCGGTAGAAGAAATCGTCGAAGGCATCAAGTACGGCGTGCGCAAGGTGAACATCGACACCGACCTGCGCCTGGCCTCCACCGGCGCCATCCGTCGCTTCCTGGCGCAGAACAAGAGCGAGTTCGACCCGCGCAAGTACTTCGCCAAGACCATCGAAGCCATGCGCGACGTGTGCATCGCCCGCTACGAAGCCTTCGGCACCGCCGGCCACGCCTCCAAGATCAAGCCGATCTCCCTGGAAGCCATGTTCCAGCGCTACGCCAAGGGCGAACTGGAGCCGAAGATCAACTGATCCGGCCCCGCCCCTGAAGAGCCCCGCCCCGGCGGGGCTCTTTCGTATCCATGCCAGACACAGAGGCTGCCATGCGTTGGCTCGTTCCCCTGCTGATGCTCCTGCTCGCCGGTTGCGCCGCGCAGCCGCCCGGTGCGCCCGCGCCCGCCGCAGCCCCCGCGCTGCGAGCGCCGGCGGTCGACCTGCCGGTGGACGCGCAGAACTGCCTGAGCCACACCGAGTGCACGCTGAAGACCTCGCGCTCGCTGCTGTTCGTCTTCGACTACGCCGAGGCCGGCGCACCGCTGGTGGTCAGCGAAGGCCGCCTGCTGAGCACCCCGGAGAAGGCGCCGAACAAGGGCTGGCCGGCGCTGCGCATCCAACTGGCCGAGCCCGACGGCGGGCGCTTCGAGTTCCACAGCCAGTGCCGGCAGAAGCGCTGCCGGATCAGCGAGGCCAGGCTGCTCGCCTGCTACCGCGACTACCTGGAAGGCAAGGCCTGCCGGCTGCGCTGAGTGTGCTATACCGGAGGGCGACACCGTACAGGAGAGCCGTTCATGGATAGCGTCCACGCCAGCGCCCAGCAGGGCTTCGGCCAGGAAGCCCAGACCTACGCCCACGGGCGCCCCGAATACCCCGACGAGCTGCTCGGCTGGCTCGACGGCAGCCTCGGCATCAAGGCCGGCAGCAAGGTGGCCGACCTCGGCGCCGGCACCGGCAAGTTCACCCGCCTGCTGCTGCGCACCGGCGCCGAAGTGACCGCCATCGAGCCGGTGGCGGCCATGCGCGAACGCCTGCACGAGGAGCTGCCCGACGTGCGTGTGCTGGAAGGCACCGCCCAGGGCATGCCGCTGGCCGACGCCAGCCTGGACGCGGTGCTCTGCGCCCAGGCCTTCCACTGGTTCGCCAAGCCCGAGGCGCTGCGCGAGATCCATCGCGTGCTGCGCCCGCGCGGCCACCTGGGGCTGGTGTGGAACGTGCGCGACGAGCGGGTGGACTGGGTAGCCGAACTGACCCACATAGTCGCGCCCTACGAGGGCAGCACCCCGCGCTTCCACACCGGCGAATGGCGCCGGGCCTTCGCCGGCGCGCCCTTCGGCCCGCTGCAGCTGCGCGAGTTCAGCTACCGCCACGTCGGCCCGCCGGAGCAGGTGATAGTGGCGCGGACACTGTCGATCAGCTTCATCGCCGCGCTGCCGGCGGAACAGAAGGCACGGGTCGAGCAGCGCCTGCAGGAACTGATCGCCACCCACCCGGCGCTCAAGGGCCAGGCCGAGGTGGCCTTCCCCTACCGCACCGAGGCCTATTCGGCGGTGGTGCTGGACTGAGCCTGCGAAGGGGCGCGCGGATCGGCTAGACTGCGCGCCTCGTCACCGCGAACCGACCTTCATGCAACCGCTCCGCTACCTCCAGGCCTACCCGCAACAGCTGCAGGACCAGGTCCGCCAGTTGATCGCCGAGGATCGCCTGGGCGAGTACCTGCAGCGCCGCTACCCCGGGCGCCACGAGGTGCAGAGCGACAAGGCGCTGTACGCCTACGCCATGCAGCTCAAGCAGGAGCACATGCGCAACGCGCCGGCGGTGGACAAGGTGCTCTACGACAGCAAGCTGGACGTGGTGCAGCGCGCCCTGGGGCTGAACACCGCGATCTCGCGGGTGCAGGGCGGCAAGCTGAAGGCGAAGAAGGAAATCCGCGTGGCCTCGCTGTTCAAGGATGCGGCGCCGGAATTTCTCAGGATGATCCTGGTGCACGAACTGGCGCACCTGCGCGAGCGCGACCACAACAAGGCCTTCTACCAGCTCTGCGAATACATGCTGCCGGGCTACCACCAGCTGGAATTCGACCTGCGCGTCTACCTGACCTGGCGCGAACTGGACTGAACTTCCGGCGCCTAGACTGGGTTGCCGCGGGAAGCTCCCGGCGATCGGATGGGGTTCGACCGCGCAGGAGCCTTCCCCCGCCGCACCCGGAGAGTAATCAAAAGATTTGGCATATTGCCATCAGTCTTTTCGGAATTTTTTCCCATTTGGGGGAAAAATCGTCGCGGACGTAAGGTGGATCACCTGCGGCTTCGGTGTACTGGCTCACCTTCGCACCCTCTCCCCAGCCCTCTCCCTGAAGGGAGAGGGAGCCGTACGGTGCTGCCGGTTAGTTCTGAGTCACCCCGCAAGTCCGCTATTTCCGGCGAGCGTCGAACTAACGCTTCACACGGCACGGTCCCCTCTCCCTTCAGGGAGAGGGTTAGGGAGAGGGAACGGCGCCAAGCCATAGCACCGAAGCCCCAGGTGAGCACCGACCTCCTAAAAGAGCCCCCTACGAAAAACGCCGTCCCCCCTCAGGAGAACGGCGTTCCCGTAAAGCCCGCGCAGGCGATCAGAACAGATCCATCGGCGCGCCTTCGTCGGCCGGCAGCGGCGTGCCCGGCGCGCCGCTGCCCAGTTCGCTCATGGGCGGCGGGGTGTCTTCGCTCTTGAACAGCTCGAAGTAGGCGCCCGGCGTGCCCGGCGGCGCGGCGCGGCCGCTGAGCGGGTCGATGCGCAGGCTGACCAGGCCGGAGGGCTCGGGCAGCGTGTGCGAGGGCTTGTCCTTGAGCGCCGCGCCCATGTAGCGCATCCAGATCGGCAGCGCCACGTTGCCGCCGAACTCGCGGCGGCCGAGGCTTTCCGGCTGGTCGAAGCCGACCCACACGGTGGTCATGTAGTCGGCGTTGAAGCCGGAGAACCAGGCGTCCTTGGAGTCGTTGGTGGTGCCGGTCTTGCCCGCCAGGTCGTCGCGCTTGAGGGCCAGGGCGCGGCGACCGGTGCCGCGCTTGATCACGTCCTGCAGCATGCTGGTCATGATGTAGGCGGTGCGGGCGTCGATGATGCGCTCGGCCGGCGTCGGCTCGATGGTGGTCCTGGCATGGGCCGGGTCGTTGTCCTCCGCCGGCGCGGCGACGGGCTGCGCGGCCTCCTTGTCGGCGACCTGCGGGTTGTCCTCCACCGGCACGCTGGGCGGGTTGGCCTGGTACAGCACCTGGCCGTCGCGGCTTTCGATGCGGTCGACCACGTAGGGGCTGATCTTGTAGCCGCCGTTGGCGAAGGTGCTCCAGGCGCCGGCGATCTCCAGGGGCGTCAGGTTCGCGGTGCCCAGGGCCATGGACAGGTTCGGCGGCAGTTCCTGGGCATCGAAGCCGAAGCGGCTGATGTACTGGCGCGCGCGCTCCACGCCCAGGGCCTGCAGGGTGCGGATCGAGACCATGTTGCGCGACTTGTACAGCGCCTCGCGCAGCGGGATGGGGCCGAGGAAGGTGTTGGTGTCGTTCTTCGGCCGCCAGACCTTGTCCAGGTACTCGTCGACGAACACGATGGGCGCATCGTTGACCAGGCTGGCGGCGGTGAAGCCGTTGTCCAGCGCGCAGCTGTAGATGAACGGCTTGAAGCTGGAGCCGGGCTGGCGCTTGGCCTGGACGGCGCGGTTGTAGCTGCTCTGCTCGAAGGAGAAGCCGCCGACCAGGGCCATGATGGCGCCGTTGTCCGGGTTCAGCGAGACCAGCGCGCTCTGCGCCGCCGGCACCTGGGTCAGGCGCAGGGCGCCGTCGTCCTTGCGCTGCACGCGGATCAGGTCGCCGGGTTGCAGCACGTCGCCGGGCTGGCGCGGCGCCGGGCCCATGCTGTTGCTGCTGAGGAAGGGGCGGGCCCACTTCATGTTGTCCCAACTGATGGTGTCGTCCTTGCCGTCACGGGTGACGACCATCACGCCGCTCTTCTCCACGCGGGTGACGATGGCCGGCTCCAGGCCGCCGATCGGGCGCTGCTGGGCCACCGCCAGGCGCCAGGCATCCAGCGACTTGCCCGGCATGCGCGCCTCGGGGCCGCGGTAGCCGTGGCGCTGGTCGTATTCCTGGAGGCCTTCGCGCAGGGCGTCGTTGGCGTACTGCTGCAGGTCGCTGCGCACCGTGGTGTAGACCCGGTAGCCCTCGGTGTAGGCATTGCTGCCGTAGCGGCCGACCATTTCGGCGCGGGCCATCTCGGCGATGTACGGGGCCGCCAGTTCCGGGCTCGCCACGTGGTAGGAGGCGCCCACCGGCTCGGCGACGGCTTCCTGGTAGCGGGCCTGGTCGATGAAGCCGAGCTTGTTCATCCGCTCGAGGATCCAGTTGCGCCGCTCCATGCTGCGCGCCACGTTGGCCAGCGGGTTGTAGCGCGAGGGCGCCTTGGGCAGGCCGGCGATCATCGCCATCTGCGCCAGGCTCAGGTCCTTGATCGACTTGCCGTAGTAGACCTGGGCGGCGGCCTCGATGCCGTAGGCGCGGTTGCCGAGGTAGATCTTGTTGACGTACAGCTCGAGGATCTCGTCCTTGGTCAGCTCGCGCTCGATCTGCAGGGCCAGGAGGATCTCGGTGATCTTGCGCGAGAAGCTGCGCTCGTTGGTCAGGAAGTAGTTCTTCGCCACCTGCATGGTGATGGTGCTGCCGCCGGTCTGGATGTGGCCGGTCGACAATAATTGCGCGGCAGCGCGCATAAGGCTCTTCACGTCCACGCCATAATGATTGGCGAAATTGTCGTCCTCGGCCGACAGAAGGGCGTGAATGAAATCCGGCGGGATGTCAGCGAAACGGATAGGCGTGCGGCGCATCTCGCCGAACTCTGCTATCAATTTGTTATCACTGCTGTAAACCCGCAGCGGAATCTGCAGCTGCACGTTGCGCAGGGCGTCGACCGAAGGCAGGCTGGGGCTCAGGTACAGGTAGGCGCCACTTAAACCGAGCAGCACTCCACAAAAAAGGGTGACGCAAGTCCACCACAGAAACTTCAGCAGGCGCATTGGCAGGTCTTGGATTTCCAGGGAAAAGAGAGAGTTAAGCGAAAGGCGCGGCGAAAAGGGAAAAGCTGATCACATTATAAGCAGTTTTTTTGCCAGCGAGCTATTTGCGCGGGTGTCAAGTCTGGTATCTAATGTCAAAAAACATAAATCGTCCGTAAGTCTCGGATGCTGATAGGAAATCAGTCGTGCTAGGGCTCTTCACTAAGAAAGCGAACACACTGCTGGGGATCGACATCAGTTCGACTTCGGTCAAACTCCTCGAGTTGAGCCGTTCGGGCGGGCGCTACAAGGTAGAGGCCTACGCCGTAGAGCCGCTCCCGCCGAACTCGGTAGTCGAGAAGAACATCGCCGAACTGGAGGGGGTCGGCCAGGCGCTGTCGCGGGTGGTCGCCAAGGCGCGCACCGGCGTGAAGACGGCTGCCGTGGCGGTCGCCGGCTCGGCGGTCATCACCAAGACCATCGAGATGGACGGCGGGCTTTCCGAAGACGAGCTGGAGAACCAGCTCAAGATCGAAGCCGACCAGTACATTCCCTATCCCCTGGAGGAAGTCGCCATCGACTTCGAGGTCCAGGGCGTATCCGCGCGCAACGCCGAGCGCGTCGACGTGCTGCTGGCGGCCTGCCGCAAGGAGAACGTCGAGGTGCGCGAGGCCGCGCTGGCCCTGGCCGGGCTCACCGCCAAGGTGGTGGACGTCGAGGCCTACGCGCTGGAGCGCGCCTTCGGCCTGCTCGGCGACCAGCTGGGCGGCAACGCCGACGAGCTGACCGTCGCGGTGGTCGACATCGGCGCCACCATGACCACCCTCAGCGTCTTGCACCACGGCCGCACCATCTATACCCGCGAACAGCTGTTCGGCGGGCGCCAGCTCACCGAGGAGATCCAGCGCCGCTATGGCCTGTCGGTGGAAGAAGCCGGCCTCGCCAAGAAGCAGGGCGGTCTTCCGGATGACTACGACAGCGAAGTGCTGCAACCGTTCAAGGATGCGGTGGTGCAGCAGGTCTCGCGTTCGCTGCAGTTCTTCTTCGCCGCTGGCCAGTTCAACGACGTCGACTACATCCTGCTCGCCGGCGGCACGGCTTCCATTCCCGACCTGGACCGGCTCATCCAGCAGAAGATCGGCACCCCGACGCTGGTGGCCAACCCCTTCGCCGACATGGTGCTGAGCAACAAGGTGAATGCCGGGGCGCTGGCCAGTGATGCGCCGGCGCTGATGATTGCCTGCGGTCTGGCGATGAGGAGTTTCGACTGATGGCACGCATCAACCTACTGCCATGGCGGGAGCAGCTGCGCGAGGAGCGCAAGCAGCGCTTCCTGGTCGCCCTGGGCGGCGTGCTGCTGGTCTCCGGCGGCCTGGTGTTCCTCGGTGACCAGTACTTCAGCTCGGCGATCGAGAACCAGAGCGCGCGCAACGACTTCCTGCGCAAGGAAATCGCCGTGCTGGACGCCCGCATCAAGGAGATCAGCGAGCTGAAGACGCGCCGCCAGCAATTGCTGGAGCGGATGAAGATCATCCAGGACCTGCAGGGCAACCGGCCGATCATCGGGCGCGTCTTCGACCAACTGGTGCGCACCCTGCCCGATGGCGTGTACTACACCGGCCTGAAGATGAACGGCCACACCATCGCCATCGCCGGCGCCGCCGAGTCCAACAACCGCGTGTCCAACCTGATGCGCAACCTGGACGCCTCCGACTGGCTGACCTCGCCCAATCTCACCGAGGTCAAGGCGGTCACCCAGGGCGCCGTCGATCAGGCCAACACCTTCCAGCTCACCGTGCAGCAGACGCAGCCTGGCGAGAAGGTCAAGGAGCAGGAGAAGAAGACAGTCGCGCAAGGAGCCAAGAAATGAGTCTGGCCGATTCCCTGCAAAGCCTGCGCAAGATCGACATCAACGAGCTGGACTTCAACAACGTCGGTTCCTGGCCCGCCGCGGCCAAGGTGATCGCCGGCGCGCTGCTGATGGTGCTGGTGCTGGTGCTCGGCTACCAGTTCCACCTCAAGGACCTGCAAGGCGAGCTGGACCAGCGCCGGGCCGAGGAAGAGACGCTCAAGCAGCAGTTCGGCACCAAGGCCTTCCAGGCGGCCAACCTGGAAGCCTACAAGAACCAGATGAAGGAGATGGAAGAGTCCTTCGGCGCGCTGCTGCGCCAGCTGCCCAGCGACACCGAGGTGCCCGGGCTGCTTGAGGACATCACCCGCACCGGCCTGGGCAGCGGCCTGGAGTTCGAGGAAATCAAGCTGCTGCCGGAAGTCACCCAGCAGTTCTACATCGAGCTGCCGATACAGATCAGCGTGGTCGGCGGCTACCACGACCTGGCGACCTTCGTCAGCGGCGTGGCCAGCCTGCCGCGGATCGTCACCCTGCACGACTTCGAGATCAAACCCGTGAGTGCGGACAGTACCACCAAGCTGCGCATGACCATCGTGGCCAAGACCTACCGCTACAACGACAAGGGCGTGCAGGCCAAGCCGGCGGCCAACAAGGCGGGGGCGAAGAAATGAACAAGCGCCTGATGCTCTGTGGTCTGTTGTTGCTCAGTCTGAACGGCTGCGGTTCGGGCAGTGATTTCGCCGACCTGCAGGCGTACATGGACGAAGTCCGTGCGCGGCCCAAAGGCTCCATCGAGCCGCTGCCCAAGTTCCAGCCCTACGAGGCCTTCACCTACAACGCCTCGTCCCTGCGCAGCCCGTTCCAGCCGCCGGTGAAGATCGACCTGGCGATCAAGCAGAAGGGCTCCAAGGTGGTCAAGCCCGACGAAACGCGGGTCAAGCAGTTCCTCGAAGGTTTCAACATCGAGACCTTCGAGATGGTGGGGACACTGTCCAACCAGGAGGGTACGTTCGCCCTGGTCCGCGGTGCAGGAGGGGTGCACCGGGTCAAGGTGGGGGATTATCTGGGGCGCAACGATGGGAAGATCGTTTCCATCAGCGAAGGCAAGATCGATGTAGTCGAGATCGTTCCTGATGGTGAGGGTGGCTGGCTCGAACGTCCGCGCAGCCTGACTCTCAAGGAGCGCTCCTAAGGGCGGGGATGACCATGGATAACAAACTGCTGTCTGCACGACGGATACAGACGACGATGAACAGAACTATGACCCGCCTGGGCTTTGCCCTGTTGGCCGGCCTTTTCGCGCCGAGCCTGCTCGCCGCCAACCTGCAGCGCGTAGACGTGGCCTCGCTGCCGGGGGATCGCGTGGAGCTCAAGCTGGGCTTCGACGAGCCGGTGGCCGCGCCGCGTGGCTACACCATCGAGCAGCCGGCGCGCATCGCCCTGGACCTGCCGGGCGTGCAGAACAAGCTGGGCAGCAAGAACCGCGAGCTGGGCGTGGGCAACGCGCGCAGCCTGACCGTGGTCGAGGCCAAGGACCGCACCCGCCTGATCATCAACCTGACCACCCTGGTGCCGTATTCCACCCGCGCCCAGGGCAACGACCTGATCATCCTGGTCGGCCAGGGTGGCGGCGCGCCCGCCGCGGCGGCCAGCTCCGCGCCGAGCGTGGCCCCGGCCTATGCCGCGGCGCCTCGCCCGGCGCAGCCCAAGCCCTACGTGCCGGTGGGCAAGGCGATCCGCAACATCGACTTCCAGCGCGGCGAGCAGGGCGAGGGCAACGTGGTCATCGACCTGTCCGACCCGAGCGTCAGCCCGGACATCCAGGAGCAGGGCGGCAAGATCCGCCTGGACTTCCCGCGCACCCAGCTGCCCGACAGCCTGCGCGTGCGCCTGGACGTGAAGGACTTCGCCACCCCGGTGCAGTTCGTCAACGCCTCGGCTGCCGGCGACAAGGCCAGCATCGTCATCGAGCCCAGCGGCCTGTACGACTACCTGGTGTTCCAGACCGACAACCGCATGACCGTCAGCATCAAGCCGATGACCGCCAACGAGGCCGAGAAGCGCAAGAAGGACAGCTTCGCCTACACCGGCGAGAAGCTGTCGCTGAACTTCCAGGACATCGACGTGCGCTCGGTGCTGCAGCTGATCGCCGACTTCACCGACCTGAACCTGGTGGCCTCGGACACCGTGCAGGGCAACATCACCCTGCGCCTGCAGAACGTGCCCTGGGACCAGGCGCTGGACCTGGTGCTCAAGACCAAGGGCCTGGACAAGCGCAAGGTCGGCAACGTCCTGCTGGTGGCGCCGGCCGACGAGATCGCCGCGCGCGAGCGCCAGGAGCTGGAAGCGCAGAAGCAGATCGCCGAACTGGCGCCCCTGCGCCGCGAGCTGATCCAGGTGAACTACGCCAAGGCCTCCGACATCGCCAAGCTGTTCCAGTCCGTGACCGGCACCAGTTCCGGCCCGGGCGCCCAGCCTGCCGCCGGGACCGACAACCGTGGCTCCATCACCGTCGACGACCGCACCAACGCCATCATCGCCTACCAGACCCAGGACCGCCTGGACGAGCTGCGCCGCATCGTCTCGCAGCTGGACATCCCGGTACGCCAGGTGATGATCGAGGCGCGCATCGTCGAGGCCAGCGTCGACTACACCAAGGAGCTGGGGGTGCAGTGGGGTGGTTCGCTGAATAATCGCGGCAACTTCAACATCACCGGTGGCGCCAACAGCACGAGCAATACCTTCGTCGATCTGGGCGTCAGCACCGCGTCCCCGACCTCCGGCATCGGCATCGGCTTCGTCACCGACAACACCACCCTGGACCTGCAGCTCAACGCCATGGAGAAGACCGGTAACGGCGAGGTGGTGTCGCAGCCGAAGGTGGTCACCTCGGACAAGGAAACCGCGAAGATCCTCAAGGGCTCGGAGATTCCCTACCAGGAAGCCAGCTCCAGCGGCGCCACCTCGGTGTCCTTCAAGGAGGCTGCGCTGTCCCTGGAGGTCACTCCGCAGATCACCCCGGACAACCGCATCATCATGCAGGTCAAGGTGAACAAGGACGAGCCCGACTACCAGAACGCGCTGCTCGGCGTGCCGCCGATCAAGAAGAACGAGGTCAACGCCAAGGTGCTGGTCAACGACGGTGAAACCATCGTCATCGGCGGGGTGTTCTCCAACACCCAGACCAAGACCACCTCCAAGGTCCCGTTCCTCGGCGACGTACCGGTCGTCGGCCGCCTGTTCAAGAACGACTATGTGACGGACACCAAGAACGAGCTTCTGGTTTTCCTCACTCCCCGGATCATGAATAATCAGGCCATTGCCATCGATCGTTGATCAATGCCGTGCCCAATCTGATTCTGGTAGGCCCGATGGGTGCTGGAAAGAGCACCATCGGGCGTCTTCTTGCCAAAGAGCTGCACCTCGACTTCAAGGACTCCGACAAGGAGATCGAACAGCGCTGCGGAGCCAACATCCCCTGGATCTTCGACGTCGAGGGGGAGGCCGGCTTTCGTGAGCGGGAAAGCGCCATGCTCGCCGAGCTCTGCGACGGCGACGGCGTGGTGATCGCCACAGGCGGCGGCGCCGTGCTGCGCGAGGCCAACCGCGCCGCGCTCAAGGCCGGCGGCAAGGTGGTCTACCTGCACGCCTCGGTCGACCAGCAGATCGCCCGCACCGCCCGCGACAGGAACCGGCCGCTGCTGCAGAAGCCCAACCCGGGGCAGATCCTGCGCGACCTCATGGCCCTGCGCGATCCGCTGTACCGGGAGATCGCCGACGTGGTGGTGGAAACCGACGAGCGGCCACCGCGCCTGGTGGTGCTGGAGATACTCGATCGCCTGCGCAGGCTGGAGCGCCATTAAAGGGCGCGCGGTTCTGCGTTATCCTAGTGCCCTTTCCTGTCTGGGGGCTTCATGCGCACACTCACTGTCGATCTCGGCGACCGCAGCTACCCGATCCACATCGGCGAAGGGCTGCTGGACGATCCGCGCCATTTCGCGCCCCACATCCGTGGGCGGCAGGTCGCCATCGTCACCAACGAGACCATCGCACCGCTGTACCTGGCGCGCCTGCAGAAGACGCTGGCCGACTACGCGCAGATCGCCGTGGTCCTGCCCGATGGCGAGGCGTACAAGCAGTGGGAAACCCTGCAGTTGATCTTCGATGCCCTGCTGCAGGCGCGGCATGACCGCAAGACCACCCTGATCGCCCTCGGCGGCGGCGTGGTCGGCGACATGACCGGCTTCGCCGCGGCCTGCTACCAGCGCGGCGTCGACTTCATCCAGGTGCCGACTACCCTGTTGTCCCAGGTGGATTCCTCGGTGGGCGGCAAGACCGGGATCAACCACCCGCTGGGCAAGAACATGATCGGCGCCTTCTACCAGCCGCAGGCGGTGGTGATCGATGCCGCCTCGCTGCGCACGCTGCCGGCGCGCGAACTGTCCGCCGGCCTGGCGGAAGTGATCAAGTACGGCCTGATCTGCGACGAACCTTTCCTCGCCTGGCTGGAAGACAACGTCGACGCGCTGCTGGCGCTCGACTCCGCTGCCCTGGCCGAAGCCATCGAGCGTTCCTGCGCGGCCAAGGCCCGCGTGGTGGGCGCCGACGAGCGGGAGTCCGGGGTGCGCGCCACCCTGAACCTGGGCCACACCTTCGGCCACGCCATCGAGACCCACATGGGCTATGGCGTCTGGCTGCACGGCGAAGCCGTGGGTGCGGGAACCGTGATGGCACTGCAGATGTCGCATCTGTTGGGCTGGCTGACCGCCGCCGAGCGCGATCGTGGCGTGCGCCTGCTGCAGCGGGCGAAACTGCCGGTGGTGCCGCCGAAGGAAATGAGCGCCGGGGATTTCCTCGAGCACATGGCGGTGGACAAGAAAGTGCTCGACGGCCGTCTGCGCCTCGTATTGCTGAAAGGGCTGGGGGATGCGGTGGTCACTGCAGACTTCCCTCGTGAGATTCTGGAAGAAACCCTGCGTACTGATTACCAGGCCCTGGTCGATCAGTTAGGAGAACATTGAGGTCCCATGTCCAGCTTGCATGCCGATGAGGCCTTCCTGGCCCACTACCAGTTCAGCCACGACCCCTTCGCTCCGCGGGTTCCTGGCTTCAAGTTCTTCCCGGCACAGCGCAAGCCGGTGCTGGGCCAACTGCACCACCTGGCGCGCTACAGCCACCTGCTGCTGGCGGTGACCGGCCCCCTGGGCAGCGGCAAGACGCTGCTGCGCCAGGCCCTGGTGGCCAGCACCAACAAGGATGCGGTGTCCAGCGTGGTGATCTCCGGCCGCTCGGCGGCCGACGAAGCCACCCTGATGCGCCAGCTGGCCCAGGGCCTGGGCATCACCCAGGTGAGCATCGAGGCCATCCTGGCCAAGGTCGCCCAGCTGGCGATCACCGGGCAGGACGTCTACCTGCTGGTGGACGATGCCGAGCAACTGCGTGACGGCGCCCTGGAAGTGCTGCTGTTGCTGGCCGCCGGCAACAGCGAGGCGCGCCTGCACGTGTTCCTGTTCGGCGAGCCCGAGCTGCTGTCGCGGCTGGAGGCGCTGTCCGAGGGCGAGGAGCGCTTCCACGCCATCGAGCTGCAGCCCTACAGCGAGGAAGAAACCCGCGAATACCTGGCGCAGCGCCTGGAAGGCGCAGGGCAGGGCGCCGAGCTGATTTCCGACGACCTGCTGGCCGACATCCACGAGCAGTCCGGCGGCTGGCCGGGTTCGATCAACCAGGTGGCCCGCGACGCCCTGATCGAGGCGATGCTGGCCGACCGTGGCGGCGCCCGCAAGGCCGCCCCCGGCGCCAGCCTGCGCCTGCCGAAGAAACATCTGCTGATCCTCGGCGTGGTCGCCATCGGCGTGGTCGCCGCCTGGTTCATGCAGGGCCGCACCAGCAAGCCGGATAGCGCCGCCACCCAGGCTTTCGCGCAGTTGCCGATGGGTTCCGCCGCGCAGCCGGGCGCCGCCCAGGCGCCGGCCTCGGGCTCCGGTCCCTCGGTGGAGTTCGCCGGTTCCAACCAGCCGGTGCCGCTGCCGCTGGTGGGCGAGGCCCAGCCGGTCATCCGCGAGCCCATGGCCCAGGCCGGTGGCCAGGAAGACGCCGACGAAGGCGCCATGCCCGCGCCTGGCGTGCCGCCGACCGTGACCACCTCCGCACCGCCGCTCGCGCCGCTGGCCGGCAAGAGCGCGCCGCAACCGCTGAACCCGGTGCCGCCGGCGCCGAGCGTGGCGAGCGCTCCGGCGCAGCCGGTGGTTTCCGCGCCTGCCCCGGCCCCGGTCAGCAAACCGGTGGCCAAGGCCGAGCCGGTGAAACCGGTCGCCAAGCCCGCGGCCAAGCCGGCAGAACCCAAGGCCGTGGCCAAGGCTGCGCCGAGCAAGCCTGCGGCCCCGGCCAAGGCCAGCGCCGCCGCCGGTGGTGCCGGTAGCCAGTGGTATCGCTCGCAGCCCGCGGGGAATTATGCTGTGCAGGTGCTGGGCACTGGCTCCGAGGCCAGCGCCAAGGCCTACATCAGCAAGCAGGGCGGCGGCGAGTACCGCTACTTCCGCAAGACCCTGCAGGGCAAGCCCTTCTACGTGGTGACCTACGGCAGCTTCCCCAGCCGCGCCGCCGCCGTGGCCGCGGTGAAGAGCCTGTCGGCCAAGGCCCAGGGCGGCAAACCCTGGCCGCGCACCTTCGCCAGCATCCAGCAGGAAATCGCCAGCGCCCGCTGACGCGCTGTCGCAAAAATGAAAACCCGCCAGTCACAAGCACGACTGGCGGGTTTTTTCTTTCAGGAATGCGACATCCAGTTTCAGCCTCTCGCCAAAAATTTGTGAGGCGCCTTGTACCTATGTACAATGGCCTCCCTTTGCCTGTCGGAAACTTGCCGCTTGAGCGAGAAGACAGGCGAAGTCGCTGAATTAAAAAAGTTTTGCCGGTGAGAGTTCCCTATGAAAGCAGGTCTGTACCATCCTGAGACGTTCAAGGATAACTGCGGATTCGGCCTGATCGCCCATATGCAGGGCGAGCCAAGCCACGAACTTCTGCAAACCGCCATCGAAGCACTGACCTGCATGACCCACCGAGGTGGGATCAACGCGGACGGGAAGACCGGGGACGGCTGCGGGTTGCTGATCCAGAAGCCCGACGAGTTCCTGCGGGCGGTGGCCAAGGCCGAATTCGCGACCGATCTGCCCGCCCAGTACGCGGTGGGCATGGTCTTCTTCAACCAGGACCCGGTGAAGGCCGAGGCCGCTCGCGCGAACATGAATCGCGAGATCGAGGCCGAAGGCCTGCAACTGGTCGGCTGGCGCAAGGTGCCGATCGACACCAGCGTGCTCGGCCGCCTGGCCCTGGAGCGCCTGCCGCAGATCGAGCAGGTGTTCGTCGGCGGCGAAGGCCTGTCCGACCAGGACTTCGCCGTGAAGCTGTTCTGCGCCCGTCGGCGCTCCTCGGTGGCCAACGCCGCCGACGCCGACCATTACGTCTGCAGCTTCTCGCACAAGACCATCATCTATAAGGGCCTGATGATGCCGGCGGACCTCGCCGCCTTCTATCCGGACCTTTCCGACGAGCGCCTGAAGACCGCCATCTGCGTCTTCCATCAGCGCTTCTCCACCAACACCCTGCCGAAGTGGCCGCTGGCCCAGCCGTTCCGCCTGCTGGCGCACAACGGCGAGATCAACACCATCACCGGCAACCGCAACTGGGCCCAGGCCCGGCGCAGCAAGTTCGTCAACGAGTTCATGCCGAACCTCGACGAGCTCGGTCCGCTGGTCAACCGCGTGGGTTCGGACTCCTCCAGCATGGACAACATGCTCGAGCTGATGGTCACCGGCGGCATGGACATGTTCCGCGGCCTGCGCATGATCATCCCGCCGGCCTGGCAGAACGTCGAGACCATGGACGCCGACCTGCGCGCGTTCTATGAATTCAACTCGCTGCACATGGAGCCGTGGGATGGCCCCGCCGGCGTTGTGCTGACCGACGGCCGCTACGCCGTCTGCCTGCTCGACCGCAACGGCCTGCGCCCGGCGCGCTGGGTCACCACCAGGAACGGCTACATCACCCTGGCCTCGGAAATCGGCGTGTGGGACTACAAGGCCGAGGACGTGCTGGCCAAGGGCCGCGTCGGCCCGGGGCAGATCCTCGCGGTGGACACCGAGACCGGCCAACTGCTGCAGACCGAGGACATCGACAACCGTCTGAAGTCGCGCCACCCGTACAAGCAGTGGCTGCGCCAGCGCGCGCTGCGCATCCAGGCGACCCTGGAAGACGACCAGGGCGTGGCCAGCTACGACAGCGACCAGCTCAAGCAGTACATGAAGATGTTCCAGGTCACCTTCGAGGAGCGTGACCAGGTGCTGCGCCCGCTGGCCGAACAGGGCCAGGAAGCGGTCGGCTCGATGGGCGACGACACCCCGATGGCGGTGCTGTCCAAGCGCATCCGCTCGCCCTACGACTACTTCCGCCAGGTCTTCGCCCAGGTCACCAACCCGCCGATCGACCCGCTGCGCGAGGCGATCGTGATGTCCCTGGAGACCTGCCTGGGCGTCGAGCAGAACATCTTCGAAGAGTCGCCGCACCACGCCAACCAGGCGATCCTGACCACCCCGGTGATCTCCCCGGCGAAGTGGCGCAGCCTGATGAACCTGGAGCGCCCGGGCTTCGACCGCCACCACATCGACCTGAACTACGACGAGTCCGTCGGCCTCGAAGCGGCCGTGCGCAACATCGCCGACCAGGCCGAGGAAGCCGTGCGCGCCGGCAAGGTGCTGCTGGTGCTCTCCGACCGCCACATCGCCCCCGGCAAGCTGCCGGTGCACGCGGCCCTGGCCGTGGGCGCCGTGCACCACCGCCTGGTGCAGACCGGCCTGCGCTGCGACTCCAACATCCTGGTGGAAACCGCCACCGCCCGCGACCCGCACCACTTCGCGGTGCTGGTGGGCTTCGGCGCCTCGGCGGTCTACCCGTTCCTCGCCTACGAGGTGCTGGCCGACCTGATCCGCACCGGCGAAGTGTTGGGCGACCTCTACGAGGTATTCAAGTACTACCGCAAGGGCATCTCCAAGGGCCTGATGAAGATCCTGTCGAAGATGGGCATCTCCACCATCGCCTCCTACCGCGGCGCCCAGCTGTTCGAAGCCATCGGCCTGTCCGACGAGGTCACCGGCCTGTGCTTCCCGGGCGTGCCCAGCCGCATCCAGGGCGCGCGCTTCCTCGACATCGAGAACGAGCAGAAGCTGCTGGCCTTTGATGCCTGGAACAACCGCAAGCCGATCCAGCAGGGCGGCCTGCTGAAGTTCGTCTACGGCGGCGAGTACCACGCCTACAACCCGGACGTGGTCAACACCCTGCAGGCCGCCGTGCAGCAGGGCGACTACGAGAAGTTCAAGGAATACACCGCGCTGGTGGACAAGCGCCCTGTGTCGATGCTCCGCGACCTGCTGCAGGTGAAGACCGCCGCGCAGCCGCTGAGCCTCGACGAAATCGAGCCGCTGGAGTCGATCTTCAAGCGCTTCGACGCCGCCGGCATCTCCCTCGGCGCGCTGTCGCCGGAGGCCCACGAGGCCCTGGCCGAAGCCATGAACCGCCTCGGCGGGCGCTCCAACTCCGGCGAGGGCGGCGAGGACCCGGCGCGCTACGGCACGCTGAAGAGCTCGAAGATCAAGCAGGTGGCCACCGGCCGCTTCGGCGTGACCCCGGAATACCTGGTCAACGCCGAGGTCCTGCAGATCAAGGTGGCCCAGGGCGCCAAGCCCGGCGAGGGCGGCCAGCTGCCCGGCGGCAAGGTCAACGGCCTGATCGCCCGCCTGCGCTACGCGGTGCCCGGCGTGACGCTGATCTCGCCGCCGCCGCACCACGACATCTATTCCATCGAGGACCTGGCGCAGCTGATCTTCGACCTCAAGCAGGTCAACCCGCAGGCGCTGGTGTCGGTGAAACTGGTCTCCGAGCCGGGCGTGGGCACCATCGCCGCCGGTGTGGCCAAGGCCTATGCCGACCTGATCACCATCTCCGGCTACGACGGCGGTACTGGCGCATCGCCGATCACCTCCATCAAGTACGCCGGCAGCCCGTGGGAACTGGGCCTGGCCGAGGCGCACCAGACCCTGCGCGGCAACGACCTGCGCGGCAAGGTCCGCGTGCAGACCGACGGCGGCCTGAAGACCGGTCTGGACGTGATCAAGGCGGCCATCCTCGGCGCCGAGAGCTTCGGCTTCGGCACCGCGCCGATGATCGCCCTGGGCTGCAAGTACCTGCGCATCTGCCACCTGAACAACTGCGCCACCGGCGTGGCCACCCAGAACGACAAGCTGCGCAAGGACCACTTCATCGGCACGGTCGAGATGGTGACGAACTTCTTCACCTTCATCGCCAGCGAGACCCGCGAATGGCTGGCCAAGCTGGGCGTGCGCAGCCTCGCCGAGCTGATCGGCCGTACCGACCTGCTGGAAATCCTGCCCGGCGAAACCGCCAAGCAGGGCAACCTCGACCTCACCCCGCTGCTGGGCAGCGACCTGATCCCGGCCGAGAAGCCGCAGTTCTGTGAAGTCGAGAAGAACCCGCCGTTCGACCAGGGCCTGCTGGCCGAGAAGATGGTCGAGCTGGCCCGCGGCGCCATCGAAGGCGCCAAGGGCGGCGAGTACGAGCTGGACATCTGCAACTGCGACCGTTCCATCGGCGCGCGCGTGTCCGGCGAGATCGCCCGGGTGCACGGCAACCAGGGCATGGCCAAGGCGCCGATCACCTTCCGCTTCAAGGGTACCGCGGGGCAGAGCTTCGGCGTGTGGAACGCCGGCGGCCTGCACCTGTACCTGGAAGGCGACGCCAACGACTACGTGGGCAAGGGCATGACCGGCGGCAAGCTGGTGGTGACCCCGCCCAAGGGCAGCCCGTTCAAGACCCAGGAGTCGGCCATCGTCGGCAACACCTGCCTGTACGGCGCCACCGGCGGCAAGCTGTTCGCCGCCGGCACCGCGGGCGAGCGTTTCGGCGTGCGCAACTCCGGCGCCCACGCGGTGGTCGAGGGCACTGGCGACCATTGCTGCGAGTACATGACCGGCGGCTTCGTCTGCGTACTGGGCAAGACCGGCTACAACTTCGGCTCCGGCATGACCGGGGGCTTCGCCTACGTCCTGGACATGGACAACACCTTCGTCGACCGCGTGAACCATGAGCTGGTGGAAATCCAGCGGATCAGCGGCGAGGCGATGGAGGCCCAGCGCAGCCACCTGCGCAAGGTCCTGGTGGAATATGTCGAGGAAACGGCGAGCGAGTGGGGGGCGAACCTGCTGGAGAACCTCGACGACTACCTGCGTCGGTTCTGGCTGGTGAAACCGAAGGCCGCGAGCCTCGGTTCCCTGCTGACCAGCACCCGTGCCAACCCGCAATAAGCGCCTGAAGTCTGAAGAGGTCTTGAAATGTCTGAACGTCTCAACAATGACTTCCAGTTCATCGAAGTCGGGCGCAAGGATCCGAAGAAGAAACTGCTGCGCCAGCGCAAGCGCGAGTTCGTGGAAATCTACGACCTGTTCAAGCCGCAGCAGGCGGCTGACCAGGCCCATCGCTGCCTGGGCTGCGGCAACCCGTACTGCGAGTGGAAGTGCCCGGTCCACAACTTCATCCCCAACTGGCTGAAGCTGGTTTCCGAAGGCAACATCCTGGCCGCCGCCGAGCTGTCGCACCAGACCAACACCCTGCCGGAAGTCTGCGGCCGGGTGTGCCCGCAGGACCGCCTCTGCGAGGGTGCCTGCACCCTCAACGACGGTTTCGGCGCGGTGACCATCGGCTCGGTGGAGAAATACATCACCGACACCGCCTTCGCCATGGGCTGGCGCCCGGACATGTCCAAGGTCAAGCCCACCGGCAAGCGCGTCGCGGTGATCGGCGCCGGCCCGGCCGGCCTGGGCTGCGCCGACGTGCTGGTGCGCAACGGCGTGACCCCGGTGGTGTTCGACCGCAACCCGGAAATCGGTGGCCTGCTGACCTTCGGCATCCCCGAGTTCAAGCTGGAGAAGCACGTGCTGTCGCGTCGCCGCGAAGTCTTCACCGGCATGGGCATCGAGTTCCGCCTGAACACCGAGATCGGCAAGGACGTGAGCATGGAGCAACTGCTCGATGAGTACGATGCCGTGTTCATGGGCATGGGCACCTACACCTACATGAAGGGTGGCTTCCCCGGCGAGGACCTGCCCGGCGTGCACGATGCGCTGGACTTCCTGATCGCCAACGTGAACCGCAACCTCGGCTTCGAGAAGTCCCCCGAGGACTTCGTCGACATGAAGGGCAAGCGCGTGGTGGTCCTGGGCGGCGGCGACACCGCGATGGACTGCAACCGCACCTCCATCCGCCAGGGCGCCAAGAGCGTGACCTGCGCCTACCGCCGCGACGAAGAGAACATGCCCGGTTCGCGCAAAGAGGTGAAGAACGCCAAGGAAGAGGGCGTGAAGTTCCTCTTCAACCGCCAGCCCATCGCCATCGTCGGCGAGGACAGGGTGGAAGGCGTGAAGGTGGTCGAGACCCGTCTCGGCGAACCGGACGCCCGCGGCCGCCGCAGCCCCGAGCCGATCCCGGGTTCCGAGGAGATCATCCCGGCCGAGGCCGTGCTGATCGCCTTCGGCTTCCGCCCGAGCCCGGCGCCCTGGTTCGAGCAGCACCAGGTCGAGATCGACAGCCAGGGCCGCGTCATCGCCCCGGCCGCCGCGCAGTTCAAGCACCAGACCAGCAACCCGAAGATCTTCGCCGGCGGCGACATGGTCCGCGGTTCCGACCTGGTGGTGACGGCGATCTTCGAGGGCCGCACGGCGGCCGAAGGCATCCTCGACTACCTCGGCGTTTGATTGGCTGTCTTGCCGGCTGCGCCGATGTGCTTTTCGTAGGATGGGTTGAGCTTTGCGAAACCCATGCGGCCGTGGTGATGGGTATCGCTTCGCTCAACCCATCCTACGACTGCGAACCCCGCCCTGTAGGAGCGGGCCCTGCCCGCGAATCGCGCGCAGGGCGCGCTCCTACAAAAGATGCATGGCGCTGCGGCAGAATGCCGCGATGGACAAAAGGCACGGCCCCCGCCGTGCCTTTTGCTTTGGGCTTTGCGAAAATGCCCGCACTTTTTTGCCGGATGCCGCCATGACTGCCCTGAAGAACGATCGCTTCCTCCGTGCCCTGCTCAAGCAGCCCGTCGACGTCACCCCCGTGTGGATGATGCGCCAGGCCGGCCGCTACCTCCCGGAATACCGCGCCACCCGCGCCAAGGCTGGGGATTTCATGAGCCTGTGCATGAACCCGCAGCTGGCCTGCGAAGTGACCCTGCAGCCGCTGGACCGCTACCCGCAGCTGGACGCGGCGATCCTCTTCTCCGACATCCTCACCATCCCCGACGCCATGGGCCAGGGCCTGTTCTTTGAGAGCGGCGAGGGCCCGCGCTTCAAGAAGGTGGTCTCCAGCCTGGCCGACATTGAGGCGCTGCCGATCCCCGATCCGGAGAAGGACCTGGGCTACGTCATGGACGCCGTGCGCACCATCCGCCGCGAGCTGAACGGCCGGGTGCCGCTGATCGGCTTCTCCGGCAGCCCCTGGACCCTCGCCACCTACATGGTCGAAGGCGGCTCCAGCAGGGACTTCCGCAAGTCCAAGGCGATGCTCTACGACAACCCGCAGGCCATGCACGCGCTGCTCGACAAGCTGGCGCAGTCGGTCACCAGCTACCTCAACGGGCAGATCCGCGCCGGCGCCCAGGCCGTGCAGATCTTCGACTCCTGGGGCGGCAGCCTGTCGTCGGCGGCCTACCAGGAATTCTCCCTGGCCTACATGAAGAAGATCGTCGACGGCCTGATCCGCGAGCACGACGGCCGCCAGGTGCCGGTGATCCTCTTCACCAAGGGCGGCGGCCTGTGGCTGGAGTCCATGGCCGACACCGGCGCCGAAGCGCTGGGCCTGGACTGGACCTGCGACATCGGCAGCGCCCGCGCCCGCGTCGGCGACAAGGTGGCGCTGCAGGGCAACATGGACCCGTCGGTGCTCTACGCCAACCCGGAAGCCATCCGCCGCGAAGTGGCGCGCATCCTCGGCGCCTACGGCCAGGGCAGCGGCCACGTGTTCAACCTCGGCCACGGCATCACCCCGGAAGTCGACCCGGCCCACGCCGGCGCCTTCTTCGAGGCGGTGCACGAGTTGTCGGCGCAGTATCACTGACGCTTCGCCCTGCGGGCATGGTCGGGAAATTCGGTGCCAACCTGTAGGAGCGGGCCCTGCCCGCGATTCGCGCGCAGGGCGCGCTCCTACAAAACATGCACCCAACGAAAAAGCCCCGCCATTGGCGGGG
>NZ_JWMC01000072.1:0-29392 GCF_000812405.1 Pseudomonas sp. PI1
CCCCCCATAACACCCACCCCCTTCGGTTACCCTCCCCGGCTCCCACGAAAAAACGACCCGCCCCAAGCCCCCTCGGCAAGGCCGGCGTCCGCAAAGAGGAACCCCCGTGACCCAAGCCCGCTACACCCCCGCCCAGATCACCCTGCACTGGCTCAGCGCCCTCCTGGTGCTGGCCATCATCGCCCTGCCCTACGGCAAGGACCTGTTCGCCGGCCTGCTCGGCGGCGTCGGCGGGGTGTTCACCCTGCACAAGTCCCTGGGCCTGACCGTCCTGGCCCTGACCGTCACACGCCTGCTGGTCCGCGCCCGCCATGGCGCGCCGCAGCTGCTGCCGGCCGACGAGCGCCTCAAGCTGCTGGCCGCCAAGGCCGGCCATGCCCTGCTCTATGCGCTGCTGATCCTCATGCCGCTCACCGGCCTGCTGTTCGGCAAGCGTCCGGTGAACCTGTTCTGGCTCGTGGAAATCCCGCCGCTGCCGCTGTCCGATGCCGCGCGCGAGGCGGCCAAGGCCTTCCACGTCACCGCCCAGTACCTGCTCTTCGCCCTCATCCTCGGCCACGCCGCCGCGGCCATCTGGCACCACCACGTGCGCCGCGACGGCGTGCTGCGCGCCATGCTGCCGGCCCGCGAACAGGCCTGAGGCGCCACCCGGGGCCGGCTCGCCACGCGCCGGCCCCATCATCCCCATTCATCATCCTGATCGCACTTCCGGGCGATACCGCCGCTCCGCCCCGCTGCCTATCCTCGCCTGGCCGGCCCCGCCCCTAGACGCGCCTCCTGATCCGACCGGGGGCGGTGGCCGGCCCCTTTCGCAACCGTTCCCGGAGCAGCCCATGTCCACACCCGCCCCCTTCGACCTCAGCGGCAAGGTCGCCTTCGTTTCCGGCGCCAGCCGCGGCATCGGCGAAGCCATCGCCCACCTGCTGGCCCGCCAGGGCGCCCAGGTCATCGTATCCAGCCGCCGGCTGGAGGGCTGCCAGGCGGTGGCCGAGGCCATCCAGGCCGCCGGCGGCAAGGCCAGCGCCGTGGCCTGCCACATCGGCGAGCCGGAGCAGATCCAGGCCACCTTCGCCTGGATCCGCGAACGCTTCGGGCGCCTCGACATTCTGGTCAACAACGCCGCCACCAACCCGCAGTACGGCAACGTGCTGGACACCGACGTCGCCGCCTTCCAGAAGACCGTGGACGTCAACATTCGCGGCTACTTCTACATGTCGGTGGAAGCCGGCAAGCTGATGCAGGCGCAAGGCGGCGGCAGCATCGTCAACGTCGCCTCGGTGAACGGCATCAGCCCCGGCGAGCTGCAGGGCATCTACTCGGTGACCAAGGCCGCGGTGATCAGCATGACCAAGGTCTTCGCCAAGGAATGCGCGCCCTTCGGCATCCGCTGCAACGCGCTGCTGCCGGGGCCCACCGACACCAAGTTCGCCGCCGCCCTGGTGCAGAACCAGGCGGTGCTCGACGGCATCCTGCAGCGGGTGCCGCTCAAGCGCGTGGCCAACCCCGAGGAAATGGCCGGCGCCGTGCTCTACCTGGCCAGCGACGCCTCCAGCTACACCACCGGCATCAGCCTGGCGGTGGACGGCGGCTACCTCATCTGATCCGCGCGCCTGCGGGCGCCCTTCTGACCTCCTGACGCACCGGGCCCTGGCCCGGCGCGCGCGTTGCCCCGCGAAATTCCTTCAGACAACTCCCACATCTCACCGAGCCAGTGAATGAAGGACCATTCAGCGTATTGCTGGACCCCGCTGGAACCCGCGCCACAGCACGACTCATACCTTCTTCCGATGCGCCACTCGTACTTTCGCGCGCTTATCCGCCCCCGGCGCTCCACATAGCTTGTGCCTGCAGTCTTCCACCCCCTGCACTGGAGCGTTTCATGAGAACAATAACAAGACCTGGATTCTTCCAACCGCAGCTGCTCGCGCTGGCCGTCGCCCTGGGCGTGGCCGCCCCTGCCAAGGCGGTCAACTTCAATATCGGCGAGATCGAGGGGCAGTTCGATTCCTCCCTGTCCCTGGGCGCCAGCTGGAGTACCCAGAGCCCCCACCAGGACTTCATCGGCTACAACAACGGCGGCAACATCGCCACCCACACCACCGACGACGGCCGCGTGAACTTCGAGAAGGGCGAGACCTTCTCCAAGCTGTTCAAGGGCATCCACGACCTGGAGCTGAAATACGGCGACACCGGCCTGTTCGTGCGCGGCAAGTACTGGTACGACTTCGAGCTCAAGGACGAGAGCCGGCCGTTCAAGGACATCAGCGACGACGGCCGCGACAAGGGCGCCCGCTCCTCCGGCGCGCAGCTGCTCGATGCCTTCGTCTACCACAACTACGACATCAAGAACCTGCCGGGCAGCGTGCGCCTGGGCAAGCAGGTGGTGAGCTGGGGCGAGAGCACCTTCATCCCCAACAGCATCAACAGCATCAACCCCATCGACGTTTCCGCCATCCGCCGCCCCGGCGCCGAGATCAAGGAAGCGCTGCTGCCGGTGAACATGTTCTACCTGTCGCAGAGCGTGACCGACAGCCTGTCCGTCGAGGGTTTCTACCAGCTCAAGTGGGAGAAGACGGTACTGGACAACTGCGGCACCTTCTTCGGCACCGACGTAGTCCCCCACGGCTGCAACCTGAACAACGCCAACAACGCCGCGCCCGGCTTCGGCTCGCTGATGGCGCAGTTCGAGCCCATCGCCGCGGCCGCAGGCCAGGGCTTCATCGCCAACGACGAAGGGGTGATCCTGCCGCGCAGCGGCGACCGCGAGCCGGGCGACAGCGGCCAGTGGGGCCTGGCCCTGCGCTGGATGACCGACGACGTCGAGTACGGCGCCTACGCCATGAACTACCACAGCCGCAACCCCTACTACAGCAGCCAGACCGCCAACGGCGCCACCCTGGCCTCGCTGGGGCGCATCCTGGCCGCCACCGGCGCCGCCTGCGGTGGCCGCCCGGGTTGCTCCTCGGTGGTCCAGGGCATGGCCCTGAGCACCGTGCTGGGCAACAGCAACTACTTCATCGAGTACCCCGAGGACATCCGCCTCTACGGCCTGAGCTTCGCCACCAGCCTGCCCACCGGCACCGCCTGGAACGGCGAGATCAGCTACCGGCCGAACATGCCGCTGCAGATCAACACCCCGGACGTCTCCCTGGCGGTGCTCAACCCGATCGCGGCGACCAGCTCGCCGACCATGCCCAACGTGCCCGGCGGCATCAACCGCGGCTACGAACGCAAGCCGATGACCCAGGTGCAGACCACCTTCACCCACTTCTTCGAACAGGTGATGGGCGCCGACCGCCTGACCCTGGTGGGCGAACTGGGCCTGACCCAGCTGAGCGACCTGGAACCCACCAGTTCCATGCGCTACGGCCGCTCCCCCGAGTACGGCCAGTGGGCGCCGGGCAACACCCACGGCTTCTACACCAACACCTCCTGGGGCTACCGCGCCCGCGGCATCCTCGACTACGGCAACGCCATCGCCGGCATCAACCTGAAGCCGAACATCGCCTGGTCCCACGACGTGGAAGGCTACGGCCCGACCTTCAACGAAGGCGCCAAGGCCATCAGCCTCGGCCTGGATGCCGACTACCGCAACACCTACACCGCCAGCCTGTCGTACACCAACTTCTTCGGCGGCGACTACAACACCCTGATCGACCGCGATTTCCTCGCGTTCAGTGTCGGCGTGAACTTCTGATCCGCGAGGACTCAACGATGAACAAAGCACTACGAGTGATCGGCGCATTCACCCTGTCCCTGCTGGCCGGCAGCGTGCTGGCCGCGGTGTCGCCGGACGAAGCCGCCAAGCTGGGCACCAGCCTCACCCCGCTGGGCGCGGAAAAGGCCGGCAACGCCGACGGCAGCATCCCGGCCTGGACCGGCGGCCTGGCGCAGAACGCCGCCGCGGTGGATGCCAAGGGCTTCCCCGGCAACCCCTTCGCCGGCGAGAAGCCGCTGTTCACCATCACCGCGCAGAACGTCGAGCAGTACAAGGCCAAGCTGTCCGAAGGCCAGCTGGCGATGTTCAAGCGCTACCCCGACTACAAGATGAACGTCTACCCGAGCCACCGCAGCACCGTGGTCCCGGACTTCATCTACCAGGCGGCCAAGACCAGCGCGCTGAAGACCAGCCTGGTGCAGGGCGGCAACGGCCTGCAGGGCTTCGCCGACAGCCGCTGGGTGGCCTTCCCGATTCCCAAGGACGGCCTGGAAGTGGTGTGGAACCACATCACCCGCTTCCGCGGCGTGAACATCCTGCGCGCCTCGGTCACCGCCGCGCCGCAGACCAGCGGCAGCTTCACCGCCATCCGCTACGAGGAAGACCTGGCGGTGCCCAAGGGCATGGCCGACCTGGACGCCAAGGACGCGGAGAACCTCCTGTACTACTACAAGTCGCGGGTGACCGAGCCGGCACGCCTGGCCGGCAACGTGCTGCTGGTGCACGACTCCCTGGACCAGGTGAAGGAACCGCGCATGGCCTGGCAGTACAACGCCGGCCAGCGCCGCGTGCGCCGCGCCCCGCAGGTGGCCTACGACAGCCCGACCACCGAGGTGGACGGCCTGCGCACCTCCGACGGCCTGGACATGTACAACGGCGCGCCCAACCGCTACGACTGGAAGCTGGTGGGCAAGAAGGAAATCTACATCCCCTACAACAACTACGAGCTGGCCTCGCCCAAGCACAAGTACGACGAGATCCTCAAGGCCGGCCACATCAACCAGGACCTGGCGCGCTACGAGCTGCACCGCGTCTGGGTGGTGGAAGCCAACCTGAAGCAGGGCGAGCGGCACATCTACGCCAAGCGCCGCTTCTACGTCGACGAGGACTCCTGGAGCATCGCCCTGTCCGACCAGTACGACGGCCGCGGCCAGCTGTGGCGCGTAGGCGAGGCCATGCTGACCCAGGACTACAAGCAGCAGGTGCCCTGGTACGCCCTGGAGTCCCTGTATGACCTGATCTCCGGCCGTTACGCGGTCAGCGGCATGATGAACCAGGAGAAGAGCTGGATCCGCTTCGGCGAACCCTCCTCCGCCGCCAAATTCACCCCGGCTGCCCTGCGCAGCGACGGGGTTCGCTGAGCAGCAGCACCTGTGGTTTTGGGCGACCTTCGGGTCGCCATTTTTTTTGCGGTCCGGGCCACCCGAACCATGGCGCCTCCAGTGCTCTTCGTAGAAGCGGACCTTGTCCGCGATAGCCGGAACCACCGGCGCGGTTCGCGGATAAGATCCGCTCCTGCGCACCCCCACCCACGCCATTCCCATGTAGGAGCGCGCCCTGCGCGCGAATCGCGGGCAGGGCCCGCGCCTACAGGTCGCCGGGGGACACGGTATTCCTCCCCCGTAGGAGCGGACCTTGTCCGCGATTAGCCGGAACCTCCGGCGCGATTCGCGGATGAGATCCGCAACGCAACCCCACCCACGCCATTCCAATGTAGGAGCGCGCCCTGCGCGCGAATCGCGGGCAGGGCCCGCTCCTACAGGTTGCCGGGGGACACGGTATTCCTCCCCCCGTAGGAGCGGACCTTGTCCGCGATTAGCCGGATCCTCCGGCGCGATTCGCGGATGAGATCCGCTACGCAACCCCACCTACGCCATTCCGTTGTAGGAGCGCGCCCTGCACGCGAATCGCGGGCAGGGCCCGCTCCTACAGGTCGCCGTGAAGCACGGTATTCCTCCCTGTAAGCTCGCTCCTACGAAAAGACTCGCGGAAGAGCGCCCTCTCCCCAGCCCTCTCCCGCAAGCGGGAGAGGGGGCCGTTCGGAGCGGTCGGATAGTTCAGCGTCAGCCGGCGAGTTCGTAGGGCGCATAACCGTTCGCGGTTATCCGCCGCATCTCGGCGCGGGGCGCAGGACAGTCGCACCTACGCCGCCCCACCCGCGCCATTCCCCTGTAGGAGCGCGCCCTGCGCGCGAAATCGCGGGCAGGGCCCGCTCCTACAGGTCGCCGTAAAGCACGGCATTCCTCTTTGTAGGAGCGGACTCCGTCCGCGATCCGCCGCGCCGCTAGCGGGCGCGGGTCACCTGCGGCAGCGCGTAGCTGCCATCGAGGATGCTGGCGTCCGGCTGGTACAGGCGCAGCAGCAGGTAGAAGTCGCCCTTGGGCGCCGGCAGCCAGTTGGCCTTGCCTGCGCCGGCCGGCTGGGCGTGCTGGATTGGAATGCTGATCGAGCCGTCCGCGGCGACTTGCAGGCCCGGGGTGTCCGAGCCGACCTTGTAGCGGCCGATGGGGTTGTCCACCAGCATCTTGTCGCCGGCGTTGTAGATCGTCAGCGACCAGAACGCCCCCACCGGCGGCGCCTTGGCGAAGGTCAGGCGGTACGGGTTCTCGCCGTTGAGCGGCTTGCCCTGCTCGTCGGTGAAGCGGATCGGGTAGACCGCCTCCTCCGCCAGGTTGCCGCCCAGGTAGGCGCCGGCCATGACCGAGCGGCCCGGGTAGTCGTAGCCGAACTCCTTGACCAGGGCCACGTTCCAGCCATTGCGCAGCACGGTGGAGGTCATGGTGGCCTTGCCGGCCACCAGCGGGCCGTCGGCCAGGGCGCGCTTGAGCCCGCGCAGTTGCTCGGCGGTCAGCTTGCTGCGGTCGAAGCCGTGCTCGGGGGTGAGGCCGATGCGCGCCAGTTGCCCCACCAGCGCCTGGTCCACGGTCTTCATGCGGTTGTGCTGCATGGCGTAGCCCAGGTGGGTGAAGAAGCCCAGTTCGTCGCCATCGATCGACGGCAGCGCCGGCAGGCTTTGCTTCGCCGGCACGTAGCCGGCCTTGCCCAGCTGGCTCAGCGGGCGCAGGTCGAACTGCTTCTGCAGCGCCAGCACCGGCGCCAGGTCCTCGCCCTGGCGGATATGCACGCGGCCCCACAGCCAGACCTTGTCGGTGCTCACCGGCAGCGCCTTGACGCCTTCGGGCAGAGTGCCCTTCCAGCCCGGCGGCACCAGGGCGAAGCGCCCGGCCTGGGTGCCGGTGGCGCGGCGGCCGATGTAGTGCTCCAGGTCGTGGTACATGTCGAAGACGTTGATCACGTAGTAGCGGTCGGCAGTGTCCGGCACGCTCAGCACGTAGGGCTCGTCCAGCTTGACCACCGCGCTCATGTACAGGGTGTCGTTGTTGGCCGTGGGCATGTCCTTGTCCGCCGGGGTGGACAGCGCCGTGGCCCAGCCGATCTGGTTCAGCGGCCCGCGGTAGCTGGTCGGCGGCTTGTTCGCCGGTACGTCGATGTACTCGCGCAGGATCCGCTCCAGGCGCACCAGCGGGTAGCCCCAGGTGTAGGCCATCACCCCCAGGTTGTAGGCGTCGATCTCCTGGGCCTGGGCGACCTTCTGCGGCGTCATCACCAGGCTGACCTGCGGATCGGCATAGCTTGGCGCGGCCAGGCACTGCCCGGCGGCCAGGGCGACGGCCACGCTCAGCGCGGACAGCATCGTGCGTGTGGCTTTCATCATGAACTCCTTGCTCTGGGTTGGAACTGGTGCGGCCCCCGCCTGCGCGTCAGAACGAAGACAGGGGCACGGAAAGCGTCAGGTAGGCGGCGTGGCCCTCCAGGCGGTTGTAGGCGCCCTGCTCCTTGTAGGCCTTCAGGCGCAGCGACCAGGGCCGCGCGCCGGGGAAGTTCCAGGCCAGGGTCGCGCCCAGGGCCCGGGTGCGGCCCCGGAAGGGCCCGAGGCTGGCGCCGCGGCCGCCGTCGCCGGTCAGTTGGCGGTAGTGGTAGCCGAGCAGGCCGGCGGAGAAGCGCGGACCGAAGTGCTGCTCGGCGGCCCACTCCAGGTGCGCCTCGTTGCCGCTGCGGTAGTCGGTGGCGGGGTTGGCGGCGTTGATGGTGACGCCGGCGGCGACGGACAGGTCCAGGCCGATGGCCGGGTCGAACCAGGTCAGCGCGGCGAAGGGGTCGGCGCCCCAGTGGTGGAAGGCGACGTTGGCCAGGGCCTGGTCGTCGTAGTCGCCGGCCGGCACGTTCAGCGCCACCCCGCCCTGCCAGTGGAAGTTGCCGCGGTGCCAGCCGAGGAAGGCCGCCAGCACCGGGTCGCCGTAGGTGTAGTTGGAGGCGTGCACGTCGCTGGCGAAGCGCCCGCCCTGGGGCCCGGTCAGCTCGGCGTCGACGTCGAGGCCGGGCCCGCCCAGGGGCTGGCTCCAGGACAACCCCAGGTTGCTGCCGAGCAGTTGCGCGGGCGTGGACCAGAGCAGCGTCGGCATTTCCAGCCAGGTTTCGACCTGGATGCCGGCCACCACCTTGCCGTTCAGGGGGAAGTCCCGGCTCGCCCCGGCGCTGCCGCTGTAGCGGTAGAGGTCGTTCTGCAGGTACAGCCCCGGCGGCGGCAGCACCCCGGCCATGGGGCCGCGGGAACCGAGCAGGTAGAAGCCGGCGCCGTTCTCCACCGCCCAGCCCTGGCCGGCGCCGAACAGCAGGCAGCCAGCCAGCAGCGAGGATCTACAGCGCATGCCAGGCATCCGTCATGGCAGCAGGTGGCTGCCCATCGCCAGGCCGGCGGGCATGACGCCGGGCGCGGCTGCGGCGGCCGGCTCGTCGATGCGCTCGAAGTCGGGCATCTTGAACTGCTTGTCGAACAGCGCGTCGGTGCCGCCGTAGAAGCGCAGGGCCGGCAGCGGCCGCTTGCCGCCGGTGGGAATCCAGTTGGACTCCAGGCCCTTGGGCGCCTGCGGGCCGACGTAGAGGGTCACGCTGCCGTCGGCGTTCTTCTTCATCTTGTCCAGGCCGTAGGAGTCCAGCGTGGTGCGGTTCTGCGGGGTGTAGATGAAGGCCATGGTGGCGCGGTCGTAGAGGGTCAGCGACCAGAACTGCTTCACCGGCATGTCGGCCGGCACCACCAGCCTGTAGCTGGCGCCCGCCTCCAGCGGCCGGCCCCGGCTGTCGGCCATGGCCATCAGGTAGTAGGCCGCCGGCCGCTCGGGCACCTGCCGCGGCACCAGGGTGCACCAGAAGAACGCCAGGGCGCGGCCATCCACGTCGATGCGCCCGGGGTAGTCGAAGCTGAAGCCGCGGTTGGCGTCCGGCAGCAGCAGCGGCACGTACTGGCGGTCGGGCCAGTAGTAATAGTCCCTGGGCAGTTGGTCGAAGCGCTGCTGCAGGTAGAACCAGACGTCCACCACGGCCTGGCGCATCGCCCGGCGGGTCTTCTCGTCCGGCTGGTAGGGCTTGCCCTGCTCGATGCCCAGCGAGGCCAGCAGGCCGAGCATGTGCTTGTCCTCGGGCTGCACCGGTTCGTAGGTGACGGTGTCGTGGAGCAGTTGGAAATAGCGCTCGTCCTGCGGTAGCAGGGACGAATAGCGCTGGTTCAGCGGGTCGGCGAAACGCTGCTGCGGCGGCCGGGCCGCCTGCGACAGGTAGTACATCTTCAGGCGCCTGGCGTAGGCATAGGCGTCCGCCGCGCTCTTGCCCGGCGCACGCACCGAGCGGAAGGCGAAGACGATCCGCCGCGTCGGCGACACCACCTGGCGGTAGCCGGCCGGCACCGTGCCCTTGAAGTCCGGGCCGGTGAGCAGCAGCTTGTCGCCACGGCCGGCGTCGATTCCGGAGGGGCCGATGTCGGCGATGGTGCGCTGCCAGGCGTCCACCACCTGGCCGTAGAGGCTGCCGTCCGGGCCGGCCGCCGGCACCTCCAGCACCACCGGCTCGCGCCTGAGGTCGGAATAGGCGAACACGTAGGGCGTGGAGCTGTTGGCGGTCCAGGTCTCGAACTTGGGCGTGGCCGTGCCGGACATGGCGACTATGTCGTTGTCCTTGATGCCCAGCCCGCCGAGGGTGGCCTCCCGCCCGCCCTGGGTCTGCACCCTGGGCAGCGACCAGAGCACCGCCTCGAAGGCGCGCTGGTACTTCACCTGGTAGTCGAAGTCGCTCACCGAGGGCTTTTCCCCCGCGGCGGGCTGCCCGCCCACCGGTTCCATGGTGACGGACTCGGCCGCCTGGCCCTGCAGGGCCAGGGCCAGCAACAGCGGCATCATCAGAGTTCTACGCGACATGAAAGGCTCCCCTGGAAATGACGGAAGGGTTGCCGGCCACGGCCCCAGCCGCGGCCGGCGCGGCTCAGCGGCGCTCGGCCTGCAGCGCCTTGGCGAGGGTCTGGTCGGTGAGCCAGCGCATCAGCGAGCTGGTCTTGCGCGCCATGCCCCGCAACAGCCTGGCGCGCAGGCCCGGGGTGATCATGAATTCGCGCTTGCGCAGCCCGGCGAGGATGCCGGCCACGGCTTCCTCCACCGTCAGCACCCCGGCGGTGGCGTTGAGCGCCTCGGTGACCTTGCTGCCATGCTGGCGCTCGTAGGTCAGCAGCGGCGTGGCGATCTCGCCGGGGCACACCACGGAGACGTCGATGCCGCGCGGCTTCTGCTCCAGGCGCAGGACCTCGGCCAGGCCCACCACGCCGAACTTGGAGGCGCAGTAGGCGGCCTGGGTGTAGCCGCCCACGATTCCCGACAGCGAGGCCACCAGCACCAGATGGCTGCCCCGCTGCATGTAGCGCAGCGCGCCGGCGGCGAAGTTGCGGCTGCCGATCAGGTTGATGCGCACCACCAGCTCGAAGGTTTCCGCCGGCAGTTCGGTGAACAGCGCGGTGCGCAGGATGCCGGCGGAATTGAAGGCGAAGTCCGGCGCGCCCAGCCTGGTGGCGGCGGCGTCCACCGCCGCGTCCACCTCGGCGGCCTGGGTGATGTCGACGATGAAGGCCTCGACTTTCTGCTGCGGCTGCCGGCACAGGGCGCGCAGCTCGGCGAGCACGCCCTCCTCCACCCGCAGGTCGAACAGCGCCACGCTGGCGCCCTCGCCCACCAGGGCCTTGGCGACCTGCAGGCCGATGCCGCTGCCGGCGCCGGAAATGAAGGCGACGCGCGGCGCGCCGTGGATCCACTGACTCATGCCTGGCTCCCCAGTCCTGCTGTTGCGCTTGCGGCGCCTGCCGACGCCTGGCGTTGTGTACGGAAATGCTCGGCCAGCTCCGCCATGGCCGCCTCGAAGCTCACCGGCGGCCGGTAGTCGAGCAGGCGCCGGGCCTTGTCGATGGCGAACTCGTTGGGCCCGCCCATCAGGCGGAAGGTCTGCCGCGTCAGGTGCGGGCGCTGCGTCTGCTTGCGCAGGTGCCCCCACCACTCCAGGGCGCTGGCCATGAAGCGCGCCAGCCAGTTCGGCAGGCTTTTCGGCGGCGGCGTCTGCGCGGCCTGGGCCAGGGCCTCCAGGTAGGTCTTCCAGGTCACGCCGAAGCCGTCGGCGGCGATGAACACCTCGCCGTGCACGTACTCCGAGCGCGCGGCGGCGATCAGCAGCGCCACCAGGTTGTTCACGTGCACCAGCCCGGCGTCCCAGTCGCCGGAACCCAGCAGGCAGGGCGCGCCCTCGCGCAGCACCTGCACCAGCGAGTTCACCCAGGGCATGCTGCCGACGCCGAAGACGTTGGCCGGCCGCACGATGGTGCCCTTGAGCCCGCGCGCCACGCCCTCGCGGGTGACGCGCTCCTGTTCCTGCTTGCAGAACTCATAGGCCGACGACGGCACGCCGACCGGACTGTCCTCGCTCAGCCGGCCCTTGGCCAGGGCGCTGGCGAAGGCGCAGACACTGGTGGTCACCACGAAGTGCGCGCCCCAGCCCAGGGCCAGTTCGATGGCCTGCTCGGTGCCCTTGACGGTCACCTCCACGTGGGACTGGGTGCTGCCCCAGTCGCTGACCACCGCGGCCAGGTGGAAGATGGCGTCCACCGGGCCGATCCGCTCGCGCAGTTCGAGCAGCCGGCGCACGTCGCCGACCACCACCCGGACGTTATCGCCCCACTCCGCCGGCACGGCTTCGCCGGGCATCATCAGGGCCACCACGGCCACCTGCTCGGCCAGCAACTGGCGCACCAGGTGACGGCCGATGAAGCCGCCGGCGCCGGTGACGAATGCGCTCTGCAACCGGCTCATCTCACTCACCGAGCACGATCAGCTTGTCGCAGCTCTTGCCTTCGGCCGCGCACAGCGCGCGGTAGACGGCCAGGGCGGTCTTGGCGTCGAGGATGCGGATGACGTCGCCCTTCTCGTCGATGTCGACGTTGCTGCCGAAGATGGCGAACCAGACGTCGGCGATCTCCGTGGCGTCCTCGGCCACGCACAGGGTGTGCAGCGAATGCGCCGGCTCGTAGAGGTAGGAACCGGCCTTGTTCACCTTGTCCGGGTATTCGCGGTAGAACCACTCGCCCTGCAGGGTGACGGCGAACACCGGGCCGGTGTGGTAGTGGGTGTCGACGCCGAAGCCCGGCTTCATGCGGGTGCGGTTGATCCACAGGTTCTGGTTCAGGTCCACGTGCAGCAGCTGGATGGTGGAACCGTCGGGCAGGGCGACCCAGGGCAGGTCGTCCTCCAGCAGCAGGATCGCCTCGCGGGCGTGGTCGCGGGACACCACGGGGGCGTTCTGCATGGCGGCGAAGACTTGCATGGCGGCGGGGCTGAGCTGGCTCATCGGGGGTAAAACTCCGGTCTTGTTGTTCTGCGCGCGACGGGCGCGCGAGGGTAAACCTGGCGGCCGTCGGGCGGCCGCCGGGGGATCATTTTTCGGCCTGTTTGGTGATCTGTTCCTTGAGCTGGTCGAAGCTCAGCGACACGCCCTTCTGCGCCGGCGGGAAGTCCCTGAAGGTCTTCAGGTGCGCGACTATGGCGTCGGTCATCCGGTTGAACAGGTAGGTCTTCTTCTGCAGCAGGTTGGCGCGCGGGCCGGGCGCCTGGTCGTAGCTCTCGAAGGGGTCCTGGCGGATGTTGAACAGCCAGGGCATCTCCAGTGTCGTGGTGCTGCCGTAGTAGCCGTCGCGGGTGTAGAAGTGCGCCTTCCACTGGTCCAGGCGCACGGCCTGCAGGCGGCTCTCGGCGTAGTAGAAGATCTCGTGGCGCGCCGACTGGTCGGTCTTGCCTTCCCAGTAGGCCAGGTTGTCGAGGCCGTCGATGTAGTTCTTCTTCACCACGCCGGTGCCCAGGTCGTCGCCCTTGGCCAGGCGCTCGCGCACGTCGGGCATGCCGGCGGCGGCCGCCAGGGTGGTGAACAGGTCCTCGTGGGACTGGATGCCGTTGAGCTCCTCGCCCGCCGGGATGTGCCCCGGCCAGCGCACCATCATCGGCACGCGCACGCCGCCTTCCCAGGTGGTCATCTTGGTGCTGCGGTACGGGCTGGTGCCGCCGAAGGGGTAGGTCTCGTGCTCCGGGCCGTTGTCGGTGGAGTAGATGACGATGGTGTCCTTGGTGATGCCCAGGTCGTCGAGCTTCTTCAGCACCGTGCCGACGTCCTCGTCATGCTGCAGCATGCCGGCGCAGTGTTCGTCCTCGCCGCTGGTGAACTGCTTGCAGCGCTCCAGGTACTGGTTCGGCGTGTGGGTGAAGACGTGCATGCGCGTGGTGTTGATCCAGGCGAAGAACGGCTTCTTCTGCGCCACGGCCTTGTCCATGAACTTGAACGAAGCCTGGATCAGCTCCTGGTCGACGGTCTCCATGCGCTTGCGCGTCAGCGCGCCGGTGTCCTCGCAGCGCTGCTTGCCCCATTTGCCGAAGCGCGGGTCGTCGCCGGGCGTCTCGCCGTCAGTGGCGTAGCAGTGCAACACGCCGCGCGGGCCATAGCGCTTCTTGAAGCCGGGGTCGGCCGGGTAGTCGACGTCCTCCGGCTCCTCCTCGGTGTTGAGGTGGTAGAGGTTGCCGAAGAACTCGTCGAAGCCGTGCACCGTCGGCAGGTACTCGTTGCGGTCGCCCAGGTGGTTCTTGCCGAACTGGCCGCTGGTGTAGCCCTGGGTCTTGAGCACCTCGGCCAGGGTCACGGTCTGCGGCTTGAGGCCCAGCGGCCCGCCCGGCTGGCTGACGGTGGTCATGCCCGAGCGGATCGGCAGCTGGCCGGTGATGAAGGCGGCGCGCCCGGCGGTGCAGCTGGGCTGGGCGTAGTGGTCGCTGAAGATGGCGCCGCCCTTGGCGATGCTGTCGATGTTCGGCGTGCGGTAACCCATGGCGCCACGGCTGTAGGCGCTGAGGTTCCACATGCCGATGTCGTCACCGAAGATCACCACGATGTTGGGCTTGTCCGCCGCCTGGACGGCGCCGCCCAGTACCGGCAGAGCGAGCAATAGCAGGCGCGTGGCCAGGGTCGCGGCGCGGCGTGGCAGGTATTTGCGGGTCATGTTTCTTATTCTCGGTTTATCATCAACGGCAGGACGTGGCTGGCCGCCGATCGGCAGGGCGGGACAGCACGCTCGAACGGCCACATGAAACGGCAAGAGGACGCTGGCGAACATGCCAGAAAGGGACAAAAACCGAACCAAAGTGGCCACGCCGGTCCAGCCGCGGCACCGCGGCGCCATGGGCCGGGTGCTGGCCCGCTACCTCGGCGAGCACAGCGACGCCGAGGAATTCGACCGGGCGCAGCTGGAGCGCCTCTGGCAGCGCGCGGCGCGCATCGACCCGGCCATCGGCCTGCACCTGTTCAGCCATTTCCTGCCCAGGGAGCGCTTCGTGCTGGTGCCCCTCACCCTGTGCTGCTCCGACGTCGGCGAGGCCCTGCGGCACTGGCAGCGCTTCGCCCGCCTGGGCTCGGACCTCGACCGCCTGCGCATCGTCGAAGCCGCTGGCGAAGTGGTGCTGGAGGTGCAGATACAGGCCTCGGAGAGCCTGCGCCGGCACTACAGCGAACACGCCCTGGCGATGACCATGACGCAGCTGCGCGAAGGTTGCGTCGAACCCGTGCTGCCGCTACGCGCCGAGTTCGCCTACTCGCGGCCGCCCTACCACGCCGAGTACCGGGAGTGGTTCGGGCCGAACCTGCAGTTCGGTTGCGAACGCACCCGCCTGGTCTTCGACAGGAGCGTGCTCAAGGTAGCGATGCGCGGCCACCACCCGGTGCTGGTGGAGCTGATCGTCAGCGGCCTGGAACAGCGCCTGGCGCGCCTGCAGCAGTTCAGCGGGGCCGCCGCGCGGGTGGCGCAGCACGTCCGCGGCGAACTGGAAAGCGGCGCCGCGCCCAGCCTGGAGAGCGCCGCCGCGGCGCTGCACATGACCCCCCGCACCCTGCGCCGGCGCCTGCTGGAGCAGAACCTGGGCTACCGCCAGGTGCTGGCCGCGGTGCGCACGGAGCTCGAGCAATATCTGGAGCTGCAGGGCCTGGACCGCGAACGCATCGCCACCCGCCTCGGCTACGCCGACACCGCCGCCTACCTGCGCGCGCGCAAGCGCTGGCAGGAGTGCCAGGAAGGCTGAAGCCTCATTCCCGGGCCAGCGCCTCCAGCCGACCCCGGTCGAGCACCACGATGCAGCCGTACTTCTGCTCGATAATGCCGTCCTGGCCCCATTTCTTCAGCAACTGGCTGACCCGCTGGCGGGTGCTGCCCAGCAGCAGCGCCAGGGTCTCCTGGGACAGGCGCAGCTCGATGGCCAGCCCGCCATCGGCGTTGGCCGAGCCGAAGGCCGCGGCCAGCGCCAGCAGGCGGCTGGCCAGGCGCTGTTCCAGCGACTGGGTGGAAAAGGCCTCGAAGCCGACCAGCAACGCGCGCAGCATCGAACTCTGCAGGTGCAGCAAAAAGCGCGCGAAGGCGGGATGCCGGCCGATCAGGCTTTCGACGTCCGCCGGGGTGAGCTGCAGCACCAGGGACGGCATGGCCGCCTGGGCATCATGGATGCGCGGCTGGCCATCGAGCAGCGACACCAGGCCGACCCAGCAGCCCGGCTCGTAGAAGTTCAGCACCGCCTCCAGCCCATCCCGGGAAGTGCCGCTCAGGCGCAGCGAGCCCTCCAGCACTATGTACAGCCCATCGGCCCGGTCGCCGCGGCGGAACAGCCGCTGCCCGGCCGCCAGCCGGCGTTGCCGGCCGTGGGCCAGGACCTCGTCGCGCACCTCCGCCGGCAGCAGGGCGAACGAGGGGTTGCCCAGCAGCGTCCGCAGGTGGCTTGCCGATACCTCGGAAGGGGTAGTCATGAGTACTCCTACAGCGTCCTCGCATTGCAAATACCTAACAGTCTCCCGCGGTATCGCGCCGCACTATTTTCCAACGATCGCCGTGGCGCCATGAGCCGCCCGGCGGGCATGCCCTGCCCGCCCCCGCCGCTTGTACTCCGCGAGAGACGCCAGAACAAGAATAAGCAGGAGACACCGTGATGAACGCCCCTCTGCCCCACCCGAGCGTCAGCCTCGACGACAAGTTCGAAACCCGCGAGGGCTGGATCTACCTCACCGGCACCCAGGCCCTGTCGCGCCTGCCGTTGCAGCAGCGCTGGCGCGACCAGGCCGCGGGCCTGGACACCGGCGGCTTCATCTCCGGCTACCGCGGCTCGCCGCTGGGCCGCTACGACATGGAGCTGTGGGCCCAGCAGGCGCGCCTGGAGGCCAACAATATCCACTTCATGCCGGGGGTCAACGAGGACCTGGCGATCACCGCGGTGTGGGGCTCGCAGTACGTCGGCCTGCTGCCCGGTTCGAGCGTGGACGGCGTGTTCGGCATCTGGTACGGCAAGGGCCCGGGCACCGACCGCAGCGCCGACGCCATGCGCCACCTGGGCAGCGCCGGCACCCACAAGTACGGTGGCGTGCTGGCCATCGCCGGCGACGACCACGGCGTCAAGTCCTCCTCGGTCATCAACTTCTCCGACCCGATCTTCATCGCCGCCGGCCTGCCGATCCTCTACCCGTCGAACACCCAGGAACTGCTCGACCTGGGCCTGCACGGCTTCGCCATGAGCCGCTTCTGCGGCTGCGCCGTGGGCTTCAAGGTGCACAACGACGTGGTCGAGGGCGGCGGCTCGGTGCGCGTCGGCCCCGACTCGCCGCGCATCGTCCTGCCCGAGCTGCAGGTTGCCCCGCACCTGGGACCCCAGGGCCTGAACATCCGCACCTTCGACATCCCGCTGATGGGCGAGGAGCGCCTGGTCAACCACCGGCTGCCGGCGGCCGTGGCCTACGCCCGCGCCAACCGCCTCAACCACCTGTTGCAGGAGGTGCCCGGCGCCCGGCTCGGCGTGCTGTCGGCCGGCAAGTCGTACCAGGACGTGCTGCAGGCCCTGGCCGGGATGGGCCTGGACGAGACGCGCCAGCGCGAGCTGGGCCTGCGCATCGGCAAGGCCGGGCTGATCTGGCCGCTGGACCCGCAGTTCGTCCGCGAATTCGCCGACGGGCTGGACGCCATCCTGGTGGTCGAGGAAAAGCGCGGCATCCTCGAAGACCAGGTCAAGGGCATCCTCTATGACCTGGCGCTGCCCAACCACCCGCGCGTGGCCGGTAAATACGACGCGGCCCAGGCCTTCGCCCCCGAGCATGGCGAGGCTGTGCTGCAAGGCTGGGGCGAGCTGTCGCCGACGCAGGTCATGCACGCCATCCACGGGCAACTGCGCAAGCTGCACCCCGAGTTGCCCGACATGGCGCTGCCGCCGGCCACCAACAAACTGCCCGGCCTGCCCGACCCGGCCGCGCCCAACCGCAACCCCGGCTTCTGCTCGGGCTGCCCGCACAACCGCTCGACCCAGGTGCCCGACGGCTCGCGGGCCATGGTCGGCATCGGCTGCCACGCCATGGCCGTGCTGCACGACCCGATCAAGACGCCGCCGATGTTCGCCCAGATGGGCGGCGAAGGCATGCACTGGCTGGGCCAGCACCGCTTCACCCGGGAAAAGCACGTATTCGTCAACATCGGCGACGGCACCTACTTCCATTCCGGCTTCCTGGCCATCCGCCAGGCCATCGCGGCCAAGGCCAACATGACCTACAAGGTGCTGTTCAACGGCTTCGTCTCCATGACCGGCGGCCAGCCCATCGACGGCGAGCTGACGGTGCCGCAGGTGGTCACCGAGCTGATGGCCGAGGGCGTCCGGCACATCTTCGTGCTGACCGACGACCTGGCCAAGCACCCCGCCGGCAGCCTGCCGGCCGGCGTGCCGCTGCTGCACCGCACCGAACTCGACGCGGTGATGCTGCGCTGCCGCGAGATCGAAGGGGTGTCGGTGATCGTCTACGACCAGCCCTGCGCCACCGAGCGCCGGCGCCTGCGCAAGCGCGGCAAGTGGGCCGACCCGGCCAAGCGCAGCTTCATCAACGCGGCCGTCTGCGAGGGCTGCGGCGACTGCTCCAGGGCCTCCAACTGCCTGTCCATCGAACCGCTGGAAACCCCCTTCGGGCGCAAGCGCAAGATCAACCAGAGCTCGTGCAACAAGGACTACTCCTGCGTCGAGGGCTTCTGCCCGAGCTTCGTCACCGTGCACGGCGGCAGGCTGCGCAAGACGCGAACCGCGGGCGTGGCCGCGGCGGACTTCCCGGCCATCGCGGAACCGGCGCTGCCGGCGCTCGCCGGCGAGTTCTCGCTGCTGATCACCGGCGTCGGCGGCACCGGCGTGGTCACCATCGGCCAGGTGCTCGGCATGGCCGCGCACATCGAGGGGCTGGCGGTCTCGGTGCTGGACGTCACCGGCCTTGCGCAGAAGTACGGCGCGGTGATGTCCCACGTGCGCATCGCCGCCGATGCGCAGCGCCTGCATGCCACGCGCATCGCCACGGCCGAAGCCGACACCATAGTGGGCTGCGACCTGGTGGTGACCGCCGGCGACGAGGCCTTGCTGCGCGTGCGCCCCGGCCGCACGCGGGTGATAGTGGCGAGCGACCTGGTGCCCACCAGCGACTTCGCGCGCAACCCCGACTGGAAGATGGATGCCGGCGCGCTGGTCGAGCGCATCCGCCAGCGCTGCGGCGACGGCCAGCTGCTGGCCATGGAGGGCCTGCGCATCGCCGCGCAGCTGATGGGCGACAGCATCGCCGCCAACATGTTCATGCTCGGCGCGGCCTGGCAGCTGGGCAGCGTGCCGCTGTCCCACGCGGCCATCATGCGCGCGCTGGAACTCAACGCCGTGCAGGTCGACTTCAACAAGACCAGCTTCCTCTGGGGCCGCCGCGCGGCGGTCGACCTGCAGGCGGTGGAACGGGCCGCCTGCGCCGGCAAGCCGGTCGCGCCCGCGCCGCGCATCGACATGTCCCTCGACGCCATCGTCCAGCGCTCCATGGCCTACCTGGCCGAGTACCAGAACAAGGCCTATGCCCGGCGCTACAAGGCCCTGGTGGACCGCGCCATGGCGGCCGAGCGCGGGCAGGGCCTGGGCGAGCGCTTCAGCACGGCGGTGGCACGCTACTACTTCAAGCTGCTGGCGATCAAGGACGAGTTCGAAGTAGCCCGCCTCTATGCTTCCGCCACCTTCAGGCAAGAACTCGATGCGGTGTTCGAGGGCGACTACAAGGTCCACTTCAACGTCGGCGCCTGGCCCTTCGGCGGCCTGGACCAGCACGGCAAGCCCTACAAGAAGGAAGTCGGGCCCTGGCTGCTGAAGGCCTTCGGCCTGCTCAAGCACTGCAAGGGCCTGCGCGGCACCCTCCTCGACCCCTTCCGCAACAGCGCCGAACGCCGGCTGGCGCTGCGCCTGCTGGCCGAGTACGAGCGCGAGGTCGACGGCCTGATCGCCACCCTCGACGCCGGCAACCTCGACACCGCCGTCGCCCTGGCTTCGCTGCCGGAGAAGATCCGCGGCTATGGCCACGTGCGCCAGCGCCACGTCGAGCAGGTGGAAAAGGAACGCGCGCAGCTCAAGGCCTCGCGGCACGACATCGCCCGCGCGCCAGCCACTCCCCGCTAGGAGACGATCGCATATGGACCCCATAGTCGAGGCGCTGCGCGCCATCGTCGGCGACAACGGCGTGCTCTGCGCGGCCGATCTCGCCAGCCGTTCGGCCGGCGCCTTGAGCGCCGACCACCTGCGGGCGCGGGCCCTGGTGCGCCCGGCCAGCACCGGGGAAGTCGCCGCCGTGCTGCGCTGGTGCCACCAACGGCAGTTGCCGGTAGTACCCCAGGGCGGCCTGACCGGCCTGGTGCGCGGCGCCGATGCCGGGCCCGGCGAGATCATCCTGTCGCTGGAGCGCATGCGCGCCATCGAGGCCATCGACCCGCAACAACGCACCGCCACCGTACAGGCCGGCGTCACCCTGCAGGCCCTGCAGGAAGCCGTGGAGGCCCAGGGCCTGCTCTACCCGCTGGACCTGGGCGCGCGCGGCAGCGCCACCCTGGGCGGCACCGCCGCCACCAACGCCGGCGGCACCCGCGTGCTGCGCTACGGCATGACCCGCGACATGGTGCTGGGGCTGGAGGCCGTGCTGGCCGACGGCACCGTTGTGTCGTCCCTGCGCCCGCTGATCAAGAACAACACCGGCTACGACCTCAAGCAGCTGTTCATCGGCAGCGAAGGCACCCTGGGGGTGATCACCCGCCTGGTGCTGCGCCTGCGCGAGAAGCCGCTGGCCAGCCACACCGCGCTGCTGGCGGCGCCGGGCTTCGACGCCGTGGCCGGCCTGCTGCGCCACATGGACCGCGCGCTGGGCGGCTCGCTGTCGTCCTTCGAGGTGATGTGGCAGTCCTTCTACCACCTGGTGACCACGCCGCCGGCCAGGAGCCTGCCGCCGCTGGGCCAGGAGCACCCCTTCTACGTGCTGGTCGAGGCCCAGGGCAGCCAGCGCGACGCCGACGGCCAGCGCTTCGAGGCCGCGCTCGAAGCGGCCCTGGAGCAAGGGCTGCTGAGCGACGCGGTGCTCGCCCGCTCCGACGCCGATGCGCAGGCCTTCTGGGCGCTGCGCGACGACGTGGAACAGGTGATGCGGCACGGCATGCCGCTGGGCTTCGACATCTCCCTGCCGATCGCCGAGATGGACGGCTACGTGCGCCAGGTGCAGCAACTGCTGCTCGCGGAAGCCAAGGCGCACTGGCTCTACGTGTTCGGCCACCTGGGCGACGGCAACCTGCACCTGGTCGTCACCCTGCCCCACGCCGACCTCGAACGGTTCAAGCCGCGCATCGAGGCGCTGGTCTACGCGGAACTGCGGGCGCGCGGCGGCTCGGTATCGGCCGAGCACGGCATCGGGCTGGAGAAGAAGCCCTGGCTGTCGATCACCCGCAGCCCGCAGGAACGCGCGCTGATGGGCGCGATCAAGCGCGCGCTGGACCCCGCCGGCATCCTCAACCCGGGCAAGCTGCTCGACGGCGGCGCGCCATGACCTGCATCACCTGCATCGAGGACCTGCGTGCCCTGGCCCAGCGCCGCGTGCCGCGGATGTTCTACGACTACGCCGACTCGGGCTCCTGGACCGAGAGCACCTACCGCGCCAACCAGGCCGACCTGCAGCAGTTGCTGCTGCGCCAGCGCGTGGCCATCGACATCGACCGGCGCAGCACCGTCACCACGCTGCTCGGCCAGCGCCTGTCCATGCCGCTGGCGCTCGCCCCGGTGGGCGCGCTGGGCATGCAGCACGCCGACGGCGAAATCCTCGCGGCACGGGCGGCGCGGGCCTTCGGCGTGCCCTTCACGCTGTCCACCATGAGCATCTGCTCCATCGAGGACGTGGCCGAACACGCCGGCCCCGGCTTCTGGTTCCAGCTCTACGTGATGCGCGACCGCGCCTTCGCCCGGCGCCTGGTCGAGCGCGCCAGGGCCGCCGGCTGCACGGCGCTGGTGCTGACCCTCGACCTGTCGCTGGTGGGCCAGCGCCACAAGGACCTGAAGAACGGCCTGACCGATCCCTCGCGCATGAGCCTGCGCCAGCTGCTCGACGTGGCCAGGCACCCGCGCTGGGCGCTGGGCATGGCCGGCACGCCGCGGCGCGCGTTCGGCAACGTGGTCGGCCACGCACCCGGCATCGACAGCATGGCCGACATGGCGCGCTGGCGCGGCGGCGAGCTGGACCCGTCGCTGAACTGGGCCGACGTCGCCGAAATCCGCCGCTGGTGGGACGGCCCGCTGCTGCTCAAGGGCATCCAGGACGTCGACGACGCGCGCAACGCCGTGGCCCACGGCGCCGACGCCATCGTGGTCAGCAACCACGGCGGCCGCCAGCTCGACGGCACCCAGTCGAGCATCCGCGCGCTGCCGCCGATAGTCGAGGCGGTCGGCGCGCAGACCGAAGTCTGGATGGACGGCGGCATCCGCAGCGGCCAGGACGTGCTCCGCGCCCGCGCCCTTGGCGCGCGCGGCTGCCTGCTGGGGCGCGCCTTCGTCTACGGCCTGGGCGCCCTCGGCGAGGCCGGCGTGAGCCGCGCGCTGGAGATCATCCACAACGAACTGAGCCTGAGCATGGCCTTCTGCGGCCACACCGACATCGAGGCCGTCGGCCCGAGCATCCTGCTGCCCCCGTGCCCCTGGCCGGGGGCCAGCGCCCTCCCGCACGGCCCGCTCCATCCGGGACCGGACGCGCGGCTACCCACCGGAGACCTGTCATGACCACGCAAACCCCCATCCAGCGCCTGGAGCGCCTGTTCGCGCTGCAGAAAGCGGCCTTCGCCCAGGACATGTTCCCCAGCGCCGAGACGCGCATCGAGCGCATGTCGCGCATCGTGCCGATGATGTACAGCTACCGCGCCAGGATCCACGAAGCGCTGGTGGCGGACTTCGGCAGCCATTCGGGCGCGGCGGCGGACCTCACCGAAATCCTGTCGATGGTCGAGCGCGTGCGCTTCGACTGCGCCAACGTCCAGCAGTGGATGAAGCCCATCGCCAAGCCGGTCGACCCCGCCACCCAGGGCGAGTCGCTGGCCTACGTGCAGTACAGCCCCAAGGGCGTGGTGTGCAACATGGCGGCGTGGAACTTCCCCTTCGACGTCGGCATCGGCCCGCTCATCGACATGCTCGGCGCCGGCAACCGGGTGATCCTCAAGCCCTCGGACCTCACGCCCAACAGCGGCGCCCTGCTGCAGGAAATGTTCGCGGCCTACTTCGCCGAGGACGAGGTCGCGGTGGTCAACGGCGACCTGGAACTGGCCCGGCACTGCGCCACGCTGCCCTGGGACCACCTGCTGTTCACCGGCGGCACCGCGGTGGGCCGCGAGATCATGAAGCGCTGCGCCGAGAACCTGGTGCCGGTCACCCTCGAACTGGGCGGGCGCAACCCCACCATCGTCGGCCGCGACAAGCTCGGCGACGCGCAGACGCTGGCGGCCATCGCCGGCATCAAGGCCATCAAGCGCGGCCAGCTGTGCATCACCGTCGACCACCTGCTGGTGCCTGAGGAGGGCCTGCAGGACTTCGTGAAGGCCTTGAGCGAAGTGATGCAGCACAGCTTCGGCCACGACAACGGCGCCAGCAGCGCCAGCGGCATCATCAACCAGCGCCACGTCGAGCGCCTGCAACGCCTGCTGGAGGACGCCCAGGACAAGAGCGACCAGGTGATCCGCATCGGCCGCGAGATGGATGCCGGCGCCCGCGACATGCCCTTCCACATCGTGGTCAACCCGCGCGACGACGCCCAGGTGGTGCGCGAGGAAATCTTCGGCCCGATCCTGCCGGTGCAGACCTACAAGAGCACCGACGACCTCATCGCGCGCATCAACCAGGGCGACACGCCGCTGGGCATCTACCTCTTCAGCGACGACCCGGCGCTGCGCCAGGCGATCGCCACGCGCACCCGCTCGGGCGGCGTGTGCTTCAACATCGCCGTGATGCAGGGCGCGCTGGCGTCCATGGGCTTCGGCGGGGTGGGCGCCAGCGGCATGGGCCGGCACCACGGCGAGGAAGGCTTCCGCGAGTTCTCCAACCCGCGCGGCTTCTACGAGCGCCGCGCCGGCGGCAGCTTCGAGCTGATCACGCCGCCCTACGGCGCCGCCACGCGCCAGCTGATCGACACGGTGGCCTATCCGCAGGTGGCCAGCTGCGCTGGGGCTGGAGCCGTGACCTGCACAGCGCGTCACGCCTGACGGCCGGTCCCGGCGGCGGCCTGCCGCCGGGGCACCGTCCTGCGCACTGAGCCTCGCCCGAAACGCGCCGCCGCTGGCGGCACCATGGGGGAACCCAGCATGAAAGCACCTTGGAATACCGGGGCGGCGCTGCTGCTCGCGGCTCCGCTGGCCTGGGCGGGCGGCCCGGCGGCGGTCGACGCCCAGCGCCTGACTGCCGCCGACAGCGAGCCCGGCAACTGGATGAGCACCGGCCGCACCTACGGCGAGCAGCGCTATTCGCCGCTGGAGCAGGTCAATGAGCAGAACGTGGGGCAACTGGGCCTGGCCTGGGACTACGGGTTCGGGCTGGACCGCGTGGTCGAGGCCACGCCCCTGGTGGTGGACGGCGTGATGTACACCACCAGCGCCTACAGCATCGTCCACGCCCTGGACGCGCGCACCGGCAAGCTGCTGTGGCAGTACGACCCGGGGGTCTACCGCGGCATCCAGGGCTCGGGCTGCTGCGACGCGGCCAACCGCGGTGTGGCGGTGTGGAACGGCAAGGTCTACGTGGGTGTCTACGACGGCCGGCTGGAGGCGCTGGACGCGCGCAGCGGGCAACGCGTCTGGTCGGTGGACACCGTGCTCGACCACGCGCGCAACTACACCATCACCGGCGCCCCGCGCATCATCAAGGGCAAGGTGGTGATCGGCAACGGCGGCAGCGAGTTCGGCGTGCGCGGCTACGTCACCGCCTACGACGCCGAGACCGGCGCGCAGGCCTGGCGCTTCTTCACCGTGCCGGGCGACCCGGCGCAGGGCGACGAAACCGACACCATCGGCATGATCCGCAAGACCTGGTTCGGCGACCAGTACTGGAAGCAGGGCGGCGGCGGCACCGTGTGGGACTCGATGGCCTACGACGCCGAGCTCGACCTGCTCTACCTCGGCGTCGGCAACGGCTCCTTCTGGAACTACGGCCAGCGCTCGCAGGGCAAGGGCGACAACCTGTTCCTCTCCTCCATAGTCGCGGTCCGCCCCGACACCGGGCAGTACGTCTGGCACTACCAGACCACGCCGGGCGACGCCTGGGACTACACCGCCACCCAGCACATCATGGTCGCCACCCTGGCCATCGACGGCAAGCCGCGCAAGGTGGTGATGCAGGCGCCGAAGAACGGCTTCTTCTACGTGCTGGACGCGGCCACGGGCAAGCTGCTCTCGGCCGCCCAGTACGCGCCCAAGGTCAACTGGGCCAAGGGCGTGGACCTGCACAGCGGCCGGCCGATCGTCGACCTGGAGGCGGCCGACTACTGGAGCAAGGGCGAGACCAAGCTGGTGTTCCCCGGCTCCCAGGGCGCTCACAACTGGCACCCGATGAGCTACAGCCCGAAGACCGGCCTGGTCTACATCCCCACGCAATCGACGGCCGACATCCTCCATCCGAAGGCGAAGATCGACATACCCGCCAAGGGCCAGTGGAACTCCGGGGTAGAGCTGCCGCCGATGCCCAGGGACAAGAAGAGCATCGACGAATTCGCGCGGATCTACACCGGCAAGCTGCAGGCCTGGGACCCGCTGCGGCAGAAGGAAGCCTGGTCGGTGCCCTACGCGCAGATCGCCAACGGCGGCACCCTGGCCACCGCCGGCAACCTGGTGTTCCAGGGCACCCACGATGGCCGCCTGCTGGCCTACGCGGCCGACAGCGGCAAGCTGCTCTGGCAGCGCGAAGTCAGCAGCGGCGTGGTGGCCGCGCCCATCACCTACAGCGTGGACGGCGAGCAGTACGTGACCTTCAGCAGCGGCTGGGGCGGCGCCTACCCGATCACCCTCGGCGCCCTGTCCGAACGCACGCGCACCGTGCCCGACGCCCGGGTGTTCACCTTCAGGCTCGGCGGCAACGCGCCCATGCCCGAGGTCAGGCGGCGCGCCCTCGTACTGCCCGAACCGCCGCCGCTGAGCGCCGACGCGGCCACGGTGGCGGCCGGCGACCAGCTGTTCCGCGAGCACTGCGGGGTGTGCCACGGCCTGGGCGCCTTCAGTGCCAACGTGATTCCCGACCTGCGCTACATGACGGCGCAGACGCACAAGGACTTCCAGGGCATCGTCGCCGGCGCGCGGGCCGGCCGCGGCATGCCGCCGTTCGCCGGGCGGCTGGCGCCGGAGCAGGTGGAGCAGATCCGCGCCTACCTGATCGAGCGCGCCCACGACCGGCGCGCCGAACTGCAGGCCGCGGGCCAGCCGCCATCGGGCACCTAGGGTCGCTGGGCTAGCGGTCCGGCCGCTCCTGGGCCAGCGTCTGCAGGGCGTCCGGGCGCAGCAGCAGGAGCTGGCCGTAGCGCTGGCGGATCAGGCCCTGCTGCTCCCACTGCTTGAGCACCTGGTTGACGCGCTGGCGGGTGGCGCCGATGAGCTGCGCCATGGACTCCTGGGACAGCCGCAGGTCCAGGGCCACCCCCTGCGCCTCCTTCGTCCCGAAGGACTCGCTCAGCCCCAGCAGGCGCCCGGCCAGGCGCTGCTCCAGCGACTGCGTGGAAAAGGCGGAGAAGGCCACCAGCATGGCGCGCAGGCGCGACACCTCCAGGTCCAGCAGCATGCGCACCAGCGCCGGGTGCCGCTCGCACAGCTCGCCCAGGGCCAGCGGGCTGATGTGCAGCACCTGGGAGGGCTCGTGGGCATGGGCGTCGTGCAGGCGGTTGCTGTGGTCGAGCATCGACACCTCGCCCAGCCAGCTGCCCGGCTCGTAGAAGTTCAGCACCGCCTCCTGGCCGTCGCGGGTGGTGTTGCTCAGGCGGATGATGCCCTGCAGCACGATGTACAGGCCATCCGGCGGCTCGCCGCAGCGGAACAGCTGCTGGCCGGTGTTCAGGGCGCGCACGCCGGCGCGGGCCAGCATGTCGTCGCGAACCTGTTCCGGCAGGCCGCCGAACCAGGGGCTGGCCAGCAGCACGGCAAGATGGGACTCCGACAACATCGAGGGGAAGGTCACGCCTGAAGGCTCCATGGAATCCGGGACGTTGCTCCCATTATTCGGCCGACGGGCGAGCCAGCACAAGGCGCATCGACGGCCTCCCCCAATCGGCCGCAAGGGGCGACCGGGCGCCAGCAGGACGGACGTCAAATTCAGGACAGTCGCCGCACCTCGCCACGCCTTAGCCTCGGGCGCTCCACCACAACATCTACAAGAACACCTCCAAGAAGGAATGCCCCATGGCCCACGAACTCGCCCTCCCCCATGTCCGCGACCAGGTGAGCGACGAAGAATGGCAACTGCGCGTCAACCTCGCCGCGTGCTACCGGCTGGTCGCCCTGTTCGGCTGGACCGACCTGGTCTTCACCCACATCAGCGCCCGCGTCCCCGGCCCCGAGCATCACTTCCTGATCAACCCCTACGGCCTGCTGTTCGACGAGATCACCGCCTCCAACCTGGTGAAGATCGACCAGGACGGCAACAAGGTGATCGACAGCCCCTACGACGCCAACCGCGCCGGCTTCGTCATCCATAGCGCCATCCATGCCGCGCGCCACGACATCCAGTGCGTGCTGCACACCCACACCCGCGCCGGCGTCGCGGTCAGCGCCCAGGAGTGCGGCGTGCTGCCGATCAGCCAGCAGTCCACCTTCGTGCTCTCCTCGCTGGCCTACCACGACTACGAGGGCGTGGCCCTGCGCGACGACGAGAAGCCGCGCCTGCAGGCCGACCTGGGCAACAAGCTGTTCTTCATGCTGCGCAACCACGGCCTGCTCACCGTCGGCCGCAGCGTCGCCGACGCCTTCCTCAACATGTACACCTTCGAGACCACCTGCCAGATCCAGCTGGCGGCCCAGGCCGGCGGCCAGCTGGTGCAGGTCGATCCGCAGATCATCGACGGCGTGGCCGAGGTGGTCGACAAGCAGACCGGCGGCCAGGGCGGCGACTTCGTCTGGCCGGCGCTGCTGCGCAGGCTCAACCGCATCGACACCAGCTATCGCGACTGAGGAGACAGCGATGAACACCACTCCCTGCATCGCCCTGTCGCGCCAGGTACCCGATGCGCTGTTGGGAAGCCTGCGCGAAAGGGCCGAGCTCCGCATGCCCGAACGCGGCCTCCCGGATGACCTGGGCGAGCTGCTGAGCGGGGCCGACTACGCCCTGGTGCTGCCCGCCGACCGCATCGACGCCGCCCTGCTGGAGCGCTGCCCGCGCCTGAAGGTGCTGAGCACCGTCAGCGCCGGCTTCGACCACATCGACGTGGCCGCCTGCACGGCCCGCGGCATCCGCGTCTGCAACACCCCCAAGGCGGTCGCCGCGGCCACCGCCGACCTCGCCTTCGGCCTGCTGCTGGCCGCGGCCCGGCGCATCGTCGAGGCCGACGCCTTCGTCCGCGGCGGCGGCTGGCGCGCCGACTCCTCGCCGCTGTTCGGCCAGGACGTGCACCACAAGCAGCTGGGCATCCTCGGCCTGGGCAGCATCGGCATGGAACTGGCCAAGCGCGCCTGCGGCTTCGACATGGACGTCACCTATTGCAACCGGCGGCGCCTGCCGGTGGAGGAAGAAGTCCGGCTCGGCGTGCGCTACCTGGACTTCGACAGCCTGCTGGAGCAGAGCGACGCGCTCATCCTGCAGCTGCCCTACAGCGCCGCCACCCACCACATCATCGGCGCGCCGCAGCTGGCGCAGATGAAGCCCGAGGCCATCCTGATCAACACCGCCCGCGGCGGCCTGGTGGATGAAACCGCCCTGGCCACGGCCCTGCGCGAAGGCCGGCTGGCGGCGGCCGGGCTGGACGTCACCGAAGGCGAGCCGGCGGTGAACCCGGCGCTGCTCGGCCTGCCCAACCTGGTGCTGTCGCCGCACAACGGCGCCTCCACCCGCGAGACGCACAAGCGCATGACCCTCGAGGCCTTCGACAACCTGCTCGACGCCCTGCAGGGCGCGCCGCTGCGCAACTGCATCAACCCGCAACCAACAGAGGAATGCTGCCCATGAGCGTGCATTGCGTAGTCGTGTCCTGGCTGAAAGAGCCGGGCAACCTGGAACACATCGCCCAACTGACCGCCGCCTGCGAAAGCCTGCGGCAGATCCCCGGCGTCAGCGAAGTCCGCTTCGGCCCCCGGGCCAACCTGGGCGGCGTCGGCTCGGACGACAGCTTCGACTTCGCCATGATCATCAGTTTCGAGTCGTTCAAGGCGGCCCAGGACTATGGGCCCCATCCCAACCATGTGCAGGCGGCGCAACTCACCGTGCAACTGGCGGAGCGGTTCCAGAGTTTCTATTTCGAGACCTGAGTTAATCGCGGACGGAGTCCGTTCCTACGGCGCCTGGCACAGGGGTCGACCGTAGGAGCGGACTCCGTCCGCGATTTGCGCGCAGGGCGCGCTCCTGCAGTCCAGGGAGGCATGGTGTGTTTCCTGGGAGCGAGCTTGCTCGCGAACAGTTTCCCGGTGGCGTGGATGTTGGGTGCAAGAGCGCCCTCTCCCCAACCCTCGGCTGCGCGCCCCGCCCTGAAGGAAGATGAGCGATGCGTCGGTCAGGCGCAATCCTCCCACCCTCGTCATTCCCGCGAACAGCGCTTGCGCTGCCTTGGCTTGGGTGTTTCTGCGCCGCACCGAGTTTGCCCGACCGTCTTGTTTCGCCCCCTCGGGCGAGTCCCTTTTGTCAATCGCCACAAAAGGAACCAAAAAGGCTTGCCCCGCATACGGGCCCGATGGAGCCGGGCTACCCTCGCGAATTCCCCCGCCACGGAGGCCCGCCCCGAGGG
>NZ_JWMC01000073.1:0-1156 GCF_000812405.1 Pseudomonas sp. PI1
AGCAACTGTCTTTCACTGCTGCACGGTACCTGTTCTCCAGCAGGTACCGTCCCTGACCATGGCGTTCAACCGCACGATGAGCACACGCATGCAGGCCACCAGGGCAACCTTGGCGCATCGACCGTTCTCGCGCAGGCCTTGGTAGCGGCGGGCGAAGTCTTCCTGATAGCGAATAATCGACAAGGTCGTCATGTACAGGATGCGCCGGATCATGCCTCGTCCTCCCCGGATTCGGCGCTGTCCCGACTTCTGCCCGCTGTCGCTGTTGTACGGGGCCAGGCCCACCAGGGCGGCGATCTGGCGGCGGTTCAGTTGTCCCAGCTCCGGCAGATAGGCCAGCAGCCCAGCCGCGGTGACCGGCCCCACGCCTTTGACTTGGCATAATTGCTGGGCCTGTTCTGCGTCCACGACGTTCATTGCTTTGGCAATTTCCTTGTCATAGCCGCGGATCGTTTCTTTAAGCGCCTTGATGGCGCCTTCCAGGCATTGGCGGACGAAGGAATCCCGGGCTTGATGCAAACGACGACGTTCATCATCGCGCTGGCTGACCAGTTGCTCTCGGCGTTGCACCAATTCCCGTAGCCGCTCGCGCTCTGGCGAAGGCACCGTGCTGGGCGCTTCCTCCAGCGTCTGCGCCAGATGCGCCAGGACGGCTGCATCGATGGGATCGGTCTTGGCCAGCTTGCCCATGGCCGTAGCAAAGGCTCGCACCCGTGTGGGGTTCAGCCGTGAAACCCTGTGACCGGCACGAGACAGGCTGAACATCACTCCGCACTCATAACCGCCGGTCGCCTCCAGCACGATACGTTCGGGCTTTTCCTCGGCGAACAGCGCCAGCAACTGCTGGTGGCCCTGCTCGTCATTGGAAACGCTGAAGCTCTTGCCTTGTGGACGCAGCCATACGGCCAGCGAATCCTTGGCGACATCGATACCGACCCAACACGTCATGACCAAACCCTCGTAAACTGCACGGCGAGAGCACTCTGACTGCCCACGCTTGTGGTTCGAGGTTTAGCTCGTTCAACTGTTCGGGCTTGAGTCAGAGGACGGCGGGAGGCAGCTTGGGCTCCTACTCGTGCTCGCAACACCGCGGACCTGCAGCTTGCCTCCCGTCGCTCTCACCTTCGATCCTATCGAAAGTCGCTGACACAAGCGG
>NZ_JWMC01000074.1:0-178724 GCF_000812405.1 Pseudomonas sp. PI1
CGGTGCGGCCGAACCTGCAATACATCAAGCATCCCGGCGGCGTCTACGAGGTGGACAACGCTCTGGTTGCCGGCCTGAAGATCCAGTCCAGCTTCTGAGCCGCCCAGTCATCACCAAGGCCCCGGCCAGCGCCGGGGCAGGGAGCAGGAACCCCAGCATGTCCTTGCGTTTTCGCCCGCTCAGCCTCGCCATGACCCTGCAGCCGCCGCTGCTGCTCTGGGGCCTGGGCACCGGCACCTTCGCCCTTGCCGCGGACAGCGCCGTGCCCGCCGACGAGGTGTTCGCCCCGATGGTCGTCACTGGCACCTACGCGCCGGTCTCCAGCTTCGACCTGCCGTTCTCCATCGACACCGTGCAGCAGCCGCAGATCGGCGATGGCCAGCTCGGCGTCAACCTCTCCGAAGTGCTGCCGCGGGTGCCCGGCCTGGTGGTGCAGAACCGCCAGAACTACGCCCAGGACCTGCAGATTTCCTCGCGCGGCTATGGCGCGCGCTCGGCCTTCGGCATTCGCGGGCTGAAGCTGCTCAGCGACGGCATCCCGGCCAGCACGCCGGATGGCCAGGGCCAGGCGGCGACGCTGAACCTCGACGTGGCCGACCGCATCGAGGTGCTGCGCGGCCCGGCCTCGACCATTTACGGCAGCAACGCCGGCGGGGTCATCCAGATGTTCAGCCGCGATGGCTCCGGCCCGCCGAAGGTGGGCGCCGAAACCACCTTCGGCAGCGACGGCTTCAACAAGAACCACCTCTACGCCGAGGGCGGCAACGACAAGGCCGGCTTCCTCCTCGACGCCTCGCGCATGGACACCGACGGCTACCGCGACCACAGCGCCGCGCGCCGCGACCAGACCTTCGCCAAGCTCAACTTCAGGCTCGACGACGACAGCCGCCTGGCGCTGATCTACAGCAGCCTGGAGCAGAACGGCACCCAGGACCCGCTGGGCCAGACCTGGGCCGCCTACCAGCACGACCCGCGCTCGGTGGCGTCGGTGGCCGAGACCTACAACACGCGCAAAAGCATCGACCACCAGCAGGTGGGCATGAACTACGAGCGCTACTTCGGCGACGCCACCCTGCAGTTCAACCTCTACGCCGGGCAGCGCAGCGTCATCCAGTACCTGTCGATTCCCAGGGGCGTGGTCTCCAACACCCAGCGCGGCGGCGGCGTGGTGGACTTCGACCGCGAATTCCACGGCGGCACCCTGCGCTGGATTCAGCCGGTGCAAGGCGTGCCTGGCGAGCTGACCGTCACCACGGGGGTGGACTACGACCGCAGCCGCGACGACCGCCACGGCTACCAGAACTACAGCGGCGACCTGCTGGGCGTGAAGGGCGAGCTGCGCCGCGACGAGGACGACATCGCCACCAGCCTCGACCCCTACGTGCAGGCGCGCTGGGAACTGGGCGACTGGACCTTCGACGCCGGCCTGCGCCACAGCAGCATGAAGATGGAGGTGGACGACCACTACCTGGCCAACGGCGATTCCAGCGGTTCGAAGAAGTACCAGAAGAACACCCCGTCGCTGTCGGTGATGTATGCCTTCACCCCCGAGCTGCACGGCTACGTCAGCGCCGGCAAGGGCTTCGAGACGCCGACCCAGGCCGAGATGGCCTACGCCCCGGGCCTGGTGGAAAGCTTCAACTTCGGCCTCGACCCGGCCACCAGCACCCAGTACGAGCTGGGCCTGAAGGCCAAGGTCGGCGGCAACACGCGAATCAACGCGGCGGTCTTCGAAATCCGCACCGACGACGAGATCGTCGTCGCCAGCTCCACCGGCGGCCGCACCAGCTACCAGAACGCCGGCAAGACCCTGCGCCGCGGTTTCGAACTGGGCGTGCAGAGCCAGCTCAGCGAACAGTGGGACGCGACTCTCGCCTACACCCGCCTGGAGGCCACCTACGATGAAGACTTCGTCGAGGGCGGCAACCTCATCGAGAAGGGCAACCACCTGCCCGGCGTGCCCGGCAGCAGCCTCTACGGCGAGCTGGTGTGGAAGCCGCGCCAGGACGTCAGCATGGGCTTCGAAGGGCAGTACCGCAGCAAGGTCTATGTTGAAGACAGCAACGAGGACAAGCCGGCGCCCAGCTACGCGGTGTTCAACTGGCGCACGCGCTTCGAACAGCGCTACGGCCCCTGGACCTTCCACCAGCTGCTGCGCCTGGACAACCTGCTGGACCGCCAGTACGTCGGCTCGGTCATCGTCGGCGACAGCAACGGCCGCTACTACGAGGCCGCTCCGGGGCGTTCCTGGTACGCCGGCGCCGGCCTCCAATACCAGTTCTGAACCCAAGCAGTACCCGCTCACTGAAAGACCGAAGGAGAACACGCATGAGCACTGACGGTGCGTTTGGCAGGTCACGCCTGCTGCCGAGCCTGCTCGGACTATTGCTGCTGCTGATGGGCCTGGCCCTGCTGGCCGGCGGCGTCAAGCTGCTGAGCCTGGGCGGCTCGCTCTACTACCTGGTGGCCGGCGCGGTGCTGGTCGTGACCGGCGTGCTGCTGGTGCTCGGCCGCGCCGCCGCCATCGGCCTGTACGCGCTGTTCCTGCTGGGCAGCACCCTGTGGGCCTGGTACGAAGTGGGCCTGGACTGGTGGCAACTGGTGCCGCGCCTGGCGCTGTGGTTCGCGCTCGGCATCGTCCTGCTGCTGCCCTGGCTGCGCCGCCCGCTGCTGAGCGCGGGCCCGGCGCCCAAGGCCACCGCGCTGCTTGGCCTGGCCGTGGTGCTGGCCGGCGCCACCGCCATCGCCTCGCAGTTCACCAACCCGGGCCGCATCGAAGGGCGCATCGACCGCGCCAGCGCCGGCGTGCCCAACGCCGCCCCGGCGCAGCCCGAGGGCGACTGGCAGGCCTACGGGCGCACCGCCTTCGGCGACCGCTACTCGCCGCTCACGCAGATCAACCCGGACAACGTCCACCAACTGAAGCTGGCCTGGACCTTCCGCACCGGCGACCTGCCTGGCCCGAACGACCCGGGCGAGACCACCGCGGAAAACACCCCGCTGAAGGTCAACGGCAAGCTCTACGTGTGCACCCCGCACAGCCAGGTGATCGCCCTGGACCCGGACACCGGCAAGGAACTCTGGCGCTTCGATCCCAAGCTGAGCACGCAGAACGCGGCCAACTTCAAGGGCTGGGCGCACATGACCTGCCGCGGCGTGGCCTACCATGACGAGGCCGCCTACGCCGCCAAGGCCGCCGACGGCACTACCGTCGCCAGCCCGGCGCCGGCCGCCGGCAGCTGCCCGAAACGCCTGTTCGTGCCCACCGCCGACACCCGCCTGATCGCCCTCGACGCCGACACCGGCAAGGTCTGCGAAGGCTTCGGCAACAAGGGCGAGATCGACCTGCGCGCCAACATCGGCAGCTTCACCGCCGGCGGCTACTACTCCACCTCGCCGCCGGCGGTGACCCGCGACCTGGTGATCATCGGCGGCCACGTCACCGACAACGTCTCCACCGACGAGCCTTCCGGGGTGATCCGCGCCTACGACGTGCGCGACGGCCATCTGGTGTGGAACTGGGACAGCGGCAACCCGGACGCCACCGCGCCCATCGCCGCCGACCAGACCTACACCCGCAACTCGCCGAACATGTGGTCGGTGGCCAGCGTCGACGAGAAGCTCGGCCTGGTCTACCTGCCCATGGGCAACCAGATGCCCGACCAGTGGGGCGGCAACCGCACCCCCGAGGCGGAGAAGTTCAGCGCCGGCGTCACCGCGCTGGACCTGGCCACCGGCAAGGTGCGCTGGACCCACCAGTTCACCCACCACGACCTGTGGGACATGGACGTGGGCGGCCAGCCGACCCTGGTCGACCTGAAGACCGCCGACGGCATCAAGCCGGCGCTGCTGGCCTCGACCAAGCAGGGCAGCATCTACGTGCTCGACCGGCGCAACGGCGAGGCCATCGTACCCATCAACGAAACCCCGGTGCCGCAGGGCGCGGTGGAAGGCGACCACACCTCGCCGACGCAGCCGATGTCCGAGCTGAACTTCATGCCGCCCACCGTGCGCGAGAAGGACATGTGGGGCGTGACGCCGTTCGACCAGATGCTCTGCCGCCTGGACTTCAGGTCGCTGCGCTACGAGGGCATCTACACCCCGCCGTCGCTGCAGGGCTCGCTGGTGTTCCCGGGCAACTTCGGGGTGTTCGACTGGGGCGGCGTGTCGGTCGACCCGGTGCGCCAGATCATGTTCGTCAACCCCGACTACATGGCCTTCAAGTCCAAGCTGGTGCCCCGCGAGGAAGTCGCCGGCGGCCCGGCCCGCAAGAGCGAGACCGAAGGCGTGCAACCCAATGCCGGCGCGCCCTACGGCGTGATCATGGCGCCCTTCCTGTCGCCCATCGGCCTGCCTTGCCAGGCCCCGGCCTGGGGCTACGTGGCGGCGGTGGACCTGACCACCCACAAGGTGATCTGGAAGCACAAGAACGGCACCGTGCGCGACAACTCGCCGGTCCCGCTGCCGTTGACCATGGGCGTGCCCAGCATGGGCGGGCCGATCACCACCGCCAGCGGCCTGGGCTTCCTCAGCGGCACCCTGGACCAGTATCTGCGCGCCTACGACATGCGCGACGGCAAGGTCCTCTGGGAAGGCCGCCTGCCGGCCGGCGCCCAGACCACGCCGATGACCTACACCGGCAAGGACGGCAAGCAGTACGTGCTGGTCATGGCGGGCGGGCATGGCTCCCTGGGCACCCGCCAGGGGGATTACGTGATGGCCTTCGCGCTGCCGGATTGAGGGTGGCGGCGCTGGAATGAAAGAACGCCCGCGGAGTGATCCGCGGGCGTTTTTCATTCGGTAACTCCGTGCCCGGCAGCGAGCGGTGTGTGGCCAAGGTCAAGCGGCGGATAACGCCGGAGGCGTTATGCGCCCTACGTCAAGCCCGCCATGGGCGTAGGGCGAATAACCGTTCGCGGTTATCCGCCGTTTCACCTTCCTTGCCGGCCACTCCGTGGTTGAACTTGGCGGGGCTTCAATACCGCTCCGCCGCCTGTACCTCCAGCGAAAGGTCCCCGACCCAATCCGCGGGGTAGATACCTTCGGCGACAGCTCGATGAAAGGTCGAGAATGGCCAATCCTTCAACGCCGTGACCAACCCATGTTTCAACGGGTTGATATGGATGTAGTCGAAGTGCCGCTGGTAGTCGCTGTCGTCACGGATCAGGTGTTCCCAGTAGCGAGCCTGCCAGATTCCCCGCTGGCCGCGCAGGCGCTGTGCGATGGAAAGCCATTCCCCCGGTGGGATGTGGCGGGCGAAGCCGGTCTTGATGACTTTCCAGCGGGTGGCGTAATCGGTGTCGCCCGGTGGAAGCGTCCATAGGCAGTGCATGTGTTCCGGCAGTACTACCCACGCATCTATCCGGAACGGATGGCGGCGTCTGGTCCTGGCGACGACCTGGCGAAGCAGGGCTATCTCCCGCACCAGCAGGTCCGAATGGCGGTCGCGGAGTGTGACGGTGAAGAAGTAGGTGCCGCCGCCAATCCGGGCGCGTCGGTAATTCGGCATCGGTGCTCCTCCCTGGGCTCTGCCATGTGGCAGGGTACCCGGGGAGGCGGCGGATAACGCTTCGCGTTATTCGCCCTACACGAAACTCGGACCTGGCGTAGGGCGAATAACCGTTCGCGGTTATCCGCCGCTTCACCTTTCTTGCCGGCAACTCCGTGGTTGAACCTGGCGCGGCTTTGACGGCGGCTCCGTGCCCCGCAGCGAGCGGGATTATGGCCCAGGTCAAACGGCGGATAACGCCGTAGGCGTTATGCGCCCTACGCCAAGCCCGTCATGGGCGTAGGGCGAATAACCGTTCGCGGTTATCCGCCGTTTCACCTTTCTTGCCGGCCACTGCATGATTGAACCTGGCGCGGCTTTGACGGCGGCTCCGGGCTCGTCACCGAGCGGTGTGTGGCCAAGGTCAAGCGGCGGATAACGCCGTAGGCGTTATGCGCCCTACGCCAAGCCCGCCATGGGCGTAGGGCGAATAACCGTTCGCGGTTATCCGCCGCTACACCTTCCTCGCCAACCCCTGCATGGTTGAACCTGGCGCGGCTTTGACGGCGGCTCCATGCTCGTCACCGAGCGGGGCATGGCCAAGGTCAAACGGCGGATAACGCCGTAGGCGTTATGCGCCCTACGCCAAGCCCGCCATGGGCGTAGGGCGAATAACCGTTCGCGGTTATCCGCCGCCTCACCTTTCTTGCCGGCCACTGCATGGTTGAACCTGGCGCGGCTTTGACGGCGGCTCCATGCTCGTCACCGAGCGGTGTGTGGCCAAGGTCAAGCGGCGGATAACGCCGTAGGCGTTATGCGCCCTACGCCAAGCCCACCATGAACGTAGGGCGAATAACCGTTCGCGGTTATCCGCCGCCTCACCTTTCTTGCCGGCCACTGCATGGTTGAACCTGGCGCGGCTTTGACGGCGGCTCCGTGCCCGGCAGCGAGCGGGATTATGGCCCAGGTCAAACGGCGGATAACGCCGTAGGCGTTATGCGCCCTACGCCAAGCCCACCATGAACGTAGGGCGAATAACCGTTCGCGGTTATCCGCCGCTTCACCTTTCTTGCCGGCAACTCCGTGGTTGAACTTGGCGCGGCTTTGACGGCGGCTCCGTGCCCGGCAGCGAGCGGGATTATGGCCAAGGTCAAACGGCGGATAACGCCGTAGGCGTTATGCGCCCTACGCCAAAGCGTTTCCGGGGTTTTCCGCGGCGCCCGCCTGGCGTCTGCGCTAGGTGCACTGCGCCAGGGGCACGCCGGGGCCGATCAGCTGCAGCAGGTCGGCGGCCAGGGTGCGGCTGCGGTTGCCGCCGACGCGGGCGAACAGGTTGGCGGCGTGGCCGAGGTTCAGGCTGTGCTCGACGCTGCCGGCGCGCAGGGGCCAGTACTGCATCGCGACGTCCCTCCGGGATTCTGCGGGTTGCGGGCGCCGGCCACTGTAGCACCCCGGCCGCCGCCATGGCGGACCGGGGATCGGCCGGGCTCAGAGGTCCAGCAGGGCGGCCTCGGTCAGTTCGGCGAAGCGTTCGGGCTCGCCCAGGGCCTCGGCGGCGAGCAGCGCCAGCTTGACCAGGAACAGCTCGCGCTGCGCCTCGGGCGCGCGGTCCAGGGCCTCGGCCAGTTGTTCGTAGACGCTTTCCAGCCCGGCGATGGTCAGTGTTTGCATGGCGGTTCCCTCAGGCGTTGCCCAGTGCGGTGTGGATGGCCCGGCCCAGCGCGGCGCCGTCCAGTTGCCGCCAGCGCGCGCAGACGTGCTGGTCGGGGCGCGCCAGGTAGGCGCAGCCCGGCTGCGCGGCGTACTTGCGGCGCAGGTGGCCGTCGGCGTCGGCGAGGCTGAGGTCGGCGCCGTCCACCGCATCGGCCGCGCCTATGGCCAGGATGCGCAGCGGGATGCCCCGCTCGCGCAGGGCGGCGGCCTGGGCCCGCAGGTCTGCGGGCAGTTCGCCGGCTTCGCTGAAGTACAGCAGGTGGAAGGCGGCGCCCAGGTGGTCGAACAGGTAGTCGTCCTCGCCCAGGCGGACGTTCGGCAGCGGCGCGCCCTGGCGCGGGCCGACGGGGAACGCCGCATCGTCGTCGTCGCGGCAGTTCAGCGGCGAGTCGGTGTAGTCGTGGGGCCGCGAGGTGCGCCAGTGGTACAGCGGGCGGACGAAGGCCTGGCTCAGCGACAGCGACAGCACGGCATCGCGTACCAGGCGCTGGCCGGGCGTGGGCGGGGTCATGAAGCGGGTGCTCTTGCCGGCCTCGGCGATGATCTCCCGCGCCGCGCCGACGCGCTCGTGGCTGTAGGAGGGCAGCAGCGCCGGGCCGGCCAGGCCCTTGAGCGCCAGGGCCAGTTTCCAGGCCAGGCCGTTGCAGTCCTGGAAGCCGGTGTTGGCCCCGCGCACGCCGAAGATCGGCAGCAGGTGCGCGGCATCGCCGGTGAAGATCACCCGCCGGTGGATGTAGTCCGGCAGGGTCAGCGCGCGGGCGGAGTACACCGAGCACCAGTCCAGCTCCCACTGCGGGTCCTGCACGCCAACCAGGGCCAGCTGCGCGTCGATGCGTGCGCGCAGGGACTCGGGCGCCAGGGCCTGCTCCGGCGTCTCGTCGGCCGGCAGCTGGTAGTCGATGCGCCAGATGTCGCCGGGCTCGCGGTGCATCAGCACGGTGTTGCCGGGGTTCCACGGCGGGTCGAAGAAGGCCAGGCGCTCGGTGGGCAGGTCGAGGCGGATGCGGATGTCGGCGATCACGAAGCGGCCCTCGTAGGCCGCGCCTTCCAGCTTCAGCCCGAGCAGCGCGCGCAGGGCCGAACGCGCGCCGTCGGCGGCGATCACCCACTGGGCTTCCAGGGCGTAGGGGCCGGCGGGCGTGTCCACTTCCAGGCGCGCATGGTCAGCGGCCTGGGTCACGGCGGTCACCTTGTTGCCCCAGCGCAGCTCGATCAGCGGGTTGGCCTGGGCGGCCTCCACCAGGTACTGCTCCAGGCAGGGTTGCTGCAGGTTGGTCATGGGCGCGAAGCGGTCGTCCGCGTCCTGCGGCGCCTCCATGCGGAACACCCGCTGGTTGCGGTAGAAGGAGTTGCCGAAGCGCCAACCCAGCCCCGCGGCGGTCACCCGCCCGGCCACGCCGACCTGCTGGAGGATCTCCAGCGAGCGGCGGGTGAAGACGATGGCGCGGCTGCCCTCGCTGACCTGCTGCTCGGCTTCGAGCAGCACCGAAGGGATGCCGTAGCGGGCCAGGTCCAGCGCGGCGGCCAGGCCGATGGGCCCGGCGCCGACGATGACCACGGCATGCCGCGCGGCCTGCGCGGCGCCCACGGCGGCGGTGAAGGCGGGGTGGACCTGGTAGTCGAAATACAGCGAGCGCCGGGGCTCGACGGAAGGGCAGTGCATCGCGGTGCGTCTCCGGGATTATTGTGCTTGTGGGCGGATTCGCCGACGACTCTACCCCCCGCGCGCTACCGCGATGTCCCCGCAAGGGGACAACTTGAGCCGCCTCTGCGGCGGCGCCTGCCTGAGGCGGCGTTCTGGAATTCTCGCGGAACCTGTCTACGCTCAGTTCTTGCACCAAAGCGGTGCCACGATAACGAAAGCAGCAACATCAACCGTGATTGGCCTGAGTGCGACGTTATTCGCTGTGGACCGGTAGCCGCCGGTATCGGGACTCGCCCCCGGGCCTGTAGAGCAAGCGCCGTTCGAGGCGCTCGCCAGGGACTGCGTGCGCATGGTTACGACCGTTCCCGACCGGGACCAATACCGGGCCCTCGGCTTGTCGACGTTGGCGTTCACCCTTTGCTTCGCCGTGTGGACGCTGTTCTCCATCCTCGGTCTGCAGATCAAGGACGAGTTCGGGTTGACCGACACCCAGCTCGGCCTGCTGATGGCCACGCCGGTGCTGACCGGCTCCATCTCGCGAATCTTCCTCGGCCTGTGGACCGACCGCTACGGCGGGCGCTGGGTGTTCGGCCTGGTAATGCTGGCCTCGGCGCTGTGCGTCTACCTGCTGACCTTCGCCACGGACTTCTACAGCCTGCTGCTGGCGGCCCTGGGCGTGGGCCTGGCCGGCGGCGGCTTCATCGTCGGCACCGCCTACACCTCGGCCTGGTTCGAGCCGGGGCGCCAGGGCACCGCGCTGGGCATCTTCGGCGCCGGCAACGTCGGCGCCGGCATCACCAACTTCGCCGCGCCCTTCCTGCTGCTGGCCCTGGGCTGGCGCGGCGCCGCGCTGGTGTACGCCGCGGTGCTGGCGGTCATGGGCGTGGCCTTCATGCTGCTGGCCAAGTCCGACCCGCAGAGCCAGGCACGCAAGCAGCAGCCCATTCCCCTGGCGGAGCAGTTGGCGCCGCTGGCGGAGCTGCGCGTCTGGCGCTTCTCGCTGTACTACTTCTTCGTCTTCGGCGCCTTCGTCGCCCTGGCCCTGTGGCTGCCGCACTACCTGATGCAGGTGTTCGGCGTCAGCCTGGCCAGCGCCGGGGTGATCGCCGCTCTGTACACGGTGCCGGCGTCGCTGTTCCGCATCCTCGGCGGCTGGCTGTCCGACCGCTACGGCGCGCGCCGGGTGATGTACTGGACCCTCGGCGTGTCGGTGCTGTGCACCTTCCTGCTCAGCTACCCGCCGACGCGCTACATCGTCAGCGGCGTGCGCGGCGACCTGGAGTTCTCCCTGCACCTGGGCCTGGCCGGTTTCATCCCGGTCATCGTGGTGCTGGGCTTCTTCATGTCGCTGGGCAAGGCGGCGGTGTTCAAGCACATCCCCAGCTACTACCCGCAGCATGTCGGCGTGGTCGGCGGCCTGGTGGGGATGATCGGCGGGCTGGGCGGCTTCCTGCTGCCGCTGACCTTCGGCATGCTCAACGACGTCATCGGCGTCTGGCAGAGCTGCTTCATGCTGCTGTTCCTGATCGCCGCAGGCGCCCTGGCCTGGATGCACTACGCGATCCGCATGGCCGAGCGCGTGGAATGGGCCGAGCAGCGCGAGGGCCGCGACCTGCCGGAACTGTCCACCCCCAGCAGCTTCGTGCTGCTGGACTGGCACCCGGAGGACGCCGCGTTCTGGGAGGCCAAGGGCAAGCGCATCGCCACGCGCAACCTGTGGATCTCCATCCCCAACCTGCTGCTGGCCTTCGCCATCTGGATGGTCTGGTCGGTGGTGGTGGCCAAGCTGCCGCTGGCCGGCTTCAGCTACACGCCCAACCAGCTGTTCTGGCTGGCGGCGCTGCCCGGGTTGTCGGGCGCCACCCTGCGCATCTTCTACAGCTTCATGGTGCCGATCTTCGGCGGCCGGCGCTGGACCGCGCTGTCCACCGCCTCGCTGCTGCTGCCGGCGCTGTGGATCGGCTTCGCCGTGCAGAACCCCAACACGCCCTACCTGATCATGCTGATCCTCGCCCTGCTGTGCGGCCTGGGCGGTGGCAACTTCTCCTCGAGCATGGCCAACATCTCGTTCTTCTTCCCCAAACAGGCCAAGGGCGCGGCCATGGGCCTGAACGCCGGGCTGGGCAACCTGGGCGTGAGCGTCATGCAGTTCCTGGTGCCGTTGGCGATCACCCTGGCGGTGTTCGGCAGCCTGGGCGGCGAGCCGCAGACGACCGCCGCCGGCACCCCGCTGTGGCTGCAGAACGCCGGCTTCATCTGGGTGCCGTTCATCATCGCCGCGACCCTCGCCGCCTGGTTCGGGATGAACGACATCGCCAGCGCCAAGTCCTCGTTCAGCGACCAGATGGCGATCTTCAAGCGCAAGCACACCTGGCTGATGAGCGTGCTCTACACCGGCACCTTCGGCAGCTTCATCGGCTTCTCCGCCGGCTTCCCGCTGCTGGCCGGGCACCTGTTCCCGCAGGTCGACGTGCTGCGCTTCGCCTTCCTCGGCCCGCTGATCGGCGCCTTGAGCCGCGCCTTCTCCGGCGGCCTGGCCGACCGTTTCGGCGGCGCCCGCATCAGCCTCTGGGTGTTCGTCGCCATGGCCGTGTGCGTGGGCGGCGTGCTGTTCTTCATCGGCATCAAGGACCAGCCGGGGGCTTACTGGGGCTTCCTGGCCATGTTCCTGCTGCTGTTCTTCTTCTCCGGGGTCGGCAACGCCAGCACCACGCAGATGATCCCGGCGATCTTCCGCATCCAGACGCCGCGCCTGTTCCCCGGCCTGCCCGCCGAGCAGCAGGCGCTGCAGAGCGAGAAGGAGTCCGCCGCCGCGGTGGGCTTCATTTCGGCGGTGGCGGCCTATGGCGGCTTCTTCATCCCGAAGTCGTTCGGCAGCTCGTTCGACCTGACCGGTGGGCCGGAGTGGGCGCTCTACGGCTTCATCGTCTTCTACGCCCTGTGCATCGTCGTGACCTGGTTCTACTACACCCGCCGTAACGCCGAGGTGAGCTGCTAGCCATCCGGCCCGCGCCGAGGAGGAGAGAAATGAGTTACTTCATCGACCGCCTGCGCTACCTGGTCAAACGCCCGCCGGAATTCGCCGGCGGCCACGGCGAGACCCGCGACGAGAGCCGCGCCTGGGAGGACGGCTACCGCCAGCGCTGGCAGTTCGACAAGATCGCCCGCTCCACCCACGGGGTGAACTGCACCGGCTCGTGCAGCTGGAAGATCTACGTGAAGAACGGCCTGGTCACCTGGGAAACCCAGCAGACCGACTACCCGCGCACCCGCCCGGACCTGCCCAACCACGAGCCGCGCGGCTGCCCGCGCGGGGCCAGCTACTCCTGGTACCTGTACAGCGCCAACCGGCTGAAATACCCGCTGGTGCGCAAGGCGCTGATCCAGCTGTGGCGCGAGGCGCTGGCCGCGCACAAGGACCCGGTGCAGGCCTGGGCGAGCATCGTCGAAGACCCGCAGAAGGCGAAGCAGTACAAATCCATTCGCGGCCGCGGCGGCTTCGTGCGCAGCGACTGGGACGAACTGCAGACGCTGGTCGCCGCGGCCAACGTCTACACCATCAAGACCTACGGCCCGGACCGCGTCGCCGGCTTCTCGCCGATCCCGGCCATGTCCATGGTCAGCTACGCCTCGGGCACCCGCTACCTGTCGCTGATCGGCGGGGTGTGCCTGAGCTTCTACGACTGGTACTGCGACCTGCCGCCCGCATCCCCACAGGTGTGGGGCGAGCAGACCGACGTGCCCGAGTCGGCCGACTGGTACAACTCCGGCTACCTCATCGCCTGGGGCAGCAACGTGCCGCAGACGCGCACCCCCGACGCGCACTTCTTCACCGAGGTGCGCTACAAGGGCACCAAGACCGTGGCCATCACCCCGGACTACGCGGAAATCTCCAAGCTCTGCGACGAGTGGATGAGCGCCAAGCAGGGCACCGACTCGGCCCTGGCCATCGCCATGGGCCATGTGATCTTCAAGGAGTTCCACCTGGAGAACCCGCGGAGCTATTTCACCGACTACGCGCGCCGCTACACCGACCTGCCGATCCTGGTGGAGCTGGAACCGCGCGCCGAAGGCGGCCTGGTCCCCGGCAAGCAGCTGCGCGCCGCGGACTTCGCCGGCAACCTGGCGCAGGCCAACAACCCCGAATGGAAGACCGTGGCCTGGGACGAGGCGGGCGAGCGCCTGGTGGTGCCGCGCGGCTCCATCGGCTTCCGCTGGGGCGAGTCCGGCCACTGGAACCTGGAGCCGGTGGACGCCGAGGGCCGCGAGGTGCGCCTGGCGCTGTCGCTGCTGGGCCGCCACGACGAAGTGGCGCGGGTGGCCTTCCCGTACTTCGGCGGCATCGAGCGCAAGCACTTCCCCAACGTGCCGGTGCGCGACGTGCTCTACCACCACGTGCCGGCCAAGCGCCTGCAACTGGCCGACGGCCGCGAGGCGCTGGTGGCCAGCGTGTTCGACCTGATGGCCGCCAACTACGGCATCGACCGCGGCCTGCAGCCCACCGTGGGCGGCGCCGGCGAGGACGACGGCGCCAGCGACTACGGCCAGCTCAAGCCCTACACCCCGGCCTGGCAGCAGGCCATCACCGGGGTGCCGGCGGCGCAGATGATCCGCATCGCCCGCGAGTTCGCCGAGAACGCCGACAAGACCCACGGCCGCTCCATGATCATCGTCGGCGCCGGGATGAACCACTGGTACCACATGGACATGAACTACCGCGGGCTGATCAACATGCTGATCCTCTGCGGCTGCATCGGCCAGAGCGGCGGCGGCTGGTCGCACTACGTCGGCCAGGAGAAGCTGCGCCCGCAGACCGGCTGGACGCCGCTGGCCTTCGCCCTGGACTGGCACCGCCCGCCGCGGCACATGAACGGCACCTCGTTCTTCTACAACCACTCCAGCCAGTGGCGCTACGAGAAGCTGGAAGTGAAGGAACTGCTCTCGCCCCTGGCCCGGCCGCAGGACTTCAGCGGCAGCCTGGTGGACTTCAACGTGCGCGCCGAGCGCATGGGCTGGCTGCCCTCGGCGCCGCAGCTGGGCACCAACCCGCTGCGCCTGGCCGCCGCGGCCCAGGCCGCCGGCAAGAGCACCGCCGACTACGTGGTGGAGCAGCTCAAGAGCGGCCAGCTGCGCTTCGCCAGCGAAGACCCGGACAACCCGCAGAACCACCCGCGCAACCTGTTCGTCTGGCGCTCCAACCTGCTGGGCAGCTCGGGCAAGGGCCACGAATACATGCTCAAGTACCTGCTGGGCACCAGGAACGGTGTGCTCGGCAAGGACCTGGGCGAGGCCGGCAAGCAGAAGCCCGAGGAAGTGCTGTGGAAGGACGAGCCCATCGAGGGCAAGCTCGACCTGCTGGTGACCCTCGACTTCCGCATGTCCACCACCTGCCTGTACTCCGACGTGGTGCTGCCGACCGCCACCTGGTACGAGAAGGACGACCTCAACACCTCGGACATGCACCCCTTCATCCACCCGCTCACCGCCGCCACCGACCCGGCCTGGGAAGCGCGCAGCGACTGGCAGATCTACGACGGCATCGCCCGCGCCTTCTCGCGCCTGTGCGTCGGCCACCTGGGCGAGGAGACGGACCTGGTGACCCTGCCGCTGCAGCACGACAGCCCCGGCGAGCTGGCCCAGCCCGAAGTGCGCGACTGGAAGAAGGGCGAGTGCGAGCCCATCCCCGGCAAGACCATGCCCTCGCTGATCGAGGTCAAGCGCAACTACCCGGAAACCTACGAGCGCTTCAGCTCCGTCGGCCCGCTGCTGGACACCCTGGGCAACGGCGGCAAGGGCATCGCCTGGCAGACCCAGGAAGAGGTCGACCTGCTCGGCAAGCTCAACTACCGCAAGCTCGACGGCTCCGCCGAAGGGCGGCCACGGCTGGCCTCGGCGGTGGACGCGGCGGAGATGATCCTCACCCTGGCCCCGGAAACCAACGGCCAGGTGGCGGTCAAGGCCTGGGCCGCGCTGTCGAAGATCACCGGGCGCGACCACACCCACCTGGCGCGGCCCAAGCAGGAAGAGAAGATCCGCTTCCGCGACCTGGTGGCGCAGCCGCGCAAGATCATCTCCAGCCCCACCTGGTCGGGCCTGGAGGACGAGCACGTGAGCTACAACGCCTGCTACACCAACGTCCACGAGCTGATCCCCTGGCGCACCCTCAGCGGCCGCCAGCAGTTCTACCAGGACCACCCCTGGATGCGCGCCTTCGGCGAGAGCCTGATGGTCTACCGCCCGCCCATCGACACCAAGGCCGCGGCCAGCGTCGCCGAGCCGCGCAGCAACGGCAACCCGGAAATCGCCCTGAACTGGCTGACGCCGCACCAGAAGTGGGGCATCCACTCCACCTACAGCGACAACCTGCTGATGCAGACGCTGTCGCGCGGCGGGCCCATCGTCTGGATCAGCGAGGACGACGCGCGCGCCATCGGCGTGGTCGACAACGACTGGATCGAGCTCTACAACGCCAACGGCGCCATCGCCGCGCGGGCGGTGGTCAGCCAGCGGGTGCGCCCGGGCATGGCGATGATGTACCACGCCCAGGAACGCATCCTGAATATCCCCGGCTCGGAAGTGACGGGTACGCGCGGCGGCATCCACAACTCGGTGACGCGGGTCTGCCCCAAGCCGACCCACATGATCGGCGGCTACGCGCAGCTGTCCTACGGCTTCAACTACTACGGCACCGTCGGCTCCAACCGCGACGAGTTCGTCATCGTGCGCAAGATGAAGCGCATCGACTGGCTCGACGGCGAAGGCAACGACTACCAGCAGGAGGCGGTGAAATGAAGATCCGTTCCCAGGTCGGCATGGTCCTCAACCTCGACAAGTGCATCGGCTGCCACACCTGCTCGGTCACCTGCAAGAACGTCTGGACCAGCCGCGAAGGCATCGAATACGCCTGGTACAACAACGTCGAGACCAAGCCCGGCATCGGCTACCCCAAGGAATGGGAGAACCAGAAGAAATGGAACGGCGGCTGGGTGCGCAACGCCGACGGCTCCATCAACCCGCGCATCGGCGGCAAATGGCGGGTGCTGGCGAACATCTTCGCCAACCCCGACCTGCCGCAGATCGACGACTACTACGAACCCTTCACCTTCGACTACCAGCACCTGCACAGCGCCGCCCAGGGCGAGCACCAGCCGGTGGCGCGGCCGCGCTCGCTGATCAGCGGGCTGCGTATGGACAAGGTGGAGTGGGGGCCGAACTGGGAGGAACTGCTGGGCACCGAGTTCGCCAAGCGGCGCAAGGACATCAACTTCGAGCAGGTCCAGGCCGACATCTACGGGCAGTTCGAGAACACCTTCATGATGTACCTGCCGCGCCTGTGCGAGCACTGCCTGAACCCGGCGTGCGTGGCCTCGTGCCCCAGCGGCGCCATCTACAAGCGCGAGGAAGACGGCATCGTCCTCATCGACCAGGACAAGTGCCGCGGCTGGCGCATGTGCATCAGCGGCTGCCCGTACAAGAAGATCTACTACAACTGGAAGAGCGGCAAATCCGAGAAGTGCATCTTCTGCTACCCGCGCATCGAGACCGGCCAGCCGACGGTCTGCTCCGAGACCTGCGTGGGGCGCATCCGCTACCTCGGCGTGCTGCTCTACGATGCCGACCGCATCGAGGAAGTGGCCGCCTCGGCCGATGACCGCGACCTCTACCACCGCCAGTGCGAAATCTTCCTCGACCCCCACGACCCGCAAGTGATCGAGCAGGCGCGCAAGGACGGCGTGCCCGACAGCGTCATCGCCGCCGCCCAGGCCTCGCCCGTATACAAGCTGGCCATCGACTGGCAGCTGGCGCTGCCGCTGCACCCGGAATACCGCACGCTGCCCATGGTCTGGTACGTGCCGCCGCTGTCGCCGATCCAGTCCGCCGCCGAGGCCGGCCACGTGGAGTTCGACGGCGTGCTGCCGAAGATCGAATCGCTGCGCATCCCGGTGCGCTACCTGGCCAACATGCTCACCGCCGGCGAAGAGGCGCCGGTGGTGCTGGCCCTCAAGCGGCTGATGGCCATGCGCGTGTACATGCGCGCCAAGCACGTGGACGGCACCCTCGACAGCGAAGTGCTGCAACAGGTCGGCCTGAGCCAGCGCCAGGTGGAAGAGATGTACCGCTACCTGGCCATCGCCAACTACGAGGACCGCTTCGTCATCCCCACCGGCCACCGCGAGGCCCTGCCCGACGCCTACGCCGAGCGCAGCGGCTGCGGCTTCACCTTCGGCAACGGCTGCCACGGCGGCAACAGCGAGGTCAGCCTGTTCGGCGGCAGCAAGCAGACCACCACCCTGGTCAAGCCGGTGCAGACCTTCGACCCGGTCGAGGACAGCCGCCATGGATGAGCGCCAGCCCCAGGGCCTGCTGAGCCTGCGCGTGCTGGCCCGGCTGCTCGACTACCCCTGCGCCGAGCTGCAGGCAGCGGCCGGCGAACTGACCGCCATCCTCGACGACGAGACGCGCCTGCCCGAGCCCCTGCGCAAGCGCCTGGGCCAGTGGTGCCAACGCCTGGCGCAGAGCGACCTGCTGGACTTGCAGGAAGCCTACGTCGAACTCTTCGACCGCGGCCGCTCGGTCTCGCTGCTGCTGTTCGAGCACGTCCACGGCGAGTCCCGCGACCGCGGCCAGGCCATGGTCGACCTGCTGGCCGAGTACGAGGCCGCCGGCTTCCAGCTCGACGCCCGCGAGTTGCCCGACCACCTGCCGCTGTTCCTCGAATACCTCTCCACCCGCAGCCACGCCGAGATCGGCCAGTGGCTGGGCGACATCCAGCACATCCTCGCGCTGCTCGCCGCGCGCCTGGAAGAGCGCGGCGCCGACCACGCGCTGGTGCCCCACGCGCTGCTGGCGTTGATCGGCCGCAGCGAGCTGATCCAGCAGCAGCGCCCGGCGGTCGAGGGAGAGGCGCCGGACCACACGCCACAAGCCCTGGACGCGGTGTGGGAAGAGGAAATCGTCCGCTTCAATGCCGAGACCGACCAGGACTGCAGCCTGCAGTCCGCCGAGGGCCGGCGCCTGGCCGAGCGCAAGTACCAGGCGCTGCCCCAGGTCGTCCAGGCCCTGCCCGCCACCCCGTCGCCCCTGGCGGACGGCCAATGAACGGAGGCTCATCATGTTAGAAGACTACGTTCTGCACCTGCTCTACGGTTACTACCCCTACCTGGCCGGCACCGTGTTCCTGCTCGGCAGCCTGCTGCGCTACGACTACGGCCAGTACACCTGGAAGACCGGCTCCAGCCAGCTGCTCTCCAGCCGCCACATGCGCCTGGCCAGCAACCTGTTCCACATCGGCATCCTGGCGATCTTCTTCGGCCACCTGGTCGGCCTGCTGACGCCGCACTGGGTCTACGAGCCGTTCCTCTCCGCCGGCCACAAGCAGCTCATGGCCATCCTCTTCGGCGGCGCGGCCGGGGTGCTCTGCGTGATCGGCGGCGGCATGCTGCTCTGGCGCCGGCTGTTCAACCCCAGGGTGCGCGCCTCGTCCAGCTTCATGGACAACCTGATCATCGCCCTGCTGCTGTTGCAGGCGTGCCTGGGGCTGATCACCATCTTCTTCTCGCTGCACCACCTGGACGGCGAAATGATGCTGGCCCTGGCCGGCTGGGCGCAGTCCATCGTGTTCTTCCGCGGCGACGCGGCCAGCTTCCTGATCGGCACGCCGCTGATCTTCAAGATCCACATCTTCATCGGCCTGACCATCATCCTGCTGTTCCCCTTCACCCGCCTGGTGCACGTCTGGAGCATCCCCCTGGGCTACTTCGGGCGTAACTACCAGATCGTCCGCCGGCGCGGCTGAGGAGCGAAGCCATGGCCCAAATGATCGCCGTCGAGAACCTGCCGGACGAGCCCGTCGCGGTGATCCGCGTCGGCAGCGCCCAGCTCAGCGAAGCCGACATCGCCCGGGAAACCCCCTTCCACCCGGCCGCCTCCCTGGCCGAGGCGCAACTGCAGGCGGCCCGCGCCCTGGTGGTGCGCGAACTGCTCGGGCAAAGGGCTGCCAGCCTCGGCCTGCTGCCCGCGGGCGAACTGGCGGAGGAGGGCGCCGACCAGGCCGTGGCGGCGCTGCTGGAGCGCGAACTGCAAGTCCCCGAGCCAAACGAGGAGGCCTGCCGGCGCTACTTCGAAGCCCACCGCGAACGCTTCGCCGAGCCGGCCAGGATCAAGGTCCGCCACATCCTCCTGCCCGCCGCCCCGGACGACGCCAGCGCCCGCGACGCCCATTACCACCTGGGCGAAAAACTGCTGCGCGAACTGCACCGCGACCCGCAGCGCTTCACCGAGCTCGCCCAACGCCACTCGGCCTGCCCGTCGAAGGAAGAAGGCGGCGACCTGGGCTGGCTGCGCGCCGGGCAAACCGTCGCCGAACTCGACCAGGCCCTGCACCGCCTGCCGATAGGCCTGCACGACCGCCCCCTGGCCTCGCGCTACGGCTGGCACCTGGTCAGCATCGACCAACGCCAGGAAAGCCGCCCGCTGCCCTACGCCCAGGTCAGCACCCGCGTCCGCCACAGCCTGCGCGAAGAATCCACCCGCCAGGCCCTACGCCAGTACCTGCTGGCGCTGGAGAAGGAAATCGGGGTGCAAGGCATTAGCCTGGACGACAGTCCTGAGCATGGTGCTCGGTCGTGACGTAGGGCGCCACTCGTATCATCCACCTGTAGGAGCGCGCCCTGCGCGCGATTCGCGGGCAGGGCCCGCTCCTACAGTCTGCAATGAGGCACGAAGCTTCCCCGTAGGAGCGGACTCCGTCCGCGATCAGGCGGATAACGCCGTGGGCGTTATGCGCCCTACGGATTTCCAAAGGGACATCCACACCGCCCCGTAGGGCGAATAACCGTTCGCGGTTATCCGCCGCTACACCTTCCTTGCCGGCAACGCCGTGGTTGAGCCTGGCGCGGTTTCGAGGGCGGCTCCGTGCCCGGCAGCGAGCGGGATTGGGCCAGGGTCAAACGGCGGATAACGCGGAGCGTTATTCGCCCTACGCCAGGCCCACCCGTAGGGTGTACAACCGTTCGCGGTTGTACGCGGTGATCACCGTTGCCGCCAACACCATGGCCGAACCCGAAGCGCCAGCCCCCGTAGGATGGGTGGAGCGAAGCGATACCCATGCTGCCGCGCCATCGATGGGTATCGCTGCGCTCAACGCCATCCTACGAACAGGTCCGGTGTTCAGCGGGTGGGTGTGGCGTTCGCCTGTGGCCATTGCCGGTAGGGCACCCAGAGCATGCCTTGCCAGTGCAGCACCGTCAGGGCCTGGGTGGGGCCGTGGAGGGTTTCGCGGCGGGGTTGGCGGGTGTCGTGGCGGTAGCTGTCGCGCAGGGCCGGGACCACCTCTTGGGTGATCCATTGGCGGATGCAGCGGTTTTCCGGGTGGAAGTAGTGGATCAGCGTGGCGTACACGGCGGATTCGCTGAGCAGCAGTTCGTCCTCGTAGTCGCCATTGCCGCCGCGCAGCCAGGCGCGGCGGTGCTGGTCGTCGTCCAGGTTGCGCTGCACGCGCTCTTCCAGCATCGGCACGCCCATCAGCCGGCCGAGGTCGCGGGTGCTGAACCAGCATTGGTCTTCCAGCAGCAGGGCGCGCAGCTGGCGCTTGTGGCGGGTGAACAGGGTGGGGATCAGTACCTCTTCAGACATGGCGCACCTCCGGGGTGGAGGGGGAAGAGGGCAGGTACGGCGAAGCGCCTTCGGGCTGAAGGCTGGGGGTGATAGGCATATCCATTACCTCAATGGGTACACCGCTGCTTTCGGGAGCAGTATTGCCGCTACGTGAAGCGTTTCTTAGGCGCTTTGACAAGCTAATAGGCGGTTGAGGAATGTGCAAGCCTGACTTCTATTTGATCAGCAGTCTTTGGGGATTAAATGTCGGTACTCATTACGGATTTCTATTAATTCTATTATTGCCCTGGTTTTTCTCTCTTGGATTTGTGAGTGCTGATTTTTGAATTCTTCATTGCTTAGTAAGGGAGCAGTGATTTTTAAATTTTTATCCATTTCTCTTGCGATCTCAAGTTCGCGTAATGTGATATTTAATTGGCCCATTGCTCGGCTTTTTTCCTTCTCGTGAAGGAATTGAATTTTAAGGATTACACCTGATGCGATCAGACTTCCTCCTGTGGCAGCAATTGTGTAACTGATAAGGGACGAAGATAGGGCGAGCCATGGAAATATCTCTGACATGGTCTCCTGGCTTGACATCTGGTTGAGGGTATAGCTTAGCCATGCTCCGTATAGAGCTAGCACTAGCCCTAGTATGGCGATAAGAGATGGATTCCTATAAAACTTACCAGATAGGATTGTCCATATTGAGAAAGTGATTGCGAAAATAGATATCAGTGAGAATTCAAACATTTTTCTTTCTAGAGTTTTTTGAATGATTCTTATATTGGTTGATAAAGAAAAGCCCCGCACTAGGCGGGGCTTTTGTCTTTCTAATCACTGCCCCAAAATTCCATTTCGAGTATCAGCGTTTCTAATGGTCTTGACTTGCTGCTTTGCTACTACTTCCGTCAGTCCCAGCTCAGCGCGCCGCCGGTCTGGTACTCGATCACGCGGGTCTCGAAGAAGTTCTTTTCCTTCTTCAGGTCCATGATTTCGCTCATCCACGGGAAGGGGTTGCTGGTGCCCGGGTATTCTTCCTTCAGGCCGATCTGGGTCAGGCGGCGGTTGGCGATGAACTTGAGGTAGTCCTCCATCATCGCTGCGTTCATGCCCAGGACGCCGCGCGGCATGGTGTCGCGGGCGTATTCGATTTCCAGCTGGGTGCCCTGCAGGATCATCTGCGTGGCTTCGTCCTTCATCTGGGCATCCCACAGGTGCGGGTTTTCGATCTTGATCTGGTTGATCACGTCGATGCCGAAGTTCAGGTGCATGGATTCGTCGCGCAGGATGTACTGGAACTGCTCGGCGGTGCCGGTCATCTTGTTGCGGCGGCCCATGGAGAGGATCTGGGTGAAGCCGCAGTAGAAGAAGATGCCTTCGAGCACGCAGTAGTAGGCGATCAGGTTGCGCAGGAACTGGCGGTCGGTTTCCGGGGTGCCGGTCTGGAACTGCGGGTCGGAGATCGAGCGGGTGTACTTCAGGCCCCAGGACGCTTTCTTCGCGACGCTCGGGATCTCGTGGTACATGTTGAAGATTTCGCCTTCGTCCATGCCCAGCGACTCGATGCAGTACTGGTAGGCGTGGGTGTGGATCGCCTCTTCGAAGGCCTGGCGCAGGATGTACTGGCGGCATTCGGGGTTGGTGATCAGGCGGTACACGGCCAGCACCAGGTTGTTCGCCACCAGGGAGTCGGCGGTGGAGAAGAAGCCGAGGTTGCGCATGACGATGCGGCGCTCGTCTTCGCTGAGGCCGTCCTTGCTCTTCCACAGGGCAATGTCGGCGTTCATGTTCACTTCCTGCGGCATCCAGTGGTTGGCGCAACCATCCAGATACTTCTGCCAGGCCCAGTCGTACTTGAAGGGTACGAGCTGGTTGAGGTCGGCGCGGGCGTTGATCATCTGCTTGTCGCCGACCTGTACGCGGGCGGCCGAGCCTTCCAGATCGTCCAGGCCTTCCTGGATGTCCAGGGCGTCCAGGGCCTTCTTGGCGCGGGCGACCGCGTCGGAGTCGCTGGCGGAGACGGCGCGGGCTTCTTCCACGGAGCCGGCGGCTTCGTCGTCCAGTTTGTCGGCGGCCTGGGCGGCGGCTTTGGCCACGGCCGGGGCGGCCTTGGCTTCGGTGGGGTCTTCTTTGTCGAATTCGTCCCAGCTCAGCATTGGTTCCTCTCCTGGTCTGGTTGCGTGATGGGGGGCACGCTAAAGCTTGCTTGGCCTCCCTTCTCCGGGTTCCCGCGTTCGCGGGAATGACGAGGGGAAGCTGTTATGTCTGGGGGAGGAGGGACAAGAGCCCCTCTCCCTAGCCCTCTCCCTGAAGGGAGAGGGGATATCCGTGCTGCGTGGAAACGCGGCCCTCGGGCGAGGGCCGCTGCTTCCTTACTGGCAGGCTTCGCAGTCGGGGTTGTCGATGCTGCAGGCCTTGGGTACCGGCGCCGGGGCCGGGGCGGCTTGCAGGCCTTCGTCGATCACCGAGCTCACGGCGTTCAGCTTGCCGGTGTTGATGGTGGACTTCTCGGTGCTGGTGGCGGCCAGGGCGCGGAGGTAGTAGGTGGTCTTCAGGCCACGGTACCAGGCCATGCGGTAGGTCACGTCCAGCTTCTTGCCCGAGGCGCCGGCGATGTAGAGGTTCAGCGACTGGGCCTGGTCGATCCACTTCTGGCGGCGGCTGGCGGCGTCGACGATCCACTTGGTCTCCACTTCGAAGGCGGTGGCGTACAGGTCTTTCAGGTCCTGCGGGATGCGCTCGATCTGCTGCACGGAGCCGTCGTAGTACTTCAGGTCGTTGACCATGACCGGGTCCCACAGGCCGCGGGCCTTGAGGTCGCGCACCAGGTAGGGGTTGATCACGGTGAACTCGCCGGAGAGGTTCGACTTCACGTAGAGGTTCTGGTAGGTCGGCTCGATGGACTGCGATACGCCGGTGATGTTGGCGATGGTCGCGGTCGGCGCGATGGCCATGATGTTCGAGTTGCGGATGCCTTTGCGCACGCGCTCGCGCACCGGGGCCCAGTCCAGGCTCTCGCTCTGGTCGACTTCGATGTACTTGGCGCCGCGGGCTTCGATCAGCAGTTTCTGCGAGTCGATCGGCAGGATGCCTTGCGACCACAGCGAGCCGTCGAAGGTCTCGTAGGCGCCGCGCTCTTCGGCCAGGTCGCAGGAGGCCTGGATGGCGAAGTAGCTGATGGCTTCCATGGACTTGTCGGCGAAGTCGATGGCGGCGTCGGAGCCGTAGGCGATGTGCTGCAGGTACAGGGCGTCCTGGAAGCCCATGATGCCCAGGCCCACCGGACGGTGCTTGAGGTTGGAGTTCTCCGCCTGGGGCACCGAGTAGTAGTTGATGTCGATGACGTTGTCGAGCATGCGGACCGCGGTCTTGACGGTGCGGCCGAGCTTCTCGACGTCGAGCTTGCCGTCGACGATGTGGTTGACCAGGTTCACCGAGCCCAGGTTGCAGACGGCGATCTCGTCCTTGTTGGTGTTCAGGGTGATCTCGGTGCACAGGTTCGAGCTGTGCACCACGCCCACGTGCTGCTGCGGGCTGCGCAGGTTGCACGGGTCCTTGAAGGTCAGCCACGGGTGGCCGGTCTCGAACAGCATGGAGAGCATCTTGCGCCACAGGTCCTTGGCCTGGACGACCTTGTGCAGCTTCAGCTTGCCGTACTGGGTGAGGGCTTCGTAGTACTCGTAGCGCTCTTCGAAGGCCTTGCCGTAGAGGTCGTGCAGGTCGGGGACGTCGGACGGGGAGAACAGCGTCCAGGTGCCGTCTTCGAACACGCGCTTCATGAACAGGTCGGGAATCCAGTTCGCGGTGTTCATGTCGTGGGTGCGGCGGCGGTCGTCACCGGTGTTCTTGCGCAGCTCCAGGAATTCTTCGATGTCCAGGTGCCAGGTTTCCAGGTAGGCGCAGACCGCGCCCTTGCGCTTGCCGCCCTGGTTCACGGCCACGGCGGTGTCGTTGACCACTTTCAGGAAGGGCACGACGCCCTGGGACTTGCCGTTGGTGCCCTTGATGTAGGAGCCCAGCGCGCGCACCGGGGTCCAGTCGTTGCCCAGGCCGCCGGCGAATTTCGACAGCATGGCGTTGTCGTGGATGGCGCTGTAGATGCCCGACAGGTCGTCCGGCACGGTGGTCAGGTAGCAGCTGGACAGCTGCGGGCGCAGGGTGCCGGCGTTGAACAGGGTGGGGGTGGACGACATGTAGTCGAAGGACGACAGCAGGTTGTAGAACTCGATGGCGCGTTCTTCCTTCTGCGGCTCTTCGATGGCCAGGCCCATGGCCACGCGCATGAAGAACACCTGCGGCAGTTCGAAGCGGATGCCGTCCTTGTGGATGAAGTAGCGGTCGTACAGGGTCTGCAGGCCCAGGTAGGTGAACTGCTGGTCGCGCTCGTGGTTCAGCGCGGCGCCCAGCTTGGCCAGGTCGAAGGTCTTCAGCTTGGGATCGACCAGCTCGAATTCCACGCCCTTCTCGATGTACGCCGGCAGGGCGCGGGCGTAGAGCTCGGCCATTTCGTGGTGGGTGGCGCTCTCGACCACGCCGAGGAAGCCCAGGGCTTCGGCGCGCAGGGTGTCCATCAGCAGGCGGGCGGTGACGTAGGAGTAGTTCGGCTCGCGTTCCACCAGGGTGCGGGCGGTCATCACCAGGGCGGTGTTGACGTCCTTCTCGGCCACGCCGTCGTAGAGGTTCTTCAGGGTTTCGCGTTCGATCAGCCCGCCGTCGACTTCGGCCAGGCCTTCGCAGGCTTCGCGGATGATGGTCTGCAGGCGGCCCATGTCCAGCGGCTGGGTGCTGCCGTCGGCCTTGGTGATGCGGATGCTCGGGTGCGGCTGGGCGACTTCGCCGGCGGCGCTGGCGGTCTTGCGCTCGTTGGCGCGGGCTTCGCGGTAGATCACGTAGTCGCGGGCGACTTTCTGCTCGCCGGCGCGCATCAGGGCCAGTTCGACCTGGTCCTGGATTTCTTCGATGTGGATGGTGCCACCGGAGGGCATGCGGCGCTTGAAAGTCGCGGTGACCTGTTCGGTCAGGCGCGCGACGGTTTCATGGATGCGCGACGAGGCGGCAGCGGTGCCGCCTTCCACGGCGAGGAACGCCTTGGTGATGGCTACGGTGATCTTGTCATCGGTGTAGGGAACTACGGTGCCGTTGCGCTTGATCACGCGCAGCTGGCCGGGCGCGGTGGCGGCCAGATCCTGGGCGGATTCGGCTGCCTGCGGCGCTGCGGCCTGCGGGTTCTCGCGAGTGGTGTCGATCTGCATGGGTGGTTGTCTCCACATTCTCTTAGTGGGTTCTGTCACTGGCGCCGGGGGCGCCGCTCCGGAAAAACAGCAATAAAGAGCGTGTGCGTCCGGCGGGGCCGGCCGCATGAAAACTTGCGTAACAGGGGAAGGGGACTCAAGCGCCTCCCTGGCCCAAGTCGGGTGTCCGGCTTTACGGGCCGGAACCACAATACCTAGTGGTGTTGACCGATCGGTTGCAACACCCGTACCGCATGGCCATCGACATCGATCACTCCTTTGCGGCCTACGCCGCGTCGGACTTCCGTACGCCTGGATGCAGCTGCTGGGGGAACCGGAGGAGCCGTGGAAAAGGCTCGCGACCTCGTGCTTCTTCTTGTGTCCGGTTCCAGGTTGCGGACCCAACATGTAGGGGTTATCCGCAACGGGGATACAAGATAATGCGCTATGGGAGGCTTTGCAAGGCGGCAGGCTGGGGGAAACCTGTGGATAAATTGTGGGTGGCGTGTGCGTGATCGCGTAGGGATCGCGCCAGGCCGCACCGCTGCTGATTTTCACCGTTCGTCATGAGCGGCTGACAGATTCAGGAGTTGGCCTGAGGCTGTCAGGGTGTGAACCCTACCACAATATCTTGTGGTCCTGCCCCATCGCGTTCCGCCCGTGCCATGGCGCGGCTTCCTGGCTACAATGCGGCACGTCCGCCTGCCTCGCGGCGGTGCGCGGCGGACCCGTTCAGGTGCATTGGGAGGCGGTGTGGAGCAAGAGGCGCGAATCCTCATTGTCGAGGACGACCAGCGGTTGGCCGAGCTGACCCAGGACTATCTGGAAAGCAACGGCCTGAAGGTGGGCGTCGAGGCCGACGGCGCCCGCGCGGTGGACCGCGTGCTGGCGGAACGGCCGGACCTGGTGGTGCTGGACCTGATGCTGCCCGGCGAGGACGGCCTGTCGATCTGCCGGCGCCTGCGCCCGGACTACGACGGCCCGATCCTGATGCTCACCGCGCGCACCGACGACATGGACCAGATCCAGGGCCTGGAGATGGGCGCCGACGACTACGTGTGCAAGCCGGTGCGCCCGCGCCTGCTGCTGGCGCGCATCCGCGCCCTGCTGCGGCGCAGCGAGGGGCCGGACGAGGCGCCCGCGGCGGGCAGCAAGCGCCTGACCTTCGGCAGGCTGGTGATCGACAACGCCATGCGCGAGGCCTGGCTGGATGGCCAGACCATCGAGCTGACCAGCGCCGAGTTCGACCTGCTGTGGCTGCTGGCGGCCAACAGCGGGCGCATCCTTTCCCGCGAGGAAATCTTCAATTCCCTGCGCGGCATCGAATACGACGGCCAGGACCGCTCCATCGACGTGCGCATCTCGCGCATCCGCCCGAAGATCGGCGACGACCCCATGCACCCGCGGCTGATCAAGACGGTGCGCAGCAAGGGGTACCTGTTCGTTGGCGAGCAGTAGGGCCAACGCTCTCGCCCGCGTTCGTGTTCACGTAGGATGGCGTGGAGCGCGGCGATACCCATCGATGGGAATCGCTTCGCTCTCCCATCCTGCGTGTTGCATCCATACTTCCCGGCGCCATCCCCGCGCCTCCACGCCGGCCGCTGAACCCGGCACAGGGCTTCGCCGATGAAATCCATCTTCCTGCGCATCTACGGTGGCATGCTGCTGACCCTGGTGCTGGTCGCCGCCCTCGGCGTGCTGACCCTGCACCTGGTCAACGAGGTGCGCGGCGACCGCTACCGCGAGGAGCTGGCGCGCGGCACCTTCCGCCTGATGGCCGACGAGATGGCGGGCATGGAGGAGGTGGACCGCAAGCGCGCGCTGCTGCAGTGGAGCCGCCTGATGGGCATCCCGCTGAGCCTGCAGAAGCTCGACGCCCTGGGCATGGACGGCCGCGACCGCGCGCGGTTGATGAATAACCAGGTGCTGGTGGAGGCCGACGGGCCGCACCAGGTGCGCATCCATACCCAGGTCAGCCTGCAGGAGGGCCTGGTGCTCACCGGCGAGGTGGAGCAGGTCAGCGAGCAGTTGGCGCGGGCCACCATCTATATGCTGATGGACGAGCTGCGCCGCTTCCCCGCCAGCGAGCAGCCCTACCACCTGGCGCGCATCGTGCGCGACAAGCGCTTCGGCTTCGACGTGCACCTGCTGCGCCTGAAGGAGATCGACCTGGACGACGACCAGAGCCGCCGGGTGGAGGAGGGCGACACCGTGCTGGCGCTGGGCAAGAACGGCGACTCCATCCGCGTGGTGGCCGGCATCGTCGACACGCCCTGGGTGCTGGAGCTGGGGCCGATCTACCAGATGAACCCCTATCCGCCGCAACTGCTGTTGCTGATCGCCGCCGTCGGCCTGTCGCTGATCGGCCTCACCCTGTACCTGCTGATCAGCCGCCTGGAGCAGCGCCTGCGCGGCCTGGAGTCGGCCGCCTCGCGCATCGCCCGCGGCAGCCTGGACACCCGGGTGGAGGAACGCGGCAGCGACTCGGTGGGGCGCCTGGCCGGCACCTTCAACCACATGGCCGAGCAGATCCAGCGCCTGATCAGTGTGCAGCGCGAGCTGGTCCGCGCGGTGTCCCACGAGCTGCGCACGCCGGTGGCGCGGCTGCGCTTCGGCCTGGAGATGATCGAGTCCGCCGAGGACGACAAGACCCGGCACAAGTACCTGGAGGGCATGGACGGCGACATTCAGGACCTCGACCAGTTGGTGGACGAGATGCTCACCTACGCGCGCCTGGAGCAGGGCTCGCCGGCGCTGACCTACCAGAGCGTGGAGCTGGGCGAGCTGGTGCGCCAGGTGGTGGCGGAGATCGCCCCGCTGCGCGGCGAGGTGCAGGTGACCTGCGAGGCCGGCGCGCTGGTGCCCTTCGACCAGGGCAGCTGGATCGAGGCCGAGCCGCGCTACCTGCACCGCGCCCTGCAGAACCTGCTGAGCAACGCCATCCGCTACGCCGAGACGCGGGTGCGGGTGAGCTACCGGGTCAGCCTGGACCGCTGCCAGGTGGACGTCGAGGACGACGGCCCGGGCGTGCCGGAGGACCGCTGGGAGCGCCTGTTCACGCCGTTCTTCCGCGTCGACGACAGCCGCACGCGGGTCACCGGCGGGCACGGCCTGGGGCTGTCCATCGTGCGGCGGATCATCCGCTGGCACGGCGGCCGGGTGTCCATCGCCCGCAGCCAGGCCCTGGGCGGCGCCTGCTTCACCCTGGCCTGGCCGCGGCGCCAGGCGCCCAAGGAATAGCCCGCGGCGGGTGAGGGTGGACGTTCTGCGGGTTTATATTATATGTTTTAATATATTGTAATTTCGTAGAGCGTTCCCATGCCCGCCACTCCAGCCATCGACCTGCAACGCCTGCGCCACTCCGCCGACCAGGCCGGGCGCCTGCTCAAGGTCCTGGGCAACCCCGACCGCCTGTTGCTGCTGTGCATGCTGTCCCAGGAGGAGCTGCACGTCGGCGCCCTGGAGGAGCGGGTGGGCGTCGGCCAGCCGACGCTGTCGCAGCAACTGGGCGTGCTGCGCCGCGAAGGGCTGGTGGCGACGCGCAAGGAGGGCAAGCAGGTGTACTACCGCATCAGCAGCCCGCAGGCGCTGGCGGTGATCCAGACGCTCTACCGGCTGTACTGCACGGAGGATGCCGAATGAACATCGACTGGACGGCTTTCACCCCCTGGAGCGCCCTGGCCGGCGGCGCGCTGATCGGCCTTTCCGCCGGCCTGTTCGCCCTGCTCAACGGCCGCGTGGCCGGCATCAGCGGGTTGCTCGGCGGCCTGCTGGCCAGGGGCGGCGTCGGCGGCGAGCGCCTGGCGTTCCTCCTCGGGCTGCTGCTGGCGCCGCTGCTGTGGCTGGCCTTCGGTCCGCTGCCGGCGCTGCACTTCGACAGCGCCTGGCCAGCGCTGCTGCTGGCCGGGCTGCTGGTGGGGCTGGGCAGCCGCTATGGCGCCGGCTGCACCAGCGGCCATGGCGTGTGCGGCCTGGCGCGGCTGTCGCCGCGGTCGCTGCTGGCCACGCTGTGCTTCATGGCCAGCGGCTTCGCCACCGTCTTCTGCACCCGCCACCTGCTGGGAGCCTGAACATGGCCCGCCTGAGCGCTTTCCTCTGCGGCCTGCTGTTCGGCCTGGGCCTGCTGCTGGCCGGCATGGCCGACCCGGCCAAGGTGCTGGCCTTCCTTGATCTGGCCGGGGCCTGGGACCCGTCCCTGGCGCTGGTGATGCTCGGCGCCATCCTCACCGCCTTGCCGTTCTTCGGCCTGGCCCGCGGCAAGGCGCACGGCCTGCTCGGCGGCGCCATGCAACTGCCGACGCGCCGCGACCTGGACCGCCGCCTGGTGCTGGGCAGCCTGGTGTTCGGCGTTGGCTGGGGCATCGCCGGCATCTGCCCGGGGCCAGCGCTGGTCGGCCTGGGCGCCGGCCACTGGCAGGCGGCGCTGTTCGTGCTGGGGATGCTGGCCGGCATGGCGGCGTTCGAATGGCAGCAGCGGCGCAAGGGCGCGGGGGCATGAAGCCGTGCCTTAGACGCAGCGCCGCCCGCCGCCTACGCTACCCGGAGATTCCCCTGCGAACCGAGGCCCCATGTCCGACCTGAACGACCCCCGCGTCTTCTTCGCCGCCGAGCGCACCCTGCTGGCCTGGAATCGTACCGCCCTGGCGCTGATCGCCTTCGGCTTCGTGGTGGAGCGCACCGGCCTGCTGCTGCGCCTGATGCACGCGGGCCTGGAGACCGCGGCGGCGCTGCGCATGTCGTTCTGGGTGGGGCTGGGCTTCATCCTGCTCGGCTGCGTGGCCGCCTGCAGTTCGGCGCTGCAGTACCGCAACGTGGTGCGCGGGCTGAAGCCGGTGGAGATTCCCGAGGGCTACCGGGTCAACGCCGGGCCCTGGCTCAACCTGACGGTGGCCGGCCTGGGCCTGCTGCTGACGCTGTACCTGGCGTTGTAGTCTTGCGAAGAAATTGACCTTCAGGTCAATAAATGCAGAATGCTGGCGTGCCCATCGGCACCGACGCCCGCGGCCAAGCCCATGGCGTTGCCCTTAATGGGTATTGCTGCGGCGCGGGTATCGTTATGTAATTTTTGATATAACGATTCTCCGGCAGCGGGCCCCGGACAGACCGTGGCCCTCCAGCGTCGCGCCGTGGCATCCGTCAGGAAGGAACACCGAGAATCACATGGGAAGCCTTGATCACCGCCGTGGCCTTGACGCCGGCCGCCAGCCCCAGCTCGGCGACGGCGTCGCGGGTGACCACCGCCACCACTTCGCTGCCACCGCCAAGGTCGAGCACCACCTCGGCGTTCACCGCGCCGTCGGCCACCGACTTCACCGTGCCGGCCAGGCAGTTGCGCGCCGAGAGGCGAATGCCCTCGGCGTCGGTCATCAGCATCACCCAGGGCGCCTTGACCAGCGCCACCACGTCCTTGCCCTGGGCCAGGCCGAGGCTCTTCACGCTTTCCTCGGTGACGATGGCCACCAGGTCGTTGCCGCCGGGCAGTTGCACCACCACCTCGGCATTCACCGCGCCGTTGCGCAGTTGCTTGACCTTGCCGCGGAACACATTGCGCGCGCTGACTTTCATGTCTTTCTCTCCTTGGTTGCAGTGAGGTCAGGAAGGTATAGCAGAGCCGGCGGGCCCTTCGAAGCAGAACAACAGCCAACCACTGGAGCACATCGATGAAACACACATTCGCCCGCCTTTCCCTGGCCCTGGCGGCCTGCCTGGCCATCCACGCGGCGCTGGCCGACGAGGTGCAGGTCGCGGTCGCGGCCAACTTCACCGCGCCCATCCAGGCCATCGCCAAGGACTTCGAGAAGGACACCGGGCACAAGCTGGTGGCCTCGTTCGGCGCCACCGGGCAGTTCTACGCGCAGATCAAGAACGGCGCGCCTTTCGAGGTGTTCCTCGCCGCCGACGACAGCACCCCGGCCAAGCTGGAGCAGGAGAAGGCGGTGGTCCCCGGCTCGCGCTTCACCTATGCCATCGGCAAGCTGGCGCTGTGGTCGCCGAAGGACGGCTACGTCGACGCCAAGGGCGAGGTCCTGAAGAAAGGCGGCTTCCAGCACCTGTCCATCGCCAACCCGAAGACCGCGCCCTACGGCCTGGCCGCCACCCAGGTGCTGGACAAGCTCGGCCTGAAGGACAAGCTGACCGGCAGGATCGTCGAGGGCCAGAACATCGGCCAGGCCTACCAGTTCGTGTCCAGCGGCAACGCCGAGCTGGGCTTCGTGGCGTTGTCGCAGATCTACAAGGATGGCAAGGTGACGGCCGGTTCGGCCTGGATCGTCCCGGCCGACCTCTATGAGCCGATCCGCCAGGACGCGGTGATCCTGGAGAAAGGCAAGGACAACGCCGCGGCCAAGGCCCTGGTGGACTACCTGAAGGGGCCGAAGGCGGCCGCTGTGATCAAGGCCTACGGCTACGAGCTGTAAACAGGGAAAACGATGCACCTGACCGCGGCGGACCTCACGGCGATCCAGCTCACCCTCGAGCTGGCCACCGTCAGCACCCTGATCCTGTTGCTGCTGGGCACCCCCATCGCCTGGTGGCTGTCGCGCACCCGCTCGTGGCTCAAGGGCCCGCTGGGTGCGCTGGTGGCCTTGCCACTGGTGCTGCCGCCGACGGTCATCGGCTTCTACCTGCTGGTCACGCTGGGCCCCAACGGCCCGGTGGGCCAGCTCACCGACGCCCTAGGCTGGCAACGCCTGCCGTTCAGCTTCGCCGGGTTGGTGGTGGGCTCGGTGATCTACTCGCTGCCCTTCGTGGTGCAGCCGCTGCAGAACGCCTTCGAGGCCATCGGCACGCGCCCGCTGGAGGCCGCGGCGACCTTGCGCGCCGGGCCCCTGGACACCTTCTTCAGCGTGGTCCTGCCGCTGGCGCGGCCGGGCTTCGTCACCGCCGCCATCCTCGGCTTCGCCCATACCGTGGGCGAGTTCGGCGTGGTGCTGATGATCGGCGGCAACATCCCCGGCCAGACCCGCGTGGTCTCGGTGCAGATCTTCGACCACGTCGAGGCCATGGAGTACGCCCAGGCGCACTGGCTGGCCGGCGGCATGGTGGTGTTCTCCTTCTTCGTGCTGCTGGCGCTGTACTCCACGCGCCGCAGCCACTCGGCCTGGAACTGAGATGCCGGCAGACATCCAAGCGCGCTTCCTGCTCGAATACCGCAGCTTCACCCTGGACGTCGACCTGCGCCTGCCGGGCCGCGGGGTGACCGCGCTGTTCGGCCATTCCGGCTCCGGCAAGACCACAGTGCTGCGCTGCGTGGCCGGCCTGGAAAGGCCGCGCGAGGCGCGCCTGGTGGTCAATGGCGAAACCTGGCAGGACAGCGCCCAGGGCCTGTTCCTGGCGCCGCACAAGCGCGCCATCGGCTATGTGTTCCAGGACGCCAACCTGTTCGAGCACCTGTCGGTGAGGCGCAACCTGCGCTACGGCATGAAACGCGTGCCGGCGCGCGAGCACCGCGTGGCCATGGACCAGGCCTGCGAGCTGCTGGGCATCGGCCACCTGCTCGAACGCATGCCGCGCCACCTGTCCGGCGGCGAGCGCCAGCGGGTGGGCATCGCCCGCGCGCTGCTGACCAGCCCGCGCCTGCTGCTGATGGACGAGCCGCTGGCGGCCCTGGACCTCAAGCGCAAGGCGGAAATCCTGCCCTACCTGGAGCGCCTGCACGACGAGCTGGACATCCCCATCCTCTACGTCAGCCACTCGCCGGACGAAGTGGCGCGCCTGGCCGACCACCTGGTGCTGCTGGAAGCCGGCCGCGCCCTGGCCAGCGGCGCGGTGGGCGAGACCCTGGCGCGCACCGACCTGCCCACCTCGCTGCTGGAAGACGCCGGCGTGGTGATCGACGGCCAGGTGCTGGGCCACGACGCCGAATACGGCCTGCTCGACCTCGGCCTGCCCAACTGCGGCGAACGCATCCGCCTGGCCCACGGCCCGCTGCCGGTGGGCAAGGCGCTGCGCATCAAGGTGCAGGCCCGCGACGTCAGCCTGACTCTGCAGCGCCCGCAGCGCAGCAGCATCCTCAACCTGTTGCCGGCCACGGTGACCGAGCTGGCCCCCACGGATACGCCGGCGCATCTGCTGGTGCGGCTGGATGTGGGGGGGAATCCGTTGTTGGCGCGGATTACCCGGTATTCCTGCGAGCAACTGGGGTTGCGGGTGGGGCAGGGGGTGTGGGCGCAGGTGAAGTCGGTGGCGGTGTTGGCCTGAGGGCGGATGGCTTTATGGCTTTTCGTAGGAGCGAGCTTGCTCGCGAATGAGCCCCGCAGCGGAACCTGTTCGCGAGCAAGCTCGCTCCTACGAAGAGCATCCTGGCGCGGCCCGGTGGCTTTCGTGCCTTGGGTTGGCTCCGTTCCCTCTCCCCAGCCCTCTCCCTGAAGGGAGAGGGGGCTTGTCCGTGCCGGCGGATAGGAATGGTTTCAACCTGAACCGTCATCTCCGGCTGACACCGAAACATCCACTCACTCCGAACGGTCCCCTCTCCCTTCAGGGAGAGGGTTAGGGAGAGGGGCTCTTGGCTCTGGGCTCTTGACCCTCAACCAACACCCCCTCCAGACCCAAGACCTAGAACAACGGCAACGTATAACTCACGATCAACCGGTTCTCATCCTGATCCCGCTGCGTCGCCGTGCCCGAGCCGCTGACCGGCAGGCCGCTGCGCATGGTGGCGTTCTTCCAGGCCAGGCCCAGGCCCTTGAAGGTGCCTTCCGGGACCACGTAGCCCACGGCGATGTCGCGTTCCCACTCGCCCTGGTCGCCGCGGCCGGTCTTGATGTCGTCGGCGTTGAGGTAGAGCACGCTGAAGGTCAGGCCGGGCACGCCGAGCTTGGCGAAGTCGTAGGCGTAGCGGCCGATCCAGGTGCGCTCGCCGGCGTGGTTGAACTTCAGCAGCTGGGCGTCGGTGTGCAGGTAGGTGCTGGTGCCTTCGCCGTCGCCGCGGTTCAGGTAGGGGAAGTCGCTGTCGCCGGTGAGCACCTGGTAGCCGGCGCCGATGCTGTGGCCGGCGAGGCTGTAGGTGAGCAGGCCGCTGTAGACGTTGTTGTCCACTTCGCCCTTGGTCAGGTTGTTGCCGTAATAGCCGCTGCTGACGTAGCCGTCCTTGCGGCCGGAGGCGCTGCCGTTCTTGCCGTCGGAATCGCTGATGAACACCCGCAGGTCGGTCTTCAGGGTGCCCGGGCCGACCGCCCAGTTGTGCGTCAGGCCGAGGAAGTGCTGCTGGTAGAAGTCGGTCAGCTGGCCGTAGTAGTACTGCAGCGTCAGGTCCTTGGTGGCCTTGTAGTCGCCGCCGGCGAAGTAGAACTTGTTGCTGTCGCGGGAGCTGGCGCTGCTGCCGTTGGCGCCGGCGATGGACATGCTGCGCCAGTCGGTGGAGTTGCGGCCCTTGGTGTGGGTCAGCTGGCCGCCGATCAGCGTCAGGTCCTTGAACTCGTTGGAGGTGACCTGGCCGCCCTCGTAGGTCATCGGCAGCAGGCGCGCGTCGTTGTAGACCACCACCGGCAGCTTGGGCTGCAGGGTGCCGTAGCGGAACTCGGTCTTCGACACCCTGGCCTTGGCGGTCAGGCCCAGGCTGCTGAACTCGTCCACCGCGCTGCCGTCGCTCTCCAGCGGGAAGATGGTGCCGGGCTGGCGGTCGATGCCGCTCTTGCCGGACTTGCCGCCGCCGTCCAGGCGCAGGCCGAGCAGGCCCAGGGCGTCGACGCCGAAGCCGACGGTGCCCTCGGTGAAGCCGGAGGCGTAGTTGAGCATGAAGCCCTGGCCCCATTCTTCCTGCTTGCTGGGCGAGGCGGGGCCGTTGCGGTTGTCGGTGTTGATGTAGAAGTTGCGCAGGCCGAGGCTGGCCTTGCTGTCTTCGATGAACCCGCCGGCGCTGGCCTGCTGGGCGAGGATGCCCGTGGCGATCGCCAGGGCGAGGGTGGATCGCTTCATTGTCATGCTCCTTGGTCCGTTCTTTTTCTATGTATGTGGCCGGGATGGCGCCGTCCGCGCCGGCCAGGGTAGCCGCGGCTGGCGCCCATCGCTATATGTTTTTGTATATAGCGATAGGCACAAGACGTGATTGCCGTGACGATGACGCGGTCGGGCAAAGGCTAGGGTCGGTCGCTGGACGCGGTGCATGAGGCCAAATTCTGACTTTCCAGTCAATGGCCGCGATGCCGCACCTTGGCGGCGGAGCGCTAGGCGACCGCCACCAGGCTCAGCAGGCGCCCGTCGAACAGCGCGTACTGCGCCTCCAGTTCGCGGCCGTGGTGCCATTCCGCGGACAGGTCGCAGAGCAGGCGCAGGCGCGCGCGGCCTTCGGCGTCCCAGGCCAGCAGTTCGGCATCCTCGAAGTAGAAGCGCCGGCCCACCAGGGGGTAGAGGGCCTTGAACAGGCTTTCCTTGAGCGAGAAGGTCAGGGTCACGCCCAGGCCGACCTGCTCCGGCGCCAGGCGTTCGCGCTCGGCAGGGGTGAGGATTTCCTCCAGCAGGCGGCTGGCGCGGGCATCGTCCAGCAGCGTCTCGACGTCCAGGCCGAGGCTGCGCCAGGCGTCGCGACGGGCCACCACGGCGGCGGCCCAGTCGTTGCCATGGGTGATGGAGCCGACCAGCCCGCCCGGCCAGATCGGCGCGCGGTCCGGCGCCAGGCCCGGCGCCTGCGGCAGGCCGGTCAGGCGCTGGATGCCGGCGCGGGCGCACAGGCGCCCGGCGAGGAATTCGGCGCGGCGCTTGGCCACCGCGCGGCCGATGTTCGGCGGCAGGTCCACGCCGTGGCGGCCGAAGGCCTGGGCGTCGAGCTTCTGCGGCTGGAAGCGGCAGCTGTGGAGCAGGGCGCCGGGCAGCGCCTGGGGCAGCGGCCAGTGCGCCTGGGGCGGGGTGAGGAAGTCGTCGGTGTCGGGCATGGCGGGGATTCTGCCCGGCCGCCGGACGCGGTGCCAGTGGATTCGCGTGGCGAGTGACCGCCCAGTCGCGTCCGGGCGGTCACGCAGCGTTTACATTCGCTTGCAAAGGCTTACCGAAGCGCTACGGATCGGCGGCGGGGGAATTTGCCACACTGCGCCTCGCGTTCCTTTGCCGGAACGCAGGTGAGGTTGTTGTCGGAGCCGCGTGCTCCGGCTTTTTCACAGATCGTGGCGGGAGCCCCTTTTCGGGCTTCCGTTTTTTTTTGCCCGGCCAAACGCCAACACCCCCGTAGGATGGGTTGAGCGAAGCGATACCCATCGCCCTTCAGTCGGCCTTCTGCTGGAAGATGTCCTTGAGGAAGGCCTGCAGGTCGGCCCAGGACTTCTGGTCGGCGGTCTTGTCGTAGCCCACGTCCAGGCCGTGGCCCTTGTGCTTGTCGGCGTCGGGGTTGGTGAAGCTGTGCTTGGCGTTGGGCTGGACGACGAACCTGTAGTCCACCTTGGCGGCGTCCATCTCCTGCTTGAAGGCGGCCACGCTGTCGGCCGGCACCAGGGTGTCGGCGCCGCCGTGCTCCACCAGCACCTTGGCGGTGACCGCGCCCGGCTGCGCCGGGGTGGCGGTGGCCAGCACCCCGTGGAAGCTGGCCACGCCCAGCAGCGGCAGGCCCTGGCGGGCCATGTCCAGCACCACCTTGCCGCCGAAGCAGTAGCCGATGGCGGCGATCTTCGCCGGGTCGGTCTGCGGCTGTTTCTTCAGCAGGTCCAGGCCGGCCTGGAAGCGCGCCTTGGCGGCGTCGGCATTCTTCAATGCTTCCTGCATGAAGGCCTGGGCCTGCTCGGGGTGCTCGGCCACCTTGCCCTCGCCGTACATGTCGATGGACAGCGCCGCGTAGCCCAGCGCGGCGAGGTCGCGGGCGCGGCGCTTGGCGTAATCGTTCAGGCCCCACCATTCGTGGACCACGATGATCCCCGGGCGGATGCCGGCCTGGGCGTCGTCGTAGGCGAAGTAGCCGACCAGCTTGGTGCCGTCGGTGGCCTGGTAGGGGATTTCCTGGGTCTTGACCTCCGCCTGGGCGGCGAAGCCCAGGCCGAGCAGCAGCAGGGTGGCGAGCAGGCGCATGGGCGTTTTCTCCAGAGGGTGGACTGAAAAAGATAGCCGGTTGTGCGGCGGAGGTCGGATTTTGCCGGCGCAACCGCTCAAGCCCGCGGCATGGCGTGAAAGCCGCGGCGCCATCGGCTACCCTTGCCGGGCCAGTCAGCCGTGCGGGACCCACAACGGATGTTCGACCTCAGTACCTGGAACCTCACCCTTCCCGAAGGCCGCCCGGCCAGGACCATTTCCACCCCGGTGCTGCAGCGCGACTACCAGAGCCCGTATTTCCACCGCAGCGCCGACGGCGTGGAGTTCTGGGTGCCGGTGAACGGCAGCCACACGCGCAACAGCGAGTTCCCGCGCACCGAACTGCGCGAGACGCGCAGCGACGGCTCGCCCTACACCTGGCGCTATCCCAACGTCGACAGCCTGCTGCGCGCCACCCTGCACGTGGACGCGGTGCCCTCCATGCGGCGCATGGTGATCGGCCAGATCCACAGCGACGGCGCCGGCAGCGGCGATGCCGCGCCGCTGCTGAAGCTGGTCTACCAGCTGCGCCTGGAGCAGGGCCGGGTGCTGGCGCAGATCCGCGAGCGCCCGGGCGACGCCACCGCCATCACCTACACGGTGCTGGACGGCATCCCTCTGGGGCGCAGCTTCGACTACCGCATCGGCGTGTCGCGCACGGGCGTGCTGAGCATCGAGGTCAACGACCAGCGCCTGGTCCGCCAGCTCGACCCGCAGTGGGCGCGCCAGGGCCTGTACTTCAAGGCGGGGCTGTACCTGCAGGATAATCGCGGCCCCGCCAGCGAAGGCGGGCGGGCGACCTTCAGCGCCCTGTCGATCATGCACCGTTGAGGAATTGCCCCATGCTGCCTTCCCGAATCCTCCCGGCCCTGCTGCTCGCCGCCGGCCTGTCCCAGGCCCCGGGCGCCGTGGCCGACGAGTTCTCCGCCTGCCTTGCGCGCCTGCAACCGCAGGCTGCCGCCAAGGGCGTGAGCGCCGCGGCCTACCAGCGCTACACCGGCGGCCTTGCGGCCGACCTCAGCGTGCTGGACCTGCTCAATGCCCAGCCGGAATTCGTCACCCCGCTGTGGGACTACCTGGCCGGGCTGGTGGACGAGCAGCGCGTCGCCGACGGCAAGGCCATGCTGGCGCAGCATGCCGAGCTGTTCGAGCGCGTCGCCCGCCAGTACCGGGTGGACAAGTACACGGTGGCGGCGGTGTGGGGCGTGGAGAGCGACTTCGGCCGCATCACCGGCAAGCGCCCGCTGCTGGTCTCGCTGGGCACGCTGTCGTGCTACGGGCGGCGCCAGGCGTTCTTCCAGGGCGAGTTCTTCGCCACCCTCAAGCTGCTGCAGCAGGGCGACCTGCGCGATCCGGCCATCACCGGCTCCTGGGCCGGCGCCTTCGGCCAGACGCAGTTCATGCCCAGCACCTACGCGCGCATCGCCGAGGACTTCGACGGCGACGGCCACCGCGACCTGGTGGGCAGCGTGCCCGATGCCCTGGCCTCCACCGCCAACTACCTGCGCAAGGCCGGCTGGGTGCCGGGCGCGGCCTGGGGCTACGAGGTGAAGCTGCCGGCGAACTTCGCCGAGTCCCAGGCCGGGCGCACCAAGCGGCGCACGGTGGCGGACTGGCAGGCCCAGGGCGTGAAGCGCATCGACGGCGGGCCGCTGCCGGCCGGCGACGCCCGCGCCGCCATCCTGCTGCCCACCGGCAAGGCCGGCCCGGCCTTCCTGGTGCTGCGCAACTACGACGCGATCTATTCGTACAACGCGGCGGAAAGCTACGCCCTGGCCATCGCCCTGCTGTCCGACCGCCTGCGAGGCGAGCCGGGCCTGCGCACCCCCTGGCCGACCGACGACCCCGGCCTGAGCCGCGCCCAGCGCAAGGAGCTGCAGCGACTGCTGCTGGCCCGCGGCCACGCCATCGGCGAGCCGGACGGGCTGATCGGCGACAACACCCGCCGCGCCATCCAGGCCGAGCAGCAGCGCCTGGGCCTGCAACCGGCCGATGGCCGCGCCGGGCAGAAGATCCTCAAGGCCCTGCAGGCCACGCATTGAACCGTAGGGCGAATAACCGTTCGCGGTTATCCGCCGATACACCGAGGCCATGGCCAACGCTCAGGTCAACCCCGGAGCCGCCGGGAATCAAGGTTAAACGGCGGATAACGCCGTAGGCGTTATGCGCCCTACGGGTTGCCCCGTGTCGCCGTAGGATGGTGTTGAGCGAAGCGATACCCATCATCGCGGCCAGAGGGGTTCGCAAGGCTCAACCCATCCCACGGGGCCAAGGCACCGCGAGCCTTCCGTTCAGGCCAGGTTCAGCGGCGCGTCAGGTAGCGTTCAGTGGCCGCCCCTTAACCTGCACTCCGTCAACCCCTTACCCACATCCTTGACGGAGAAACGCCATGAACCTGCTGCAGAAGCTCACCCTTGCCACCGCCATCCTCGGCGCCTCGGTCGGCGTCGCCCAGGCCTCGGAAAACTTCGCCGGCCTGACCTGGGGCGAAACCAGCAACAACATCCAGAAATCCCACGCGCTGAACCGCAACCTCAACGATCCCAAGCTCGACAGCGTGATCAACAACAGCAGCACCTGGGGCGTGCGCGCCGGCCAGCAGAACGACACCGGCCGCTACTACGCCACCTACGAGAACACCTCCGACACCCACCGCGGCCTGAAGCTGCGCCAGCAGAACCTGCTCGGCAGCTACGACGCCTTCCTGCCGCTCAACGACCAGGGCACCAAGCTGTTCGGCGGCGGCACCCTGGGCCTGACCAAGCTGGAACAGGACTCCCGCGGCTACAGCCGTGACAGCGACATCGGCTACGCCATTGGCGCCCAGGCCGGTATCCTCCAGGACATCGGCCGGAACGCCTCGCTGGAAGGCGGCTATCGTTACCTGCGTACCAACGCCAGCACGGAAATGAGCCCGCACGGCGGCGACAAGGTCGGCTCGCTGGACCTGCACAGCAGCGCGCAGCTCTACCTGGGCGCCAACTACCGGTTCTGACTGGCAGGGGGCCGGGCTCGCGGCCCGGCCCCGCATAAGGAGGAAGTCCCATGAAACTACTGGTGGTGGAGGACGAGGCGCTGTTGCGTCATCACCTGTACACCCGCCTCGGCGAACAGGGCCACGTGGTCGACGCCGTGGGCAACGCCGAAGAGGCCCTGTACCGGGCCCACGAATACCATCACGACCTGGCGATCATCGACCTCGGCCTGCCGGGCATGAGCGGCCTGGACCTGATCCGCGAGTTCCGCAGCCAGGGCAAGGCCTTCCCGATCCTCATCCTCACCGCCCGCGGCAACTGGCAGGACAAGGTCGAAGGCCTGGCCGCCGGCGCCGACGACTACGTGGTCAAGCCGTTCCAGTTCGAGGAGCTGGAGGCGCGCCTGAACGCCCTGCTGCGCCGCTCCAGCGGCTTCGTCCAGGCCACCATCGAGGCCGGCCCGCTGCTGCTCGACCTGAACCGCAAGCAGGCCTCGGTGGCCGGCGAGACCCTGGGCCTGACCGCCTTCGAGTACCGCATCCTCGAATACCTCATGCGCCACCACCAGCAGGTGGTGAGCAAGGAGCGGCTGATCGAGCAGCTCTACCCGGACGACGACGAGCGCGACCCCAACGTCATCGAGGTGCTGGTCGGCCGCCTGCGGCGCAAGCTGGAGTCGCACGAGGGCTTCCGCCCGATCGACACCGTGCGCGGCCAGGGCTACCTGTTCACCGAGCGTTGCCGCTGATGCGCTCGCTGCGCCTGCGCCTGATGCTGGGGGCCGCGGCCCTGGCTATCCTCTTCATGCTGGCCCTGCTGCCGGCGTTGCAGCGGGCGTTCAGCATCGCCCTGGTGAACGCCATCCAGCAGCGCCTGGCATCGGACGTCGCCACCCTGGTGTCGTCCGCGCGCATCGACGGCGACCGCCTGAGCATGCCCGAGCACCTGGCGGTGGAGGACTTCAACCTGCCGGAGTCCAAGCTGCTGGGCTACATCTACGACCGCGAGGGGCGGATGGTCTGGCGCTCCACCTCGACCCAGGACGAGAGCGTGCGGTACGTGCCGCTCTACGACGGCGAGCCCGACGTGTTCACCCGCGCCCGTGACGACCACGGCAACGAATTCTTCGTCTACGACGTGGAGATCGACCTGGTGGGCGGCAAGCAGGCCGCCTACAGCATCGTCACCATGCAGCCGGTGAGCGCCTTCCGCGAGCTGGTGCACGGCTTCCGCGAGCAGTTGTACATCTGGCTCGGCGGCGCGCTGCTGCTGTTGCTCGGGCTGCTCTGGCTCGGCCTGGGCTGGGGCTTCCGCTCCATGCGCGGAATACGCGAGGAGCTGGACCAGATCGAGGCTGGCGAGCGCGAACGCCTGAGCGACGAACACCCCAGCGAGATGCTGCGCCTGACCGACTCGCTGAACCGCCTGCTGGACAGTGAGCGCAGCCAGCGCGAGCGTTACCGCAACTCCCTGGCGGACCTTGCGCACAGCCTGAAGACGCCGCTGGCGGTGCTGCAGGGGGTAAGCGAAAACCTCGCCGACGAGCCGCGCAACCGCGAGCAGGTGCAGGTGCTGCAGAGCCAGATCGAGCGCATGAGCCAGCAGATCGGCTACCAGCTGCAGCGCGCCAGCCTGCGCAAGAGCGGCCTGGTGCGCCACCGCGTGCAGCTCGGCCCGCTGCTGGACACCCTGGCCGGCGCACTGGACAAGGTCTACCGCGACAAGCGGGTGATCCTCGAACGCGACTTCCCCGAGCACCTGAGCCTGCCGCTGGAGCAGGGCGCGCTGCTGGAACTGCTCGGCAACCTGCTGGAGAACGCCTACCGCCTGTGCCTGGCCCGCGTGCGCATCAGCGCCCGCCAGCAGGACGGCGGCTACGAACTGCGGGTGGAAGACGACGGCCCGGGCATCCCCCCGGACCAGCGCCAGCGCATCCTCCAGCGCGGCGAGCGGCTGGACACCCAGCACCCGGGGCAGGGCATAGGCACGGCGGTGGTGATGGACATCCTCGACAGCTACGGCGGCAGCCTGGCGCTGGATGACTCCGAGCTGGGCGGCGCCTGCTTCCGCATCCGTTTGCCGGGGTAGGAATACCGTGTTTCCCGGCAACCTGTAGGAGCGGGCCCTGCCCGCGAAATCGCGCGCAGGGCGCGCTCCTACATGGAGTGGCGTGGGTGGGGCCGCGTAGGAGCGGATCTTATCCGCGAACCGCGCCGGGGCGTCCGGCCATCGCGGACAAGGTCCGCTCCTACGGGGGAGGAATACCGTGTTTCCCGGCAACCTGTAGGAGCGGGCCCTGCCCGCGATATCGCGCGCAGGGCGCGCTCCTACAGGGAGAATGGCGCAGGTGGGGCGGCGTAGGCGGATCTTATCCGCGAACCGCGCCTGGACCTCCGGCTATCGCGGACAAGGTCCGCTCCTACGGGGGGAGGCATACCGCGTTTCCCGGCAACCTGTAGGAGCGGGCCCTGCCCGCGAAATCGCGCGCAGGGCGCGCTCCTACATGGGAATGGCGTAGGTGGGGCCGCGTAGGAGCGGATCTCATCCGCGAATCGTGCCGGGACGGCCGGCTATCGCGGACAAGGTCCGCTCCTACGGGGGCAGGAAAAACGCTGCCGTAGGATGGCGTTGAGCGCAGCGATACCCATCGCCCGCAAAGCCCGTCACTCCCCCTGCCGCGCCCGGTACGCCCCCGGCGTCAGCCCGGTCCATTTCTTGAACGCGCGGTGGAACGCCGAGGGCTCGGAGAAGCCGAGCTGGTCGGCGATGTCCTGGATCGACAGTTCGTCGCGGCCCAGGTGGTAGATGGCCAGGTCGCGGCGCAGCTGGTCCTTGAGTTCCTGGAAGTTCGGGCCTTCCTCGCGCAGGTGGCGGCGCAGCGTCTGCGGGCTCATGTGCAACTGCTGCGCCACGCTTTCCAGGTCCGGCCAGCGCCGGCAGTCGCGGCCGAGCAGGCGGCGGATCTGGCTGGTCAGGCTGTCGCCGCCGTCCGGGCGAGCCAGCAGGTCGGCCGGGGAGTCCTTGAGGAAGTGCTTGAGGCTGCGCTCGTCCTGCAGCAGCGGCATGTCCAGGTAGCGCGCGTGGAAGCTCAGCCCGGTGCTGTCGGCGGCGAAGCGCCGCGGGCAGGGGAACAGCAGGTCGTACTCGGCGGCGTGGGCCGGCTCGGGATAGGCGAAGCGGGCTTCGTCCAGGCGGATGCGCTGGCCGATCAGCCAACTGCCCAGGCGGTGCCAGATCACCAGCAGGCTCTCGGTGAGGAAGTGTTCCGGGTCCTGCAGCGCGCTGTGGTCGATGACCAGCTCGGCGCGCTCGCCGTCGCGGCGCAGCTCGATGCGCGGCGCGGCGGGGAACAGGTCGTAGAAGAGCGCGCCGCGGCCCAGGGCCTTCTCCAGGGTGCGGCACTGGATGATGGCGTGGCACATCATGGCGAAGGTGCCGCGCTTGCTGCGCACCTCGCCGAAGCCCATGTACTCGTCGTCGAGGTCTTCCCAGACCAGTTGGATCAGCCGACCGAACTGCTCCGGCGAGACCCGCGCCCGCGGCTCTTCGAGCAAGGCCGGCTGGATGCCGGCGGCGCGCAGCAGGGGCAGGGGGTCGTGGCCCTGCTGGCGGGCGCCGCGCAGGGCGGCGCGGACGAAATGGCTGGCGATGGTGCGTTCACGCATGGGTTTTCCTTGTTCTGCTGCGTGTGTGCCGGGCGCCGGTTCGCGGCGGCCGTGGGGCAAATCTAAGGCACCCGGGGCCCTGGCGGATACCCGCCAAGTGGTGGGAAACCCGCCGCGGGCTTGGCGGGTTTCCGCCATCGATCAGCCCGCATGTCGCTTTGGTGTTTTTGTAAGCTATTGAAAATAAAGTAAAAATATAAAGATGGCGATTTGGCACAGGGCTTGCCAATAGGGTTCAAGGCCTGCCGACGGGCAGGACGAAAACAAATTCTCCCACTGAAGGGAGATAACGCTTCGGGCAACGCGCCGCCGCCAGGAAGGCGGGCCGCCAGCTCAAGAGGACCCTGCCGCAATGACCAAGCAACCCTTCTACAAGAGCCTGTACGTGCAGGTGCTGATCGCCATCGCCATCGGCATCGCCCTGGGCCACTACTATCCGCAGACCGCCGTGCTGATGAAGCCCCTGGGCGACGGCTTCGTCAAACTGATCAAGATGGCCATCGCGCCGATCATCTTCTGCACCGTGGTCACCGGCATCGCCGGCATGCAGAGCATGAAGGCTGTAGGCAAGACCGGCGGCATGGCCCTGCTGTACTTCGAGATCGTCTCGACCATCGCGCTGATCATCGGCCTGGTGGTGGTCAACGTGGTCCAGCCCGGCGCGGGCATGCACGTCGACCCGGCCAGCCTGGATACCAGCAAGATCGCCGCCTACGCGGCCGCCGGCGCGAAGCAGAGCACCGTCGACTTCCTGATGAACATCATCCCCAACACCGTGGTCGGCGCCTTCGCCAACGGTGACATCCTGCAGGTGCTGTTCTTCTCCGTGCTGTTCGGCTACGCGCTGCACCGCCTGGGCAGCTACGGCCAGCCGATCTTCCAGTTCATCGAGCGCTTCACCCAGGTGATGTTCAACATCATCAACGTGATCATGAAGGTCGCTCCCATCGGTGCCTTCGGCGCCATGGCCTTCACCATCGGCGCCTACGGCGTGGGCTCGCTGGTGCAGCTGGGCCAACTGATGGCCTGCTTCTACATCACCTGCCTGCTGTTCGTGCTCATCGTCCTGGGCGGCATCGCCCGCGCCCACGGCTTCAACATCCTGAAGTTCATCAAGTACATCCGCGAGGAGCTGCTGATCGTCCTCGGCACCTCGTCCTCGGAATCGGCGCTGCCGCGCATGATCGCCAAGATGGAGAAGCTGGGCTGCGACAAGAGCGTGGTCGGCCTGGTGATCCCCACCGGCTACTCGTTCAACCTCGACGGCACCTCGATCTACCTGACCATGGCCGCGGTATTCATCGCCCAGGCCACCGACACCCCGATGGACATCACCCACCAGCTGACCCTGCTGCTGGTGCTGCTGATCGCCTCCAAGGGCGCGGCCGGCGTCACCGGTTCGGGCTTCATCGTCCTGGCCGCCACCCTGTCCGCCGTGGGCCACCTGCCGGTCGCCGGCCTGGCGCTGATCCTCGGCATCGACCGCTTCATGTCCGAGGCCCGCGCGCTGACCAACCTGGTGGGCAACGGCGTGGCCACCGTGGTGGTTGCCAAGTGGTGCAAGCAACTGGACTCCGCGCAACTGGACCGCGAACTGGCCGCCGGCCCGTCGGCGCTGGAAGCCAAGGAGGCCCAGGCCGCCTGATACCTCCCGGTTCTCCGGTTGGGCGTGGCGACGTGAAGCGCCGCGCCTCCTTCAAGCCCGCCCCGCAGCGGGCTTTTTTATGGGCGGTCCGGCGCGAACGGCGAGCCCAATCGCGGACGGAGTCCGCTCCTACGGTTCCAGGAAGCACGGCTTTTCGTAGGATGGCGTTGAGCGAAGCGATACCCATCACCACGGCAGCATGGGTATCGCAGGCTCAACCCATCCTACGAAAAGCACCCCGGTGCGCTGGGCAAGACCGCGGCTCCTACAAAGGCAGCCAGCGGCACAAGCTCAAAGAATGATCTTGTCCTTGAGCTTCTCCACCGCCTGCTGCAGCGCCTGGATCACCCGGTCCTTGTCGAAGTTCTGCACGTTGTTGGTGTCCAGGTACATGGAGAACCCCGGCAACTCGTGCTCGATGAAGCTGGGGTTGGCGCCCAGGTCGCGGCGGAAGTCCACCGCCTGGTAGATCTGCACCGGCTTGCTGAAGCCCTTGACGCTGATCTGGCCCTTGTCGCGGCACATGATCACGTCCTTCACCAGCGAGTAGGTCTCGTGGCTGAGGAGGATCTCGCCGGCCTCGGCGGCGCTTTCCAGGCGGCTGGCGAGGTTCACCTCGCGGCCGATGATGGTGTAGTCCATGCGCGTTTCGGCGCCGAAGTTGCCCACCGTGCAGTAGCCGGTGTTGATGCCCATGCGCACCTCCAGCGGCTTGGTGATGCCCTGGGCGCGCCACTGCTGGCGCATCACCTTCATGTGCTTGCGCATGGCCACGGCCATGGACACCGCGGCCACGGCGTCCTTCTTCGCGCCCTGGGTGGTGGGGTCGCCGAAAAACACCATCACGCAGTCGCCGACGAACTTGTCGATGGTGCCGCCGTACTTGAGGGCGATCTTCGACATTTCGTTGAGGTAGTTGTTGAGCATGTCGGTCAGGGTTTCGGCTTCCAGCTCCTCGGACAGCTCGGTGAAACCCTTGATGTCGGAGAAGAACACCGTGAGCTTCTTGCGCTGGGTTTCCAGGCGCACGCTGCGCTTGCCGCTGAAGATGGATTCCCAGACCTGCGGCGACAGGTACTTGGCCAGGTTGTGCGCCAGCCGCGCGGCCTTTTCCTGCTCGCGGGCGATCTCGCCGCGCACCTGGGCCAGGCGCAGGCCCTGCTGGTGGGTGAAGTAGGCGGTGACGCAGATGTAGAAGGCGCAGAACAGCACGCTGACCAGGTTCACCAGCAGCGGCGCATTGCCCTTGAAGCCCGGGCCGGCCAGCGCGCCGGTGAGCACCGCGGCGCTCAGCGCCATCAGCAGGGCCAGGCCGAGGGTGCGCAGGCCGCCGACGACCAGCGAGGAGAAGGCCAGGATCAGCACCAGCATCAGCGCCGGCACCACCGAGAAGCCCAGCAGGGCGGCGCCGGCGCCGGTGTGCAGGGCGTCCAGGGCCTGCAGGACCAGGCGTGTCTGCTGCGGGTGGCTGTGCTTGTAGCGGCGGCTCAGGTTCTGCGCCAGGTGCGGGTAGAGCAGGGCGTAAGGGACCATCCAGAGCGCGTCGTAGCCGAAGTACTGGCTGAAGGTGCCGGCGCTGACGGTGGCGGCCACGGCGAGGTAGGCCAGGACGCGCGAATGGTACTCGCGCAGAGGGGCGGCGCCAGGTCGGGACGGCGTTTCGGAACGGTTGGGCTTCATGCGCTCGGATTATCCCTGATCGGTGATGGCGCATTCTGACGTGCGCCTTCCACAAGTACGACCTGGGGATCTTAACCAAGCGCCCATCCGCCGGCCAGTGACGATTCATCGCCCCGGCCGGCGGCCGGTTTCAGTCGGCGTCCCGCGCCATGTAGATGGACTGCCGCGGCTTGGCGAAGACGCGCCGCAGCATCGGCTCGAAGAACTCCAGCGGCAGCGTCTCGCCCTCGGGGTCGAAGGCCGCGGCGTCGTAGCGCGCGCAGAACTCGATGGTCTGCTCGAACTGCGGGTGGTCCTTGAACTGCTCGCGCAGGTGGCGGTCCAGGCCCAGGTGATGGAAGAAGTAGTAGCCCTGGAAGATCGCGTGCTTCTCGATCATCCAGAGGTTCTCCGGGCTGACGAAGGGCTTGAGGATGGCGGCGGCGATGTCGGCGTGGTTGTAGGAACCGAGGGTGTCGCCGATGTCGTGGAGCAGGGCGCAGACCACGTACTCCTCGTCGCGGCCGTCGCGGTGGGCCAGGGTGGCGGTCTGCAGCGAGTGGCTCAGGCGGTCCACCGGGAAGCCGCCGAAGTCGCCGTCGAGCAGGCGCAGGTGGGCGAGGATGCGGTCGGGCAACTGGGTGGCATAGGCGGCGAAGTCCTGGGCGATGATCGACCAGTCCTCGACGCTGCCGTCTTCCATGTGGGTGAACTTGGCGCGGGCATTCATCGGGCTGTCCTCTTGTGATTGTCGTTTGGACGGCCTTCAGTCTAGGGGCCCGGCCGTAGCCGGCCAGTGGCCGCGGCGGACAGGCTGCTGTCTCTCCGGACACGCCCATTCAGGCCGCGAAGCTCCCCGCGCGGGCGCATTCGCCGGGTCGATGGAGCCTGCCTCAGGGGTTCTCCGGGTCGTGCCCGAGGGACTGCAGGAACAGCGAGAACAGCTCCGGCTGCGAGGAGATGTCCAGCTTGGCGTAGAGGTGCCGGCGGTGCACCTTGATGGTCTCCGGGGAGATGGCCAGGCGCTCGGCCATGGCCTTGGAGGAGTAGCCGCGCAGGATCAGCCGGGCGATCTCCAGCTCGCGCTCGGAGAGCACCCCGGCGCCGAAGTGGCTGAGGGCGTCGCGCACCTGGGTGGCCACGCCCTCCGGGTTCGCCGGCAGCAGGCGCTGGCTGCGCTGCTGCCAGTGCTGCTGCATCAGCGCCAGCACCCAGGGGCAGAGCATCGCCAGCAGGCCGCACTGTGCGGCGTCGAACGGCTTGCGCATGCCCAGGGACAGCGACAGCGCGCCCTGGCCGGGCAACTGCAGGATGAACTGCACCTCGTCTTCCAGCACGTTGTCGTGGAAGTAGTTGAGGAAGTATTCGCTCTGGCGGAACTGGTCCGGGGCGACTTCCTCCAGGCGGTACAGGCCGCTGGGCAGGCCTTCGCGGCAGGCCTGGTAGAAAGGGTCGAGCTGGTACAGGCCGCTGAGGTAGGCGGGCATGGCCGCCGAGACGGCCTGTGGATCGGCGTCGTATTCCTCCAGCGCCACCGGGATGGCGTTGGCGGGGTAGAAGGCCGCCAGGGCGTTGTCGAACGGCAGCCACTGGTGCAGCAGCAGGATCAACTGCTTCCAGAAGCGCGGCTGGCCGATCTGCTCGATGGCGCGGCCGAGGTTGGCGTGCATGCCGACTTCGCGAAACAGGTTGTGCATCCCCGGGGCTCCGGCGCAAAAGGTGATCCGGTTTCCTCTTTTTCAGGCCCCGCCGTCAAGGGGCGTAACCCCAAATGGTGATTGGCCGCCAGGGCCCGGCCGCCCAGACTGCGGGCCATGCAGCGTCCCGCGCAGAGGGCGCCACAAGGGTTTTCGTTCCTGCCTCAACCGCCAATAACAATTCGAGGAAAACGACATGAGCTCTCCCGCAGCGCCGGACGGCGCGCTCAAGCCCAGCCTGGGCGTGTTCGACGTGGTCGCCATCACCGTCTCGGCGGTCACCCCCGCCAGCAGCGTATTCGTCATCGCGCCCTTCGCCATCCAGCAGGCCGGCAGCGGCGCCTTCCTGGCCTTCGTCATGGCCGCGGCGCTGGCGCTGATGTTCGCCTGGTGCTACGCCGAGCTGGGCCGCGCGCACAGCTCGGCCGGCGGCGAGTACGTCTACGCCAAGCGGGTGTTCGGCGGCATGGCCGGCTACGCCACCTTCCTCGCCGTGCTGGTCTCGCTGCTGTTCATCCCGCCGGTGCTGGCCACGGGGGCGGCCACCTACCTCAACGGCGCGCTGGGCACGCAGTTCGACACCCAGACCGTGGCCCTGGTCATAGTCGCCGCCAGCTACGTGCTGGGCATCCTCAACATCCGCGTCAACGCCTGGGTCACCGGCGTCTTCCTGCTCTGCGAAGTGGCCGCGCTGCTGGTGATAGTGGTGCTCGGTTTCGGCCACGCCAGCCAGCCGCTGAGCGTGCTGCTGCAGCCGCAGACGCTGAGCGGCGGTGTGCTGGCGGCGGCGCCCTGGGCGCTGGTGATAGGCGCGGTGGGCACAGCGGTGTTCTCCTACAACGGCTTCGGCGGCGCCGTGCTGCTGGCCGAGGACATGAAGGACGGCGGCCGCAGCGTGCACCGCGCGGTGCTCTGGTCGCTGGTGCTGGTGGTGGTGATCGAGCTGGTGCCGCTGACCGCGCTGCTGATCGGCGCGCCCTCGCTCAAGGACATGCTCGCCAGCCCCGACCCCATCGGCTACCTGCTCACCGCCCACGGCAACGCCACGCTGTCGCGGCTGGTCAGCGCCGGCATCTTCCTCTCGGTGTTCAACGCCATAGTCGCGATCGTCATCCAGGTCGGCCGGGTGATCTTCAGCAGCGGCCGCGACGCCCTCTGGACACCGACGCTGAACCGCGCCTTCACCCGCATCCACCCGCGCTGGGAGTCGCCCTGGCTGGCCACGCTGTTCCTCGGCGTGCCCTCGGCGGCGCTGAGCTTCAGCTCCAACCTGGAGGAACTGACTTCCTTCACCGTGCTGCTGCTGGTGCTGATCTACCTGGTGGTGGCCCTGTGCGCGCTGTTCAGCCGCGTGCTGCGCCGCGACCGCGAGCACCCCTACCGCATGCCGCTGTGGCCGCTGCCGGCGCTGCTGGCGGTGGTCGGCGCCGGCTACCTGCTGCTCAACCTGTTGCTGGAAGCCTCGGCGCGGGATGTGATGACCATTATCGGGATACTGGCCGTGTCGGTGATTCTCTACGGCACCTACGGCAAGTTGAGCCCGGCTTTCCAGAAACTCTGAAGACCACAGGAGTCCCCATGCGCGCTCGTCAACTCGGCATCACCCTGGGCCTGGGCTCGCCCGGCGCATTCAATGCCATCACCGATGTCCCCGGCGTTCGCGTCGGCCACAGCACGCTGATCGCCGAGCGCGATGGCAAGCAGGTGTGCACCGGCGTCACCATCGTCCAGCCCCGCGCCGGCGAGGCCCGCCTGCAACCCTGCTTCGCCGGCGTCCATGTGCTCAACGGCAACGGCGATGCCACGGGCCTGGAGTGGGTCCGCGAGGCCGGCCTGCTGACCACGCCCATCGCCATCACCAACACCCACAGCGTCGGCGTGGTGCGCGACGCCCTGGTGGCCGCCGAGCGCGATGCCCTGGCCGACCCGGCGGTGTACTGGTGCATGCCGGTGGTGATGGAGACCTACGACGGCCTGCTCAACGACATCTGGGGCCAGCACGTCGGCCCCGAGCAGGTGCGCCAGGCCCTGGCCGGCGCCGAGTCCGGGCCTGTGACCGAAGGCCCGGTGGGCGGCGGCACCGGGATGATCTGCCACGAGTTCAAGGGCGGCATCGGCAACGCCTCGCGCAAGCTGCCGGCGGAGCAGGGCGGCTGGACTGTCGGTGTGCTGGTGCAGGCCAACCACGGCCAGCGCCGCGAACTGCGCGTCGACGGCTACCCGGTGGGCCGGGTGCTGGGCGACATTCCCTCGCCCTTCGCGGAAAAGGGCGAGCCGGGCATGGGCTCAATCGTAGTCATCATCGCCACCGACGCGCCGCTGCTGCCGCACCAGTGCCAGCGCCTGGCGCAGCGCGCCTCCGTCGGCATCGCCCGCACCGGCGGCGGCACCGAGGACAGCAGCGGCGACATCTTCCTGGCCTTCGCCACCGGCAACCGGGACCTGCCGCCTGCCGACTACGGTCGCAAGGGCCTGCCGCAGAGCACGCCGCTGCAGATGCTCAACAACGAGCACATCTCGCCGCTGTTCGCCGCGGCGGCGGAGGCGGTGGAGGAAGCCATCGTCAACGCCATCCTGGCCGGCCGCGAGATGAGCACGGCGGACGGCACGCGGGTGCCGGCATTGGGCGGGGAGCGCCTGCTGGAGGCGTTGCGCGAGGTGGGGTGGCGGCCGCGTTGAGGAGGTGGGGGTTCCGTCCGCGATTCATGCGCAGGGCGTGCTCCTACCTGGGAATGACATCGGCGCGCGGGCTTTCCCTCACCCCAGCCCTCTCCCAAAGGGAGAGGGGGCTGGTCCGTGCCGAGAGGCGGCCTGGTTTCAGCCGGCAATCCCTGTGTTGGCCGGTTAACGCCGAAATACCAACGCACTCCGAACGGTCCCCTCTCCCTCCGGGAGAGGGTTAGGGTGAGGGGGCCGCAGGCCTGCCCAGGCCGAGAGGCACGGCATTTCCCCTGCCCGCGAATTCGCGCGCAGGGCGCGCTCCTACCTGGGAATGACATCGGCGCGCGGGTTTCCCCTCACCCCAGCCCTCTCCCGGAGGGAGAGGGGGCTGGTCCGTGCCGAGAGGCGGCCTGGTTTCAGCCGGCAATCCCTGTGCTGGCCGGCTAACGCCGAAATACCAACGCACTCCGAACGGTCCCCTCTCCCTCTGGGAGAGGGTTAGGGTGAGGGGGCCGCAGGCCTGCCCAGGCCGAGAGGCACGGCATTTCCCCTGCCCGCGAATCGCGCGCAGGGCGCGCTCCTACAGGGGAATGGAGCGGTGGGGCAGCGTAGGAGCGGATCTTATCCGCGAATCGCGCCGGGACGTCCGGCCATCGCGGACAAGGTCCTACGGTTCCAGGAAGCACGGCTTTTCGTAGGATGGTGTTGAGCGAAGCGATACCCATCACCACGGCAGCATGGGTATCGCAAGCTCAACCCATCCTACGAAGAGCGCCTCGGCGCAGCTGGCGCTGTCAGTTACCGCTATAGATCTGGTCGAACACCCCGCCATCGGCGAAGTGGGTCTTCTGCACCGTGCGCCAGTCGCCGAAGGTCTTCTCCACCGAGAAGAAGTCCACTTTCGGGAAGCGGTCGGCGTACTTGGCCAGGATCGCCGGGTTGCGCGGGCGCAGGTAGTTGTCGGCGGCGATGGTCTGGCCCTCGTCGGACCACAGGTACTTCAGGTAGGCCTCGGCCTGTTCGCGGGTGCCTTTCTTCTCGACCACCTTGTCGACCACCGCCACCGGCGGCTCGGCCTCGGCGGAAACGCTCGGGTAGACCACCTCGAAGCCGCCGCGGCCGAATTCGCGGGCGATCATCTCGGCCTCGTTCTCGAAGGTCACCAGCACGTCGCCGATCTGGTTCTGCATGAAGGTGGTGGTCGCCGCGCGGCCGCCGGTGTCCAGCACCGGTACGTGCTTGAACAACTGGCCGACGAATTCCTTGGCCTTGGCTTCATCGCCGCCGTGCTTGAGCGAGTAGCCCCAGGCGGAAAGGTAGGTGTAGCGGCCGTTGCCCGAGGTCTTCGGGTTCGGCACCACCACCTGTACGCCGTCCTTGAGCAGGTCCGGCCAGTCGTGCAGGCCCTTGGGGTTGCCCTTGCGCACGATGAACACGGTGGCCGAGGTGAAGGGCGCGCTGTTGTTCGGCAGGCGGGTGGCCCAGTCCTTTGGCACCAGGCCGCCGTTGTCGGCCAGGGCGTCGATGTCGGTGGCCTGGTTCATGGTGATGACGTCGGCCGGCAGGCCGTCGATCACCGAGCGCGCCTGCTTGCTGGAGCCGCCGTGGGACATCTGGATGGTGATCTTCTCGCCTTTCTCCGCTTCCCAGTGCTTCTGGAAGGCGGGGTTGTACTCCTTGTAGAAGTCGCGCATCACGTCGTAGGAGACGTTGAGCAGCGGCGGCGCGGCCTGGGCGGCGCCGGCCAGGGCCATTCCGGCGGCCAGCAGGGAGGCGGCGAAGAGTCGTTTCACGGGCGGTTCCTTCTCGGCAGTGTTGGATCGCCCGATTATGCCCATGGGTTATATGCCGCTTAAATACCCAAAGGCTATTTACTTATGCAGGGACGCGCCCCGCGGGGCGCGTCGCCTGGTTCAGCGCTTCTCGCCCAGGCCCGCCTCGGCGGCTGCCGGCTCCTCGGCCAGGCAGGCCGCGGCGGTGAAGATCACGTCGGTGGAGGAGTTCAGCGCGGTTTCCGCCGAGTCCTGCAGGATGCTGATGACGAAGCCCACCGCCACCACCTGCATGGCCACCTCGCCGGAGATGCCGAACAGCCCGCAGGCCAGCGGGATCATCAGCAGCGAGCCGCCGGCCACGCCGGAGGCGCCGCAGGCGCACACCGCCGAGACCACGCACAGCAGCAGGGCGCTGGGCAGGTCGATGGCGATGCCTAGGGTGTGGGCCGCGGCCAGGCTAAGCACGCTGATGGTCACGGCGGCGCCGGCCATGTTGATGGTGGCGCCCAGCGGGATCGACACCGAGTAGGTGTCCTCGTGCAGGCCCAGGCGTTCGCACAGCTGCAGGTTGACCGGGATGTTGGCCGCCGAGCTGCGGGTGAAGAAGGCGGTCACGCCGCTCTCGCGCAGGCAGGTGAAGACCAGCGGGTAGGGGTTGCGGCGCAGCTTCCAGAACACGATCGCCGGGTTCACCACCAGCGCCACGAAGAGCATGCAGCCCAGCAGCACGGCGAGCAGCTGCAGGTAGCCGAGCAGGGCATCGAGGCCGGATTCGGCGAAGGTGCTGGCCACCAGGCCGAAGATGCCCAGCGGGGCGAAGGCGATCACCACGCGGACGATCAGCGTCACCCCGCCGGCCAGGTCGTCGAGCAGGTCGCGGGTGCTCTGCCGGGCATGGCGCAGGGCCAGGCCGAGGCCCACGGCCCAGGCCAGGATGCCGATGAAGTTGGCCTCCAGCAGCGCCTTCACCGGGTTGCTGGCGACGCTGAACAGCAGGCCATTGAGCACGTCGCCGATGCCGCCGGGCGGAGCGTTGCCGCTGGCCGGGGCGTCGAGCACCAGGGTGGAGGGGAAGGCGAAGCTGGCCGCCACCGCCACCACCGCGGCGGCGAAGGTGCCCAGCAGGTACAGCGCCAGGATCGGGCGGATGTGGGTGCGCTGCCCGGCCTTGTGGTTGGCGATGGAGGCGCACACCAGGACCAGGACCAGCACCGGCGCCACGGCCTTGAGCGCCGCGATGAACAGTTTGCCGAGCAGGCCGACGGCCAGGGCGGCGTCGGGGGCGACCAGCGCCAGGGCGATGCCGGCCAGCATGCCGACGAAGATGCGCATCACCAGGCTGCTGCGCTGGATGCGTTGGAACAGGGTGGGGGAGGGAAGTGTCATGACCTTACCGCTGCTTGCAAATGGAAACGCGAACCCGGCGGGCCGCGGAAGGGCGCGGATTATGCCGTCACGGGCGGGAAAATGCGCGGCGGTCGTCGGAAACCACGCCCACGCCTCGCCAGCATGGCGGCGTGGAGCCGGGCCGGCCTTGACCTGTGCCGGCCTGGATGGGATTGCCATGTGACATGGCGTCACGGTTGGCGCTCGGCGCAATCCGCCTCAGTTGCCGGCCAGCGGTGCGCGGCGCGAGGCCGGGCGCAGCAGGCGTTCGCCCAGCAATACCAGCAGGCAGGCGAAGATGAAGGGCGCGGTCATGAAGGGGATGCCCAGGGCGACCATGGCCTGTTGCAGGATGAGCGCCAGCACGGCGCCGGCCAGCGGGGCGAAGGGGCCGGGGCCGCGCAGGGCCAGGGCGAGGGCGGCCAGGGCGCTGTTCATGCCGAGCAGGCCGCTGTGCACGTCGCCCTGGGGAATGCCGGCGAACACCGCCACCGGCAGCACCATGACCGCGCCGAACAGCGCCCAGGTGGCGGCGCGCGGGGCGCCCAGCAGCAGGCCGAGGAAGATCAGCGCGCCGGCCAGCGGGGTGTCGAGGAAGATCACTTGGCCGAAGGCCCGGGAGGTGGCTTCGAGCAGCGTCGGCAGCGGCAGCTCGACCAGCCCGGCCAGGGGCGCGGCAGCTGGCAGCGACAGCAGCGTGCCCAGCGCCGGCAGCGTCCAGCCGAGCAGGACGAAGGCCAGGGTGTAGGGCGGCAGGCCGTGGCGCTGGCGCGAGGCGCGCAGCAGTAGGCGCTGCAGCAACACGCTGGCGAGGCTGGCGAACAGCACGAGCGCCACCAGCATGGGCGACCAGGCGAACTTCAGCGGCAGCAGCAGGCCGATCAGCACGGCGTTGTAGCCGTACAGGCCGGCGTCTGTGTCGCCCTGGCGGCAGCGCAGCAGGTGGGCGAAGGCCGGGCCGGCAGTGGCGCCGAGCACGGCGCCGGGGAGCAGGCCGGGGGCGCAGGCGCCGATCAGGGCCAGGCAGAGCAGGCCGAACAGCGGCGAGGGTTGCAGGAACACCTGGCTGAAGCCGCGCAGCCAGAGGGTCAGTAGCGGTAGTGGGCGCATCGAAGGTCTGGGCAGTTGAAGGGGATGTCCGGGGCTTCTCCGGTTCCGCGTCGGCGGCCGTGCCTTCCATCGGGGGAGGGCATCGCGGGAAGCTCCGTGGGCTGTGTCAGCGGGCGCATTCTGCCATGGCACCATTTTGGGGCGTGAATAAAAAAGAGGCCGGTCCCCGGGATCGCCGGAGGGTGGCCTCGAATGTCCATAGCCTGCGTGGGAGGGTGCGAGGGTGGCTATGGCCGACAGAACTGCTGGCCGTTCAAGGCCAATCCCGGACGGACGGGGTCGCGGCCCCGTTTTCCCGGCCCCGTCCGTCCGGGAGTGACGCGGTGTGGAACCCGGCTTTGGCAGGGTTCCGGAACTCTGTTTTTTCTCTCTCCAGGCTTTTTCCTGAAGAGGGGGAGGGGCCAGGCCTGGCTCCGGTGTTGGCGGTGGGCCTGGTTCCCTCACCCTAACCCTCTCCCAGAGGGAGAGGGGACTCGTGTGGCAGAAGGTGGGGCGCCGGAGTTACCGGTGGCCTGTGGTTCCCTCACCCTGGCCCTCTCCCAGAGGGAGAGGGGACTTGTGCGGCAGAAGGTGGGGCGCCGGAGTTACCGGTGGCCTGGTTCCCTCACCCTAACCCTCTCCCAGGGGGAGAGGGGACTTGTGTGGCAGAAGGCGGAACACCGGCATTACCGGCGGCGCCGAACTGCCCCCTCTCCCTCCGGGAGAGGGCTGGGGTGAGGGGCTCTTAGGCCGACAACGCCGACGCCACCGTCTCGATCCTCAACATATTGGTACTCCCCGGCTGCCCGAACGGCAGCCCCGCCGTCACCACCACGGTGTCGCCGCGCTGGGCCATGCGCTGGGCCAGGGCAATCTCCAGGGCGGTGGCGCAGATCTCGTCGACGTGAGCAAGCTGCTCGTTGACCACCGAATACACGCCCCAGGCCACGCTCAGCCGCCGTGCCGCCTTGAGGTTGGGCGTCAGGCTGAGGATCGGCGTCTTCGGCCGTTCCCGCGAGGCGCGCAGGGTGGAGCTGCCGGACTCGGTGTAGTTGACCAGCACCGCCACCGGCAGGATGCGGCTGATGCGGCGGATGGCACAGCTGATGGCGTCGGACACGGTGGCGTCCGGCTCCGGGCGGTTCAGTTCCAGCTGGCCCTGGTAGTCCGGTTCGGCTTCCACCTGGCGGATGATCTTGGCCATCATTTCCACCGCTTCCACCGGGTACTGGCCGGAGGCGGTCTCGGCGCTGAGCATCACGCAGTCGGCGCCCTCGCTGACCGCGGTGGCCACGTCGGTGACTTCGGCGCGCGTCGGCGCCGGGGAGAAGCGCATGGATTCGAGCATCTGCGTGGCCACCACCACCGGCCGGCCGAGCTGGCGGCAGACCTGGATGATGCGCTTCTGGATGCCCGGCACGTTCTGCGCTGGCACTTCCACGCCGAGGTCGCCGCGGGCCACCATGATGGCGTCGGCCAGGCGGGCGATCTCTTCGATGCACTGCACCGCCGAGGGCTTCTCGATCTTGGCCATGATGAAGGCCTTGTCGCCGATCAGCGCGCGGGCTTCCTCTATATCTTCCGGGCGCTGCACGAAGGACAGCGCCACCCAGTCCACGCCCAGCTCCAGGCCGAATTCCAGGTCGCGGCGGTCCTTGGCGGTCAGCGGGCTGAGCTTGAGCACCGCCTCGGGCACGTTGACGCCCTTGCGGTCGGACAGCTCGCCGCTGTTGAGCACGCGGGTCTCGATGGCGTCGCCGTGGTTGTTCAGCACCTGCAGGCGGATGCGCCCGTCGTCCAGCAGCAGGCTCATGCCCGGCTCCAGGGCCTGGATGATCTCCGGGTGCGGCAGGGTCACGCGGCGTTCGTCGCCGGGGGCGTCCATCAGGTCGAGGGTGAAGCTCTGGCCTTTCTGCAGCATCACCGCGCCGTTCTCGAAGCGGCCGACGCGCAGCTTCGGCCCCTGCAGGTCCATGAGGATGCCGATGGGCGTGCCCAGCTCGGCCTCCACCTCGCGCACCCACTGGTAGCGCTGCGAATGGTCGGCGTATTCGCCGTGGCTGAAGTTCAGGCGGAACAGGTTGGCGCCGGCGTCCACCAGGGCGCGGATGTCCTCGCGGCCCTTGATGGCCGGGCCGAGGGTGGCGAGGATCTTGACCTTCTTGTCGCTGTTCATTGCTCGTCACTCTCGAGGATCAGGATGGCGCGGAAGTCGTTGACGTTGGTGCGGGTCGGCCCGGTGACCACCAGGTCGTCCAGCTCGGCGAAGAAGCCGTAGCCGTTGTTGTCGTCCAGCTCGTGCAGCGGGTTCAGCCCGGCGGCCAGGGCGCGTTGGTAGCTGCACGGGCTCATCAGCGCGCCGGCGTTGTTCTCCATGCCGTCGATGCCGTCGGTGTCGCCGGCCAGCGCCCAGATGCCCGGCTCGCCCTTGAGCGCAGCGGTGAGGCTGAGCAGGAACTCGGCGTTGCGCCCGCCGCGGCCCTTGCCGCGCACGGTGACGGTGGTCTCGCCGCCGGAGAGCACCAGGCAGGGCGCGGCCAGCGGCTGGCCGTGCTTGCGCACCTGGCGGGCGATGCCGGCGTGGACCTTGGCCACGTCGCGGGATTCGCCCTCCAGGTCGCCGAGGATCAGCACCTCCAGGCCGGCGGCGCGGGCCTTGGCGGCGGCCGCGTCGAGGGCCTGCTGCGGCGTGGCGATGAGGGTGAAGTAGCTGCGCGACAGGCAGTCGGCGCCGGGCTTGACCGTCTCCGAGCGCGGGTCTTCCAGCCAGGCGCGGATGTGCGCCGGGGTGTCGATGCCGTAGCGCTTGAGGATGGCCAGGGCATCGGCGGAGGTGGTCGGGTCGCCCACGGTGGGGCCGGAGGCGATCACCGTGGCCTCGTCGCCGGGCACGTCGGAAATCGCGTAGGTGTACACGCTGGCCGGCCAGCAGGCGCGGGCCAGGCGGCCACCCTTGATGGCCGAGAGGTGCTTGCGCACGCAGTTCATTTCGTCGATGGCGGCGCCGGACTTGAGCAGCGCCTTGTTCAGTGCGCGCTTGTCGTCGAGGCTGATGCCTTCGGCGGGCAGGGCGAGCAGCGCCGAGCCGCCGCCGGAGAGCAGGAAGATCACCCGGTCGTCTTCGCTGAGGTCGCTGACCAGCTCCAGCACGCGGCGGGCCACGCGCTCGCCGGCGTCGTCCGGCACCGGGTGCGCGGCTTCCACCACTTCGATGCGCTGGCAGTTGGCGCCGTAACCGTAGGGGGCGACCACCAGGCCGTCCACCTGCTCGTCCTTCCAGTGCGCCTCGACCACTTCGGCCATGGCCCCGGCGGCCTTGCCGGCGCCGATGACGATGGTGCGCCCGCCATGCACCCGCGGCAGGTGGCGGGCCAGCGTCTGCGCCGGGTGGGCGGCGGCGATGGCGGTGTCGAACAGCTCGCGCAGCAGGGCGCGTGGGTCGAGGCTCATCTGGGGCTCCTCAGGTTCTTGTCGTTGTTCTTTCATTGCGGCATTGCGCAGGCGCCTGGGGGCAAGCGCCTGGGCAATGCCTTCGATACGCCCGGCCGGCGAAGCCGTGTTCACGCCGGCCGGGGTTCGAAGCCTTGCCTCGCCGCGTCACTCCCATAATGCAGCGGGGCTTTTCGTAGGATGGGTTGAGCTTGCGAAACCCATGCTGCATCGGCTGATGGGTATTGCTGCGCTCAACGCCATCCTACGGTCCGCTTTCTCAGTCCTTGCGGATCGAGAAGTTGGCCATGTGCTCCAGGCCCTTGATCAACCCGGAGTGGTCCCAGTTGCTGCCGCCCAGGGCCGCGCAGGTGCTGAACACCTGTTGGGCGTTGGCGGTGTTGGGCAGGTTCAGGCCCAGTTCGCGGGCGCCGGCCAGGGCCAGGTTGAGGTCCTTCTGGTGCAGGCTGATGCGGAAGCCCGGGTCGAAGGTGCCCTTGACCATGCGCTCGCCGTGCACTTCGAGGATGCGCGAGGAGGCGAAGCCGCCCATCAGCGCCTCGCGCACCTTGGCCGGGTCGGCGCCGTTGCGCGCGGCGAACAGCAGGGCCTCGGCCACCGCCTGGATGTTCAGCGCGACTATGATCTGGTTGGCCACCTTGGCGGTCTGGCCGTCGCCGTTGCCGCCGACGCGGGTGATGTTCTTGCCCATGGCCTGGAACAGCGGCAGGGCGCGCTCGAAGGTGTTCGGGCAGCCGCCGACCATGATGCTCAGGCTGCCGGCCTTGGCGCCGACCTCGCCGCCGGAGACCGGGGCGTCCAGGTACTGCGCGCCGGTGGCCTTGATCTTCTCGGCGAAGGCCTTGGTGGCGGTGGGCGAGATGGAGCTCATGTCGATCACCACCTTGTTCGGGCCGACGCCTTCGGCGATGCCGTCCTGGCGGAACAGCACGTCCTCGACCTGCGGGGTGTCCGGCACCATGACGATGATGAACTCGGCTTCCTGGGCCACTTCCTTGGGGTTGGCCAGGGCCACGGCGCCGGCTTCGACCAGCGCGGCCGGGGCCTTGTCGTGGTGGCTGGAGAGGAACAGCTGGTGCCCGGCTTTCTGCAGGTTCTGCGCCATGGGCAGGCCCATGATGCCGGTGCCGATGAATCCGATCTTGGCCATGAGGGTGTCTCCTGGTTCTGTTTGTCTGTTGGCTACCCGGTGCGGCCGGGCAGCGGAATTCTTTCGTAGGATGGGTTGAGCGAAGCGATACCCATCGATGCCGGTGGTGATGGGTATCGCAAGCTCAACCCATCCTACGGAGCTGTTTCGTTCACACTGCGTTATGGCTCTTCAGCCAGCCCAGCCCCGCCTCGGTGGTGGTGGCCGGCTTGTACTCGCAGCCGATCCAGCCCTGGTAGCCGATGCGGTCCAGGTGGCCGAACAGGAAGCGGTAGTTGATCTCGCCGGTGCCCGGTTCGTGGCGGCCGGGGTTGTCGGCCAGTTGGATGTGGTTGATGGCCGCCAGGTTCTTCTCCATGGTCCGGGCCAGGTCACCTTCCATGATCTGCATGTGGTAGATGTCGTACTGCAGGAACAGGTTGGGGCTGCCGACCTTCTCGCGCACGTCCAGCGCCTGCTGGGTGGTCTGCAGGTAGAAGCCGGGGATGTCGATCGTGTTGATCATCTCCATGACCAGCTTGATGCCTGCGGCCTCGAGCTTCTCGGCGGCGTACTCCAGGTTGTTCAGGAAGGTGTTCTCGATGGTGGCGCAGTCGTAGCCCTGCGGGCGGATGCCGGCCAGGCAGTTGATCTGCTTGTTGCCCAGCACCTTGGCGTAGGCGATGGCCTTGTCGACGCCGGCGCGGAATTCCTCGACGCGGTCGGGATGGCAGGCGATGCCGCGCTCTCCTTTCGACCAATCGCCCGAAGGAAGGTTGAACAGCACCTGCTCCAGGCCGTTGGCGTCGAGCTTGGCCTTGATGACCTCGGCCTCGAAGTCATAGGGGAAGAGGTATTCGACGCCGCTGAAACCGGCCTTGGCGGCGGCTTCGAAGCGGTCGAGGAAGTCCACCTCGGTGAAGAGCATGGACAGGTTGGCGCAGAAACGGGGCATATCGGGGCCTCCTGGTGGTGAAACACGTATTTCCGTAAGGGTGGGCCCCGCCGCGCGCAGGTTGTGGTTTTCCCTGCCACGGCTCCCGCGCACGCGGGGCCCGGTACTTCGTCAGTCCAGTAGCGAGATGGCGGTAGGCGCGTCGTCGCGGCTCTGGGCCAGCTCCTCGAACTCGTTGATGGCGTTGATCTCGGTGCCCATGGCAATGTTGGTCACGCGCTCCAGGATCACTTCCACCACCACCGGCACGCGGTGCTGTTGCATCAGTTCGCGGGCCTGGGCGAAGGCCGCGCCGATCTGGTTCGGGTCGAACACGCGGATCGCCTTGCAGCCGAGGCCTTCCACCACGGCGACGTGGTCCACGCCGTAGCCGTTGAGTTCCGGCGCGTTGACGTTGTCGAACGCCAGCTGCACGCAGTAGTCGATCTCGAAGCCGCGCTGGGCCTGGCGGATCAGCCCCAGGTAGGAGTTGTTCACCAGCACGTGGATGTACGGCAGGTTGAACTGCGCGCCGGCGGCCAGCTCCTCGATCATGAACTGGAAGTCGTAGTCGCCGGACAGCGCCACCACCTGGCGGCTCGGGTCGGCCTTGACCACGCCCAGGGCCGCGGGGATGGTCCAGCCCAGCGGGCCGGCCTGGCCGCAGTTGATCCAGTGGCGCGGCTTGTAGACGTGGAGGAACTGCGCGCCGGCGATCTGCGACAGACCGATGGTGCTGACGTAGCAGGTGTCCTTGCCGAAGAACTCGTTCATCTCCTCGTAGACGCGCTGCGGCTTGACCGGCACGTTGTCGAAGTGGGTCTTGCGCTGCAGGGTGCGCTTGCGCTCGCGGCAGGCTTCGGCCCAGGCGCTGCGGTCCTTGAGCTTGCCGGCGGCTTTCCACTGGCGGGCCACTTCGAGGAAGGCGTCCAGCGCGGCGCCGGCGTCGGAAACAATGCCCAGGTCCGGGGTGAATACGCGGCCGATCTGGGTGGGCTCGATGTCCACGTGGATGAACTTGCGGCCGGCGGTGTAGACATCGACCGAACCGGTGTGGCGGTTGGCCCAGCGGTTGCCGATGCCGAACACCAGGTCGGACTCCAGCAGGGTGGCGTTGCCGTAGCGGTGCGAGGTCTGCAGGCCGCACATGCCGGCCATCAGCGGGTGGTCGTCGGGGATAGTGCCCCAGCCCATCAGAGTCGGGATCACCGGCACGCCGAGCAGTTCGGCGAACTCCACCAGCCTGGCCGAGGCATCGGCGTTGATGATGCCGCCGCCGGCGACCAGCAGCGGGCGCTCGGCGTCGTTGAGCAGGGCCAGGGCCTTCTCGGCCTGGGCGCGGGTGGCGCTCGGACGGTGCACCGGCAGCGGCTCGTAGGCGTCGATGTCGAATTCGATCTCGGCCATCTGCACGTCGAACGGCAGGTCGATCAGCACCGGGCCGGGGCGGCCGCTGCGCATTTCGAAGAAGGCCTTCTGGAAGGCGTAGGGCACCTGGCCCGGCTCCAGCACGGTGGTGGCCCACTTGGTCACCGGCTTGACGATGCTGGTGATGTCCACGGCCTGGAAGTCTTCCTTGTGCATCCGCGCGCGCGGCGCCTGGCCGGTGATGCAGAGGATCGGGATGGAGTCGGCGGAGGCCGAGTACAGGCCGGTGACCATGTCGGTGCCTGCCGGGCCGGAGGTGCCGATGCACACGCCGATGTTGCCGGCGCTGGTGCGGGTGTAGCCTTCGGCCATGTGCGAGGCGCCCTCGACGTGGCGGGCCAGCACGTGGTCGATGCCGCCGAGCTTCTTCATCGCCGCGTACATGGGGTTGATGGCGGCGCCCGGCACGCCGAAGGCGGTGTCCACGCCTTCGCGGCGCATGACCAGGACGGCCGCCTCGATCGCTCTCATTTTGGCCATGACCTTTCCTCTTGAGTCGGTGGTTTTCTTGTTGGGGCCAAGGATGCCGGCTGTGCCAAAGCGACGGAATTGATGGATACTTCAGTTCTGTCGATATCTGGAGTATCGAATGGACCGCTATACCCTCATCCGCAGTTTCGTCCTGGTAGCGGACAACGGCAGCTTCGCCTCGGCGGCGCTCAGCGAAGGCGTGACCCCGGTGGTCATGGGCCGGCGCCTCGATGCGCTGGAGCAGCACCTGGGCGTGAAGCTGATGCACCGCTCGACCCGCGGCCTGCAGCTGACCGACCTCGGCGAGCAGTACCTGGAGCGCGCGCGCAGCCTGCTCAAGGACTTCGACGAGGCCGACGCCAGCGTCGCCCGCGGCGGCAACTCGGTGCGCGGGCACCTGGTGGTGTCGGCCCCGGCGGCCTTCGGCCGGCGCCACATCGCGCCCCACGCGCCGGCCTTCCTGGAGCGCTTCCCGGACCTGAAGCTGTCGTTCAACTTCACCGACAGCCTGGTGGACCTGGTGCGCCAGGGCTACGACATGGGCATCCGCATCGGCGAGGTCACCGACCCCAACTACGTGGCGGTGAAGCTGTTCCCCAACCGCCGGGTGGTCTGCGGCGCGCCCTCGTACTTCGAGCTGCACGGCGTGCCGCGCACTCTGGAAGACCTGGCGCGGCACAACTGCCTGGCCTTCAACCTGCAGGGCGGCCAGCAGCGCGGCTGGACCTTCCTGCGCGACGGCCGGCAGGTGGCGGTGCGGGTGTCCGGCAACCTCGACTGCAACGACGGCGAGCTGCTCTACGACTGGGTCAAGCAGGGCCTGGGCATCGGCTGGCGCTCCACCTGGGAGATCCAGGCCGAGCTCAAGGCCGGCGAGCTGGTGACGGTGCTCGACGAGTACGAGATCCCCGCCTACGACATCCAGGCGGTGTACCCGCAGCAGCGCTACCTGCCGGCCAAGGTGCGCTTTTTCATCGACTACCTGAAGGCCCTCTACAACACCCCGGGGTACTGGGAAACCCGGCATCCTTGAGCGGCTGATTCGATACTGGCGTTGTATTTTTCTGCTTTTGTTGTTGTGTACAAAATGTCGCAGGATTGTATTTAATCGTTGCGTCCGGGGTTGCCTTCGGCTATTCCATCAAGGGCTTTGCAACGCCGCGCCGTTTTTCGAAAAAGACGCGGGCGAACGTCTCATCCCTTTGCGAGGAACCCCTCATGAGCGAAATCAACCTGGATACCGCCCTGGCCATCGCCCACGGCGCCCTGGCCGCCGGCCGCGAACTGTCCACCGCGCCGCTGACCGTGGCGGTGCTCGACGCCGGCGGCCACCTGGTGGCCCTGCAACGCGAGGACGGCGCCAGCCTGCTGCGCCCGCAGGTGGCCATCGGCAAGGCCTGGGGCGCGGTGGCCCTGGGCAAGTCCTCGCGCGCGCTGGCCGCCGACGCCCAGCAGCGCCCGTCGTTCATCGCCGCGGTGAACACCCTGGCCCAGGGCAACGTGGTGCCGGCGCCGGGCGGCGTGCTGATCCGCGACACGAGCAATCGGGTAATCGGCGCCATCGGCATCAGCGGCGACGCCTCGGACATCGACGAGCAATGCGCCATCCGCGGCATCCAGGCCGCCGGCCTGGTGGCCGACGCGGGGTAGGGTGAAAAGGGGCTGAAACCGGAGCGGCCGGATGCGGGGGCCAAACGGCGGATAACGCCGTAGGCGTTATGCGCCCTACAGCGGCAACGGCCGCATGCGGCCGCTGGGCTTGGCCGGCTCGCCGGCGTCCGGCGCGGTGCCGCGCAGCACCAGGCGGGTAATGGTCTCGGCGGCGGCCTCGAAGTCGGCGTCGCTGAGGCTGTCCTTGCCGGTAACCATGGAGATCTGCCAGTCGAAGTCGGCGTAGGTCTGGGTCGCCGCCCAGATGGTGAACAGCAGGTGGTGCGGGTCCACCGGGGCCAATAGGCCGCGGTCGATCCAGCTCTGCAGGCAGGCGATGTTGCGCTGGGCCTGGGCGTTCAGCTCGTCCAGGTATTCCCTGGGCAGGTGCGGCGCGCCGTGCATCAGTTCGCTGGCGAACACCTTGGAGGCGTGCGGCAGTTCCTGGGAAATGCGGATCTTCGAACGGATGTAGGCGCGCAGCGCCTCGGCCGGCTCGTCGTCCTCGCGGAACGGTGCGGAAGCCTGCAGCAGCGGCTCCACCACGCTTTCCAGCACGCAGCGGTAGAGGTTTTCCTTGGACTGGAAGTAGTAGTAGACGTTGGGCTTGGGCAGCCCGGCGCGCGCCGCGATGTCGCTGGTCTTGGTGGCGGCGAAGCCCTTTTCGGCGAACTCTTCGCTGGCGGCGCGGAGGATCAGGCGTCGGTTGCGTTCGCGAATGCTGGTCATGGTCTGCTGGGTCTTCTTGTGCGCGGGTAGCCCATGGCTGGGCCGGCGATGGTAGCACCGGCTCCGCGGGCCTCTCAAGCAAGGGCCCGGCGGCTGAAGTTGACCCACGGTTCAGGTTTTCTGTAGAGTCTGCCGGACCCCGGTGCCGCTACGGCGCCCGGCCTTCCAAGAGCTCGCCGCCATGTCCGACAGCCAACTGGTCGACCCCTTCGGCCGCCGCATCACCTACCTGCGCCTGTCGGTGACCGACCGTTGCGACTTCCGCTGCACCTACTGCATGAGCGAAGACATGCAGTTCCTGCCGCGCGACCAGGTGCTGAGCCTGGAAGAACTCTACGCGGTGGCCGACGCCTTCATCGCCCTGGGCGTGCGGCGCATCCGCATCACCGGCGGCGAGCCGCTGGTGCGCAAGGGCCTGACCTCGCTGCTGGCGCGGCTCGGCGCGCGCCCCGAACTGGAAGACCTGGCGATCACCAGCAACGGCTCGCAACTGGCCGGCCGCGCGGCCGAGCTGCGCGCCGCCGGCGTGCGCCGGCTGAACATCAGCCTGGATTCGCTGCGCCGCGAACGTTTCGCCGCCTTCACCCGCAGCGACCGCCTGCCCCAGGTGCTGGCGGGGATAGAGGCTGCGCGGGCGGCGGGTTTCGAGCGCATCAAGCTCAACTGCGTGGTGCAGAAGGGGCGCAACGACGACGAGGTCTGCGAACTGGTGGAGTACGCGCTGGCCCGCGGGCTGGACATCAGCTTCATCGAGGAGATGCCGCTGGGCAGCATCAGCAGCCACGACCGCGCGCAGACCCTGTGCAGCAGCGACGAGGTGCGCGCCCGCCTGGCCGAACACTGGCAACTGACGCCCAGCCTGGAGCGCAGCGGCGGTCCCTCGCGCTACTACCGCGTCGACGGGCTGCCCAGCCGCATCGGCTTCATCTCGCCGCACAGCCACAACTTCTGCGGCGACTGCAACCGCGTGCGCGTCACCGCCGAGGGCAGGCTGGTGCTCTGCCTCGGCCACGAAGGCGCGCTGGACCTGCGCCAACTGCTGCGCAGCCATCCCGGCGATGGCGCGCGCCTGCGCGCGGCGCTGGTCGAGGCGCTGCAGCTCAAGCCGCAGCGCCATCACTTCGACGCCGCCGGGCAGGTCCAGGTACTGCGCTTCATGAGCATGACCGGCGGCTGAACGGAAGGCGGCAGTTCCTGCTTGGCAACTGACGGGGCTTTCCGTCAGCCGCAGGCTTTCCCTAGAATCACTCGGCCGATGTGCTGCGAGGCTGATGTGAGCGAGAGTCGACTGCGAATTCCACTGGGCGATTGCTGCCTGGTTTGCGAGGGTTTCCGCCAGCGGGTGGCGGGGCGGCCGTCGCTGGAAGTCGACGGCGATCTGCTCTGGGCCCTGGAGCACAGCAGCTGGCAGCCGCTGGCGGTGACGCTGGAACCGCTGGCCGACGGCGCCCGGGTCCGCCCGCTGCCCCTGGAGCGCCAGTCTGCCTTCGATGCGCAGCGGGCGCTGGACTGGCGCGACGACGAGGTGCGGATCGCCTGCCTGCCCGAGGTGCGCGACCCCCGGGCGCTGCTCGACTGGTGCCGGGCGCGCTGGCCGGGGGCGGCCTTCGGCGCGCAGGCGCTCGATGCCCAGGCCTATGCCTGGGGCCGCCTGCTGCGCCTGGACTGCCGGCGCGCCGGGCTGGCCGTGGCCGGCCACGAGCATTTCCTGTTGCCCCATGCCTACCCTTGCGTGTACCTCGGCCACCTGGCCCTGGACTGGCGACGCTTGCGCTTCGAACCAAACGCCTGACGCCGTGATCTGAACAGAAGGTGCCTCGTTCGGCGACGGCGCCCGGGCTTTGCTTGTGCAACCGTGCTTGGCGGCGCGGAACCTCCGGCTTTCCCCGGCGGTCTGCTAGCGCGTCAAAGTGGAGGAGACCCAGAATGACAATCACAAAACGGGTAAGGCGCCTGGCGGCCGTGCTGGTGCTGGCGCAGTTGGGCGTGGTGGCCGAGGTGCCTTTGGCGCAGGCGGCGATGGTGGGCACCGGCGAGGTGCTGCAGGCGCAACAGCAGCACGTCGACCGCGAACAGCTGCTGCGCATGCTCGATGACCAGGGCGTGCAGAAGAAGCTGCAATCCATGGGCGTCGAGCGCAGCCAGGTCGAGCAACGCATCAAGAGCCTGTCCAACGAGGAGCTGGCGCAGTTCAACCAGCAGCTGGATCAGGCGCCGGCCGGTGGCATCATCGGCATCATCATTCTGTTCCTGCTGATCTTCATCATCACCGACATGCTCTGCATCACGCATATCTTCACCTTCGTGCGGTGCCAGCGTTGAGGCACGCCGCCGCTGCCGTGGCCCTGGCCGCGCTGCTGCTCGGCGGCTGCGCCACGGCGCCGCGGCTGCCGGCGGAGGTCGACGCGCTGCCACGGCGCGTCGAGCTTTCCGAAGTGCAGTTCTTCCCACAGCAGCAATACCAGTGCGGCCCGGCGGCGCTCGCCACCGTGCTCAACCAGCGCGGCGTGCGGGTGACGCCGAACCAGTTGAAGGAGCGGGTGTTCCTGCCGCAGCGCCAGGGCAGCCTGCAGGTCGAGCTGGTGGCCGCGGCGCGCGAGCGGGGCCTGATGGTCTACCCGCTGCGCCCGCGCCTGGAGGACGTGCTCAAGGAAGTGGCCGCCGGCAACCCGGTGCTGGTGCTGCAGAACAACGGCCTGGACTGGTTGCCGATGTGGCACTACGCCGTGGTGGTCGGCTACGACCGCGACCGCCACGAACTGGTGCTGCGCTCCGGCATCACCCAGCGCCTGGTGATCGACTTCACCGCGTTCGACGTCACCTGGCGGCGCAGCGGACGCTGGGCGGTGCTGACGCTGCCGGCCGACCGGCTGCCGGCCAGCGTCGAACCGACGCGCTGGCTGCGCGCGGCCCACGACCTGGAGGAAACCGGGCAACAGGCCCTGGCCGACCAGGCCTACCGCACCGCCACCCGGGCCTGGCCGCAGGAGCCGCTGGGCTGGTTCGCCCTGGCCAACGCCCGCTACGCCGCCGGCGACCTGGGCGAGGCCGAAGCGGCACTGCGCCACAGCGTGGCCGCGCGGCCGGATTTCGCCGCCGCCTGGTACAACCTGGCCAACGTCATGGCCGAGCGCGGCTGCGCCGAGCAGGCCCGCGCCCCGGCGAGCTGCGCGCACCAGCTGGCGCCGACGGATGCGCGTTTCCTCCAGGCGCCCCAGGCGGCACCGGTGGCTGCCGGGCAATGCAGCGCCGCGCCGGCCTGCCCCGTGCGCTGAGGCGTAGCGGGGCATTTTCTTTGAACCGCTGCGCTTGATCGCCGGCCTAAGTTGCATCCCTTGATGAGGTGCAAGCCATGGCCAGCGACAAGCAGCAGCCGGCACGCGATGCCGCCGGCAAGGGCGATACCGCGGACGATCTTTCCGCCGAGGAGCGCCGCAAGGTCGAGAAGGCCCAGCCACCCCGGGCGCTGGTGCTGCATGAGGTGATCCGCCTGCAGGGCAACCACGAGCTGGAGCGCACCCTGGCGGCGCTCTGGTGGTCGGCCCTGGCCGCCGGGCTGACCATCGGCCTGTCGCTGATGGCCATGGGACTGTTCCGCGCCAAGCTGCCGGAGCACGACAGCGCGGCCATCGTCACCAGCCTGGGCTACCCGGTGGGCTTTCTCGCCATCATCCTCGCCCGCCAGCAGCTGTTCACCGAGAACACCCTCACCGCGGTGCTGCCGCTGATGAGCGAGCCGACCCTGCGCAAGGCTGGGCAGTTGTTGCGGCTATGGGGCGTGGTGTTGCTGGGCAACGTCGTCGGCGCGCTGCTGTTCGCCTACGCCATGCTGCACCTGCCGATCTTCGATGCGAAGACCGACCAGGCCTTCCTCGAGATCGGCCGCGAAGTCATGGAGAACGACGGCTGGCAGATGTTCTCCCGCGGCATCGTCTCCGGCTGGATGATCGCCACCATGGTCTGGCTGGTGCCGGCGGCGGAGAGCGCCAAGGTGTGGATCATCATCCTGGTCACCTACCTGATGTCGCTGGGCAGCTTCAGCCACATCGTGGTCGGCACCTGCGAGGTCGGCTACCTGATGTGGGCCGGCGAGCTGGGCTGGAAGGCCTTCCTGCTGGACTTCGCGCTGCCGACGCTGGCCGGCAACATCGTCGGCGGCAGCCTGATCTTCGCCCTGATCAGCCACGCGCAGATCCGCAGCGACAGCGGCGCGCCAACGAAAACGGCGCCCTAGGGCGCCGTTTCGTCGTTCGCAGGGCGGGTTACACGCCCAGCTTGTCGCGCAGGTTGTAGTACCAGGCGCCGATCGCGGAGAACGGCACCTGGAACATGCGCCCGCCCGGGAAGGGGTAGTGCGGCAGGTCGGCGAAGGCGTCGAAACGCTCGGCCTGGCCGCGCAGGGCTTCGGCCAGCACCTTGCCGGCCAGGTGCGTGTAGGTGACGCCGTGGCCGCTGCAACCCTGGGAGTAGTAGATGTTGTCGCCGATCCGGCCGACCTGCGGCAGGCGCGAGAGGGTCAGCAGGAAGTTGCCGGTCCAGGCGAAGTCGATCTTCACGTTCTTCAGCTGCGGGAACACCTTGAGCATCTTCGGACGGATGATCGCCTCGATGTTCGACGGATCGCGGGCACCGTAGACCACGCCGCCGCCGAAGATCAGGCGCTTGTCGCTGGTCAGGCGGTAGTAGTCGAGCAGGTAGTTGCAGTCCTCGACGCAGTAGTCCTGGGGCAGCAGGGTCTTGGCCAGCTCGTCGCCCAGCGGCTCGGTGGTGATCACCTGGGTGCCGCAGGGCATGGACTTGGAGGCCAGCTCAGGGACCAGGCCGCCGAGGTAGGCGTTGCCGGCGACCACCACGAACTTGGCCTTCACCCGGCCTTGCGGGGTGTGCACCACCGGGTTGGCGCCACGCTCGATCTTCACCGCCGGGGACTGCTCGTGGATCACCCCGCCGAGGGATTCCACCGCCGCGGCTTCGCCCAGGGCGAGGTTCAGCGGGTGGATGTGGCCGCCGCTCATGTCGAGCATGCCGCCGACGTAGCTGTCGGTGGCCACGACTTCGCGGATGCGCTTGGCGTCCATCAGCTCCAGCTGGGTGTGGCCGAAGCGCTCCCAGAGCTTCTTCTGCGACTCCAGGTGGCCCATCTGCTTGGCGCTGAGGGCGGCGAACACGCCACCGTCCTTCAGGTCGCACTGGATGTCGTACTTGGCGATGCGCTCGCGAATGATGCGGCCGCCCTCGAAGGCCATCTGGCCGAGCAGTTGCGCCTGCTTCGGGCCGACGGTGCGTTCGATGACGTCGATGTCGCGGCTGTAGCTGTTGACGATCTGGCCACCGTTGCGGCCGGATGCGCCGAAGCCGACCTTGGCGGCTTCCAGCACGGTCACCTTGAAGCCGTTCTCCAGCAGGAAGAGGGCGGTGGACAGGCCGGTGTAGCCCGCGCCGATGATGCACACGTCGGTTTCGGTCTCGCCCTTGAGTTCGGGGCGCGCAGGGACCGGATTGGCCGAGGCTGCATAGTAGGAAGTGGGATAAGAAGTGTGCGGCATATTGCACCTGTGTTTGTTATTTTTTACGAGATGGGCTGATGCTACCCGAGTCGAAATCACTCGGCTAGTGGCCGTGCAAAATTTTTTACGCAAGGACGAACATAAAAAAATTCCCTTTTTCAGGGGGTTAGCGAAAAAATGCTTGACGGTTCAACGCCTTCGCGTAAAATGCGCCCCCATCGCTAGGCACATAGCTCAGTTGGTTAGAGCACCACCTTGACATGGTGGGGGTCGTTGGTTCGAGTCCAATTGTGCCTACCAAATTCCCGCTTCGGCGGTAGCGAGAGGGCGATCTTAAGCGGTCGCCCTTTTCTTTAGGCACATAGCTCAGCTGGTTAGAGCACCACCTTGACATGGTGGGGGTCGTTGGTTCGAGTCCAATTGTGCCTACCAATTCACCGCTTCGGCGGTAGCAGAAAGGGCGATCCGAGAGGGTCGCCCTTTTTGTTTGCGCGCGATTTGGGCTGATCGCGGACGGAGTCCGCTCCTGCCGCATGAGCGAGCATGGCTTTTCGTAGGATGGTGTTGAGCGAAGCGATACCCATCAGCGCAACCGCATGGGTTTCGCAAGCTCAACCCATCCTACGAAAAGCACCTCGGCGCGGCCCGCAGGGAAGCGCGGGCGTAGGAGCGGACTCCGTCCGCGATTGGATTCACCGGCCGCGCCGGGCGCCCCTGCGTGCTCAGCGGCGCTCGAAGCCGGGCCCGCCGCCATGGCCGCCACCGCCATGCCCGCCGCCTCCCGGCCCACCGAAGGGCGGGAAGAACGGCCAGCAGCCGGAGAGCGAGACGAGGGCGAGCAGCAGGGCGACTTTGGTCAATCTGGAAAGCATGGCGACACCAGGGTTGGAAAAATGGGCGCAAAGTAGACACGCCCGCACCGCGGGTGTCCCGAGAAACCTGGTATCGGCAGGGTAAGGTTTGTATCGGCGCCGATGCGTTCGTCCGGCGGCTCAGGCGGCGCTGGCGCTGTGCCTGAGGCCGGGGATCAGGGCGCGCAGCGCAGGGCGGGGCAGTGGACGGCCGGTGAAGTAGCCCTGCGCCAGGTGGCGGCCGGGTGCCGCTCCGGGGTGGCGACGATCGGCTGGTAGGTCAGGGGCGGTTCGCCGAATTGCAGCGCGCGGCTGGGTGTTCACCACGCAGAGCACGCCCAGGGCGCGGCCACTGGTGTCCTTGGATTTTTCGCTGCGCATCACGTATTCCCTCGTGGGCGTTGTCGGTCCCTGGCGTTGCGGGCGCATCGAGCGACGAATTGCCGGCCGGGGTTCAGCAGCCAATCGACGGCAATCGGTGTAGTTTGTCCGGCAAAAGTGCGGTGGCGTTTCGTGGCTACTGCGGGTCGGGAAGTGCGGGAGGCGTGGCATGAGTGGTGGGTGGGGCCGGGGGCTCGGGGTGTTTCTGCTGTGCGCGGCGAGTGGGTTGGCAATGGCCGCCGGGCTGGCGGAATGGCCGGAGGGCTGGCAGGTGACGCGTTCGCCCGAGGCGCCGGACGACGCTGCGGCGCTGCGCCGCGAGCGCGGCGTCAAGCTGGCGGCGGATGGCTCCCAGGCGCTGGTGGTGGAAATCACCCGCAGCCGCCTGGCCGAGGTGAAGGATGTGGATCTGCAGCGGGTGATCCTGCAGATGCGCAAGTCGCTGCAGGTCGACTTCCTGCGCCAGGGCTTCCAGGCGGCCTGCAGCAAGCCGCGGCAAGCTTCCCTTGGGGGCTTGGACGGCCTGGAGCTGGTCTGCTCGATCAGCCAGAACGGCAACGAGGCCATGAAGCAGGGTGTGCAGGTGGCGCTGGGCAAGGAGGCGGCCTATTCGCTGACCTATGCCGCGCCGGCGGCGGATTGCCCGCAGCGACTTGCCGAGGTGGCGGCGCTCAAGGCTGGCCTGCGCCTGGAGTGAGCGGGCCGGAAATGAAAAAGCCCCGCATTCGCGGGGCTTTTCGTCGGGTGCCGGTCAGGCGGCCAGGGTGCTCTGCACGCGGGCGATGACGGCCTGCAGCGGCTCTGCGGCCTGGTACTGCTGCGGATAGAGCCGTTCGCTATGGCAGGCGACGCCGTATTCGTCCACCAGGGCGAAGCTGAAGCTGTCTTTGCGCGGTGCCAGGATGATGCAGTTGAGCGGGGCGAAAGCTGCCTTGAGGGTGCCGATCGCCTCCTGGATCTGAGTGCTTTTTTTCATATTGTCTTTCTTCCAAATAGTCACGGTCTTATGACCGCGTGAAACGTAAAAAACTCCGGTCGAACGCAGAATGCGTGATATCCATGACCGGAATGTGGCAGCGAATGAAAACTCGAAGAGGTCTTTCGAGGGCGCCATGGCGGGAGAATACGCCAACCCCCGAAGTTCGGGCTTGCCAAATATGTAAGGACGATTTGCTGCGCCTTGAGGGGCGCGCTGGATGCGCCTGCCAGTGACTGGCTGCTGGCCGTGGCCCTGTGTGTCCCGGCTGCTGCGCCCTGGTTGGGGTGGGCGGCGACGGGAGGGGCGACCTGAAGTTCATGACTCGCGGGCAGCATTATCCGGATGCTGGGCGGGTCTTTCAAGTGCGGATCGTCAGAGGATGTTTCCGAGGAGCTTCCCGCGGCGGCGTCGGCCGCCGCGGGGCGGGCATCACTTCTGCAGCCAGGACTCCACGGTCTCGGCGCCGTACTGCTGTTTCCAGGCCTTCAGGGTCTTGTGGTTGCCACCCTTGGTTTCCACCACTTCGCCGTTGTTCGGGTTCTTGTACACCTTCAGCTGGCGGCTGCGGCGCGGGGCGCTGGCGGCCGGCGCGGCGGCGGCGTTGTTGGCGGTGCCCTGCGGGTCGAGGATGTCGATGACGTTGCGCAGGTTCATGCCGTATTCGTCCATCAGGGCCTGCAGCTGATCCTTGAATTCCAGTTCCTTCTTCAGGGAGCTGTCGTTCTTCAGCTTTTCCAGCAGGGCCAGTTGTTCTTTGAGCAGGCGTTCGGCTTCACGGAATTCCGCGAGTTTGGACATGTTTGCACTCCAGGGCAGGTCATTCCGAAACGGATATCGGTGCGCAGCTATTCGGCGACCATTGTGTTCGGAAAGTTATGTGGGCGGCGAATTATTAATTTAAATAAGCGGGCGATGCAATAATTAATCTTCGATAAGGTGTTTTTCACGGCATTGCAAAGGTCCTTCCGAATGTATGGCTTTATCGCCATGCCGCGAATCGCGGATAATCGCCTCCCATCAACTAGATGGCGGTTCGCCATGGGGATCGCCGATATCTTGCGTGCGCCATGGCATAGGGGATGTAGATGCTTTCGAATGTCCAGTCGTATTCACTCAATGGACATGAACTGGCCTGCCTGGTGGAAGGGGAGGGGGTGCCGCTGGTATTGGTGCACGGCTCGCTTTGCGATTACCGCTACTGGCAATGGCAATTGCGCGGTTTGGGCGAGCGCTATCGTCTGCTGGCGCCCAGTCTTCGACATTATTATCCGCAGCGCTGGAATGGCGAGGGCGCGGACTTCACTACCGCGCAACATGTCGAGGACCTGCTCGCGCTGATCGACATGCAGGGCGAGCCGGTCCACCTGCTGGGGCATTCGCGCGGCGGCAATATCTGCCTGCGCCTGGCGCTGGAGGCGCCCGGGCGCCTGCGTTCGCTGGTGCTGTGCGACCCCGGCGGGGATTTCGCCGCCGACCTGTTCCAGGCGGCCGGCGTGCCCGTGCCGGCGGCGCCGGCCGAGCGCAACCGTTTCCGCGAGCAGGCGCTGCAACTGATCCGCCAGGGCGAGGTCGAGGCGGGCCTGGAGCTGTTCGTCGACACCGTCAGCGGGCCTGGGATCTGGCGGCGTTCCTCGCGGCACTTCCGCGACATGGCCACCGATAACGCCATGACGCTGATCGGCCAGGTCGCCGATCGGCCGGAGCCGCTCGGGCGCGCGCGCCTGGCCACGCTGGCGGCGCCGACCCTGCTGCTGCGCGGCGAACTCAGTCCCGAGCCCTTCCCGCAGGTGGTCCAGGCCCTGGCGCAGACGTTGCCGGACGTGCGCAGCAGCGTCATCGCCGGCGCTTCCCACGGCATGAACGCCACGCGCCCGGCCGCTTTCAATCGCGCCGTGCTGGAGTTCATCGACGCGCACTGATGCCGCTCGTCAGTTGCCTCCACATGCAGTACCATGGCGACCTGCCCCGCTCGTCGGGGCTTCGTTCGTTTTTTCTTCCAGTGATCTCCGTCCGCGCGCGCAAGCGCAGGGTGCCGAAAAGGCGCCTGCCACTGTGAGGCAGGCCTGCCCGGCGGGCGACGCTTACTGGCACATCCCAACCCATGTGGCCTTTCGTAGGGGTCACCACTAGGAGAGGAGGCGCCATGCCCATCATTACTCTTCCCGACGGTAGTCAGCGGTCCTTCGATCACCCGGTCAGCGTGGCCGAGGTGGCGCAATCCATTGGCGCGGGCCTGGCCAAGGCCACCGTGGCCGGCAAGGTCAACGGCAAGCTGGTCGATGCTTGCGACAAGATCGAACACGACGCGACCCTGCAGATCATCACCCCGAAGGACGAGGAAGGGCTGGAAATCATCCGCCACTCCTGCGCGCACCTGGTCGGCCACGCGGTCAAGCAGCTGTACCCGAGCGCGAAGATGGTCATCGGCCCGGTAATCGACGAAGGCTTCTATTACGACATCTCCTTCGAGCGCCCCTTCACCCCTGAAGACATGGCGGCGATCGAGAAGCGCATGGCCGAGCTGATCGACAAGGACTACGACGTCATCAAGAAGATGACCCCGCGTGCCGAAGTCATCGAGGTGTTCAAGTCCCGCGGCGAGGACTACAAGCTGCGCCTGGTCGAGGATATGCCCGACGAGAAGGCGATGGGCCTGTACTACCACGAAGAGTACGTGGACATGTGCCGCGGCCCGCACGTGCCCAACACCCGCTTCCTCAAGGCCTTCAAGCTGACCAAGATTTCCGGCGCCTACTGGCGCGGCGACTCGAAGAACGAGCAGCTGCAGCGCATCTACGGCACCGCCTGGGCCGACAAGAAGCAGCTGGCCGCCTACGTCCAGCGCATCGAAGAGGCCGAGAAGCGCGACCACCGCCGCATCGGCAAGCAGCTGGACCTGTTCCACCTGCAGGAGGAAGCGCCGGGCATGGTGTTCTGGCACCCCAACGGCTGGACCGTCTACCAGGTGCTCGAGCAGTACATGCGCAAGGTGCAGCGCGAGCACGGCTACGTCGAGGTGCGCACCCCGCAGGTGGTCGACCGCATCCTCTGGGAGCGTTCGGGCCACTGGTCGAACTACGCCGAGAACATGTTCACCACTTCGTCGGAAAGTCGCGACTTCGCGGTCAAGCCGATGAACTGCCCGTGCCACGTGCAGATCTTCAACCAGGGCCTGAAGTCCTATCGCGACCTGCCGCTGCGCCTGGCCGAGTTCGGCGCCTGCCACCGCAACGAGCCTTCGGGCGCGCTGCACGGCATCATGCGCGTGCGCGGCTTCACCCAGGACGACGCGCACATCTTCTGCACCGAGGACCAGGTGAAGAAGGAAGCGGCCGACTTCATCAAGCTGACCCTGCAGGTCTACGCCGACTTCGGCTTCTCCGACATCTCCATGAAGCTGTCCACCCGTCCGGCCAAGCGCGTGGGCTCCGAAGAGCTGTGGGATCGCGCCGAAGGCGCGCTGGCGGACGCTCTGAACGAATCCGGCCTGGAGTGGGAATACCAGCCGGGCGAGGGCGCCTTCTACGGCCCGAAGATCGAGTTCACCCTGAAGGACTGCCTGGGCCGTAACTGGCAGTGCGGCACCCTGCAGTACGACCCGAACCTGCCGGAGCGCCTGGACGCCAGCTACATCGCCGAAGACAACAACCGCAAGCGCCCGGTCATGCTGCACCGCGCCATCCTCGGTTCCTTCGAGCGCTTCATCGGCATGCTGATCGAGCACTACGCCGGCCTGTTCCCGGCCTGGCTGGCGCCGACCCAGGCGGTGGTCATGAACATCACCGACAAGCAGGCCGATTTCGCCGAGGAAGTGGTCCGTACGCTCGAGGAAAGCGGATTCCGTGCCAAGTCCGACTTGAGAAACGAGAAAATCGGCTTTAAAATCCGCGAGCATACTTTGCTCAAGGTTCCCTATCTCCTGGTTATTGGAGACAGGGAGGTTGAATCGAAGGCCGTCGCCGTACGTACGCGCGAAGGGGAAGACCTCGGCTCGATGCCGCTTTCCCAGTTCGTCGAGCTGTTGACTCGGGCGGTTTCCCGGCGTGGTCGCCAAGACTCGGAGTAATCATTATTAAGCGTGAAATGAGGCAGGATAAGCGGGCTCTCCCGAAACCACCGATCAACGAGAACATCACCGCACGCGAAGTGCGTCTGATCGGTGCCGACGGTCAGCAGATCGGCGTAGTGACCCTTGATGAGGCGCTGCGCCACGCCGACGAGGCCAAGCTGGACCTGGTTGAAATCTCTGCCGATGCGGCGCCTCCTGTCTGCCGCATCATGGATTACGGCAAGCACCTGTTCGAGAAGAAGAAGCAGGCGGCTGCGGCGAAGAAAAACCAGCACCAGCAACAGATCAAAGAAATCAAGTTTCGTCCAGGGACGGAAGAAGGGGATTACCAGGTAAAACTACGCAACCTGGTACGTTTCCTTAGTGAAGGGGACAAGGCCAAGGTATCCCTGCGATTCCGTGGTCGTGAGATGGCCCACCAGGAGCTGGGCATGGAGCTGTTGAAGCGGGTCGAGACCGACCTCGCCGAATACGGCACCGTGGAACAGCATCCTAAGCTGGAAGGACGCCAGCTGATGATGGTCATCGCTCCCAAGAAGCGTAAATAACCTCCCGGGCACTGGCAGGCCTGATGGTTATCAGTTGTTAACGAATGCGGAGTACCAAACATGCCAAAGATGAAAACCAAGAGTGGCGCCAAGAAGCGCTTCAAAGTGACTGCTGGTGGCATCAAGCACAAGCACGCTTTCAAGAGCCACATCCTGACCAAAATGACCACCAAGCGTAAGCGTCAGCTGCGCGGCACCTCGATGCTCGCTGCTTCCGACGTTCGCCGTGTAGAACGCTCCCTGCGTCTGCGTTGATTTCTGGTAGAGGATAGATAAATGGCTCGTGTTAAGCGTGGCGTGATTGCCCGTCGTCGTCACAAGAAGATTCTGAAACTCGCCAAAGGCTACTACGGCGCGCGTTCCCGCGTGTTCCGCGTCGCCAAGCAGGCGGTGATCAAGGCTGGCCAATACGCCTACCGTGACCGTCGTCAGCGCAAGCGTCAGTTCCGCGCCCTGTGGATCGCCCGTATCAACGCTGGTGCTCGTCAGAACGGTCTGTCCTACAGCCGTCTGATCGCCGGCCTGAAAAAGGCGGCCATCGAGATCGACCGTAAGGTCCTGGCCGATCTGGCTGTGAACGAAAAAGCGGCGTTTACCGCGATTGTCGAAAAAGCGAAGGCAAGCTTGGCTTAAGCCCCAAGAGCTTGGTCACGATCTCGCGAGCTAGAGCAGAACAAGGCGCAACGACCAACGGGAGTAACAGCCGAAGGCTGGCCCGAAGGGCGAGCGCAGCGAGTCAAACAGGCGAGGGAGCGCAGTTTAGTCCGCTAAATGAGCATCACTCGCCTGTTTTTAACGCAGTTATGCCGACGCGCAGCAGATCGTGGACAGGTTCTGAGACAATCACCGGATCTCGATCCGGGACGTAACGTCACCGATAGGGGAAGAGCCTAACCGCTCTTCCCCTATTTCGTATCTGGAGTTGGTACATGGAAAACCTGGACGCGCTGGTCTCCCAAGCCCTGGAGGCTGTGCGACATACCGAAGACGTCAATGCCCTGGAACAGATCCGGGTTCACTATCTCGGCAAGAAAGGCGAGCTGACCCAGGTGATGAAGACCCTGGGCGACCTGCCGGCCGAGGAGCGCCCCAAGGTGGGTGCGCTGATCAACGTTGCCAAGGAAAAGGTCCAGGAGGCGCTCAACGCCCGCAAGACCGACCTGGAAGGCGCCGCGCTGGCGGCGAAGCTGGCGGCCGAGCGCGTCGACGTGACCCTGCCGGGCCGCGGCCAGACCTCCGGTGGCCTGCATCCGGTGACCCGTACCAAGGAACGCATCGAGCAATGCTTCACCCGCATCGGCTATGAAGTGGCCGAGGGCCCGGAAGTCGAAGACGACTACCACAACTTCGAAGCGCTCAACATCCCCGGCCACCACCCGGCGCGGGCGATGCACGACACCTTCTACTTCAACGCGAACATGCTGCTGCGCACCCATACCTCGCCGGTACAGGTGCGCACCATGGAGAGCCAGCGCCCGCCGATCCGCATCGTCTGCCCCGGCCGCGTGTACCGCTGCGACTCCGACCTGACCCACTCGCCGATGTTCCACCAGGTCGAAGGCCTGCTGATCGACGAAGACGTCAGCTTCGCCGACCTCAAGGGCACCATCGAGGAGTTCCTGCGCGCCTTCTTCGAGAAGGAGTTCTCGGTGCGCTTCCGCCCGTCGTTCTTCCCCTTCACCGAGCCTTCGGCGGAAGTCGACATCCAGTGCGTGCTGTGCAGCGGCAAGGGCTGCCGCGTGTGCAAGCAGACCGGCTGGCTGGAAGTCATGGGCTGCGGCATGGTGCACCCCAACGTGCTGCGCATGTCCGGCATCGACCCGGAGAAATACCAGGGCTTCGCCTTCGGCATGGGCATCGAACGCCTGGCCATGCTGCGCTACGGCGTCAACGACTTGCGCCTGTTCTTCGACAACGACCTGCGCTTCCTCGGGCAATTCCGCTAGGCCGCGTGCGACGTCAACGAATTCTTAGGAGAGCAGGATGAAATTCAGTGAACAATGGCTGCGGAGCTGGGTGAATCCGCAGGTTTCCCGCGACGAGCTGGTGGCTCGTCTGTCCATGGCCGGCCTCGAGGTCGATGCCGTGATCCCCGTCGCCGGCGCCTTCAGCGGCGTGGTGGTGGGCGAGGTGCTGAGCACCGAACAACACCCGGACGCCGACAAGCTGCGCGTCTGCCAGGTCAGCAACGGCAGCGAGACCTTCCAGGTCGTCTGCGGCGCGCCCAACGTGCGCCCGGGCCTGAAGATCCCCTTCGCCATGATCGGCGCCGAACTGCCGGGCGACTTCAAGATCAAGAAGGCCAAGCTGCGCGGCGTCGAGTCCAACGGCATGCTGTGCTCGGCCAAAGAGCTGGAAATCAGCGACGACAACGCCGGCCTGATGGAACTGGCTGCCGACGCCCCGGTGGGCGCGAGCATCCGCGACTACCTGGAGCTGGACGACGCCTCCATCGAAATCGGCCTGACCCCCAACCGCGGCGACTGCCTGTCGCTGACCGGCCTGGCCCGCGAAGTGGGCGCGCTGTACTCGGCGCCGGTCACTTTCGTCGATGTGCAGCCGGTCGCCCCCGGCATCGATGACGTCCGTCCCATCGAGTTGCTGGCGCCGAATGCCTGCCCGCGCTATTTGGGTCGCGTCATCCGCAACGTCGACCTGAGCAAGCCGACGCCGCTGTGGATGGTCGAGCGCCTGCGCCGTTCCGACATCCGCAGCATCGACGCCGCAGTGGACATCACCAACTACGTGATGCTGGAGCTGGGCCAGCCGATGCATGCCTTCGACCTCGACGAGATCAAGGGCGGCATCCGCGTGCGCATGGCCGAAGAGGGCGAGAAGCTGGTGCTGCTGGACGGCCAGGAAGTCGCCCTGCGTACCGACACCCTGGTCATCGCCGACCACGAACGCGCCCTGGCCATGGCCGGCGTGATGGGCGGCGAGCACAGCGGCGTCAGCGCCAAGACCCGCGACCTGTTCCTGGAAAGTGCCTTCTTCGACAACATCGCTGTTGCCGGCAAGGCTCGTTCCTACGGCCTGCACACCGACGCCTCGCACCGCTACGAGCGTGGCGTGGACTTCCAACTGGCCCGCCGCGCCATGGAGCGCGCCACCGAACTGCTGCTGCAGATCGTCGGCGGCGAAGCCGGTCCGGTGGTCGAGCAGGTCAGCCAGGCACACCTGCCCAAGGTCGAGCCGGTGGTGCTGCGCATCGAGCGCGTCACCCAGATGCTCGGCATGGAAATGGACGCTGCGGAAATCGAGCGCCTGCTCACCGCGCTGGAGTTCCAGGTGCAAGCCGATGGGGAAGGGCGCTGGAAGGTCGGCGTGCCGAGCCACCGCTTCGACGTTTCCCTGGAAGTCGACCTGATCGAGGAGCTGGGCCGCCTGTACGGCTACAACCGCCTGCCGGTGCGCTACCCGCAGGCGCGCCTGGCGCCCAACACCAAGTCGGAAACCCAGGCCGAGCTGCCGGCGCTGCGCCGCCTGCTGGTCGCCCGCGACTACCAGGAAGCCATCACCTACAGCTTCATCGATCCCAAGCTGTTCGAACTGTTCAGCCCGGGCGTGCAGCCGCTGATGCTGGCCAACCCGATCTCCGCCGACATGGCCGCCATGCGCGCCTCGCTGTGGCCGGGCCTGGTCAAGGCACTGCAGCACAACCTGAACCGCCAGCAGACCCGCGTGCGCCTGTTCGAGAGCGGCCTGCGCTTCGTCGGCCAGCTCGAGGGCCTGCAGCAGGAAAACATGCTGGCCGGCGTCATCTGCGGCAGCCGCGAGCCAGAAGGCTGGAGCAACGTGCGCGAAGGCGTCGACTTCTTCGACATCAAGGCCGACGTCGAAGCGCTGCTGGCCAGCGCCAGCGCCGCCGATGCCTTCGCCTTCGTCCCCGGCGAACACCCGGCGCTGCACCCGGGCCAGACCGCCCGTGTCGAGCGCGATGGCGAACCGGTCGGCTACGTCGGCGCCCTGCACCCGGAACTGGCCAAGGCTCTGGACCTGGATCGTCCGGTCTACCTGTTCGAGCTGGTACTGGGCGAACTGGTCCGCGGCCGCCTGCCGAAGTTCAGCGAACTGTCGCGTTTCCCCGAGGTGCGCCGCGACCTGGCGCTGGTGGTCAACCGCGATATTCCAGCCGAATCCGTCCTGTCGACCATCCGCGAAGAGGCCGGCGAATTCCTGACCGACCTCAGGCTGTTTGATGTCTATCAGGGTAAAGGTATTGATCCGCTTGGAAAAAGCTTGGCCGTCGGCTTGACCTGGCAGCATCCATCACGCACTCTTAACGATGACGAGGTGAACGCGACTACGCAGAAAATCGTCGCCTCGCTGGAGCAAAGGTTCAACGCCACGTTAAGGAAGTAGCGTATGGGGGCTCTGACGAAAGCTGAGATTGCCGAACGTCTGTATGAAGAGCTGGGCCTGAACAAACGGGAAGCCAAGGAACTGGTGGAACTCTTCTTCGAAGAGATCCGCCAGGCGCTGGAGCACAACGAACAGGTGAAACTGTCCGGTTTCGGCAATTTCGACCTGCGCGACAAACGCCAGCGCCCGGGTCGCAACCCGAAGACGGGAGAGGAAATCCCGATCACGGCTCGCCGCGTCGTCACCTTTCGTCCAGGCCAGAAACTGAAAGCCAGGGTTGAGGCTTATGCTGGAACCAAGTCATAACGACGAACTGCCCCCCATTCCGGGCAAGCGCTACTTCACCATCGGTGAAGTGAGCGACTTGTGCGCAGTGAAACCGCACGTGCTGCGGTATTGGGAACAGGAGTTCCCGCAGCTCAACCCGGTCAAGCGCCGCGGCAACCGCCGGTACTATCAGCGCCAGGACGTGCTGATGATCCGCCAGATCCGCGCGCTCCTGTACGACCAAGGCTTCACCATCGGCGGGGCGCGCCAGCGCCTCTCCGGCGACGAAGCCCGCGAAGACATCACCCAGTACAAGCAACTCATCCGCCAGATGATCGCGGAACTGGAAGACGTTCTTCACGTGCTGCGCAAGTAGCTGAAAAAAATGAAAAAAGTGCTTTGCCGAAAGAAAACCTTACGGTATAGTGCGATCCGCCAACCGGGCAACCGGAAGGCAACGTCGGGGCGTAGCGCAGCCTGGTAGCGCACTTGCATGGGGTGCAAGGGGTCGAGTGTTCGAATCACTCCGTCCCGACCAAAAATCCCTAGAAAATCCAGTCACTTAGCGGTGACTGGATTTTTTTATGCCCGGCGGTTTTGTGGGGCTCGGGAATTTTGCCCCACTTTTTGCCCCACCGGAAAATACAGAGATTCCTGCGCCTTCTTTCAGTCATGGAGAAGGGGAGGTGGCGCATCCTCTGGATACAGGCTTAGGTTGGGCATCCAAGGCCTAGTGGTAATGCTTGGGAGGGGCTGGTTGCGTCCAGCAGCAGGCTAGGCGAGCAAGGTGCATAGCGCCATCGCGCAGGTTGCAGGCCCGCATGCAGGAGCTGCCCCCCGTTCCGTCGTCATTTGCACCCCGTTCTGCTGTGAGCTGCACCCCGTGGCATCCACGGGGTGCATCAGGTTCACCCCGTTCATTTTGACGGGGTGCAGGGGACTCACCCCGCTCCATGACGAGGTCGTAGCAGACTGGAACATGGTCCCGGCGGGTGATGTAGGCAGCGGCAATCGCCTAGTTGCCCGGCACGATGATGCCCAGGTCCTCCAACAGGCGGAGCTTGGTCTGTACGGTGCGCTCGGACAGAGCGTGCCGCGCGCCTCTGCGATGCGGCCCTGCACCTTGCTCGACACGCTAGGGCCTTTCTATTCACGCAGTGCCAGGGCTGGCGAAGCCTGGGGACATTCGTATGAGGAATCAAATCATGACTGAGCCGGCCTCGACTGCAGTTGGCGGGATCGCGCTCTACAAGCTCGGCGTCCTTGGTTTCTTCGCTTTCCTGGCCGTCATCCTAGTGATGGCAATGGCCCTGCCGAAGACGGTGCGGGAGTACGACACCATGCTCACCGGCATGGGCGCGCGGCGTCACCGGCTCCCCCCAGGTATCAGTTTCGGAGTCCTTCCGCCTCACGTAGATCTTATGGCTCAGTTGGCCATCGAACGGGATCGATATCACTTGTTCGTGGTCGTCAACCGGTGCTGCAGTGCCGGAGATTTTTTCTCCTTGGTACGATTCCAGATGTCAGTTATATCTTTCTGATCCATGTGACCTCCTTGGTCATGCGTCGCGCCAGGACGGCGCTGGAACCCCTGGCTGATGGTGTAGGAGCCTGGCCAGGGTTTCCGGAGGATAAGGGAGGATGTCGTGATGATGGCGATATGATTTCGCCCAATTGGATGTGATGTCATGGTGACATTAGATTCGAGCCGGGATCAGTCTGAAAAAGGAGATGTCATGAGCGGATCTGGGAAGCAATGGTTCACTGCGAAGTATCGGCGCCAGAAACCCGGGCAGGCTTCTGCCTACACTGGAGCGAAGCAGTTCTTTGTCTACTCGCAACAAGAGGCCAATACAGCGCTTAAGGCCGAGCTAACAGCACAGTATCCCGGTGACGTGATTACGGTGTCGGCACGCTGAAAAGCCGACTGCCTAGTGATTCCGAGATCGAAAGCCTAGCCATGCTGGGCTTTTTCGTTTCAGAGGCATCTTGAAAATTGCAGAGCGCTTCCCGTCAGTTGTGGTGCCAGTCTCGGCGGCCGGCAGCTCGCTCGGTTCCGCCGGCAGAAGCCAGTACTCGTCCGCTAGGTCGAGTACTGGCGCGGCCAGTTGCAGCTGACGCTCGGGTTGACCAAGTCGATGAAAGCCAGTTCGACGAACAGTTCGACATCAATGTCAAAGGCGTCTTCTACACCATCCAGAAAGCGCTGCCGCTGCTGCGTGATGGCGGTTCCATCGTGCTGGTGTTGTCCATCGCCCACCTGAAGGCACTGGAGGCCCACGTGTTCTATGCGGCGACCAACGCGGCGGCGCGCTCATTCGCTCGCCGTTGGGTGGCTGAACTCAAGGGCTGGAACATCCGCGTCAACTGCCTGAGCCCCGGCCCGCTGCTGACGCCGATCATCGGCAAGATGGGGATTGGCGAGGCGCAGTTCGGCGCGTTCGAAAAACGGCTGGCTGGGCTGATTCCGCTCGGCCGTCTCGGCCACCCGGAAGAGTTGGCGAACGCAGCGCTGTTCCTTGTATCGGGCGACAGCAGCTTCACCACCGGCGTCGACCTGTGCATCGATGGCGGGCTGTCGCAGCTCTGAACGGAAAAGGGCCAGGAGCTTTACGCGCCGGGCCTTGTGTTCTACCGGTTTCAGCTTTTGATGAAGGCCAGCAGGTCAGCGTTGATGGTGTCTGTGTGGGTCGTGCACATGCCGTGGGGCAGGCCAGGGTAGGTCTTCAGGATGCCGTGCCGCAGCAACTTGATGGACAGGCGTGCGGAGTCGTCGATGGGAACGATCTGGTCGTCTTCCCCGTGCAGCACCAGAGTCGGCACGTCGATCTGTTTCAGGTCCTCGGTGAAGTCGGTTTCCGAGAAGGCCGTGATGCAGTCGTAATGGGCCTTGGCACCGCCGTTCATGCCCTGGCGCCACCAGTTGTCGATCACCACTTCGGAGACCTTGGCGCCCGGCCGGTTGAAGCCGTAGAAGGGCCCCGCCGCCACCTCGCGGTAGAAGTTCGAACGGCTGGCGGCGAGCGCCTCGCGGAAGCCATCGAACACCTTCAGTGGCAGACCGCCGGGGTTTTTCTTGGTGCGCAGCATGATCGGAGGCACGGCGCTGATCAGCACTGCCTTGGCGACGCGCCCGGCACCATGGCGTGCGACATAGCGCGCGACCTCGCCACCGCCGGTGGAGTGGCCGATGTGCACGGCGTTCTTCAGGTCCAGGTGCGCTACCAGTTCTGCCAGGTCGGCGGCGTAGGTGTCCATGTCGTTGCCCTGCGCTGTCTGCGAGGAGCGCCCATGGCCACGACGGTCATGGGAGATCACGCGGTAGCCCTTGGCGAGGAAGAACAGCATCTGGCTGTCCCAGTCATCCCCTGAGAGCGGCCAGCCGTGATGGAACACGATGGGTTGCCCGCTGCCCCAATCCTTGTAGAACAACTGGGTGCCGTCGCGCAGGGTGAGGTAGCCCGATCCTTGCTCCTTGCGGCGCGCACCCGTTACGGTCGGGGCCTGGGCAGCGCTCGCCTGGCCCGCAAGCATGGGGACGGCAACCGCCAGTGTCGCGGCTGCTACGCCGGCGCTCATCAGGGCGCGGCGGGTGGTTCCTTGGATCTCGTCGGTCATGGTGAAAGCTCTCGTCAGGGTACCGCTCGCGCGGCGAATGGGGGCCGGCCCGCTCCGGGCTCGAAGCGACCTTGCGGTCGCTAGGAAGGTCGGATTTCCGGTAGGCAAACCCTATTCGCTGGCCGGGGACTCTCTCCATCGTCCATGGGTATCGCATCACCACACCTAAGTTTCGCGGAGAGCCGGGGGCGTTCGATTCCTACCGAGATAGCTTCGACCTGTTCCAGCGCACCCGCTCCAGCCAGAAGCCCCTGCAAGTCGTGGAGGGCGCGACCCATTACGACCTGTACGGCCCCAGGCCCGGTCGCCGCTGCCCTGGAGCAGTTGGTGCCTTTCTTTAAGGCGCACCTGTGACGGGGCATCCGTCGCAGACTGCTGGCGAGTGAAGCTTCCACTGCTGGTGCGTCTACTGCAGTTGGTAGCGCACGGACTGTTGGCACTACACCGGTACCATGGGCTGTTAGCCCTTGAAGGTGAGGCAGGGTTTTCTTTTGTGTGCGCTGGATGGGGTTGCGGGGGGAGGAGGAAGGGAGGATGGTAGGAATGCCAATACGCCCGAGCCCTGGCGGAATTCTTCTTCCATTGTTCGGTCGTCAGCCGAGGACGGTATGGACGACGAACGCTTCACCCGTGGGCTGAATATTGCAACGTGCTGCCTGAGCATGGCGGTTGATGATCTGTTGGCGGAAGAGTTCCAGTGTGATTCCGTCAGTGTCACGCACCGCCTGAGCGAGATTCGTCGCAGCGTCGAAAGCTGCGCGATGATCCTGCGGGCGTTGCAGGCGCATCGCAAGAGTTCTCCCTGCTTCGGGAAACTATCCAGCCCAGCGCTTGCTTCGGGGCGGTTCATCCAACTTGGCCCCCGGGGGTACGGTTCCAGCCTTGTCTGGCCTGCTTTCCCACGCATACGTCGATCCCATGCCTAGGCCGGCATGATGCGGGGTACCTGCCGAATTCGGATGGCCGTGGCGATGACGTAAGTGCGCCAGCGCACCGACATTGCCAGGCAAGGCCGCCACCCTGGCGAATGGACTGGCCATTCAGCCTTCGATTCACTGCCGCCTGTGTGCGGCGTTACCCCGGACTGGCAGCGACTCGTTCCAGTGCCTAGCTGAAGCCGACCTGCTCGCCGAATGGCGGACGCCGCCGTCGCTTTGCTTCCTATCGCCCGCTCACCCGAGTCGAGGCCCCGGCATCTGCATCGTCACCGTTGACTCTGCCTTTTGCTAAAGGGCCAAGGCTTTTGCCACGGATTCCGGAGCCTTGCCTATGAAATCGTTTTTCCGCCGGGCCTTTGCCCGCAGCCGTTCATTCCCTCCCTGGGACAGCCTGACCCCTGTACGCGAAGAGCTGTTCGGCGTCGAGCGGCTCGAACAGCATGCACAAAGCCTGGCCCTTGCCCAGCAGGTGACGGAGCGTCCGCCGTCGGTGTTGCCCCTGCATGTTCGCATGAACGATAACGCAGCTGCCCTGCTGACGGCCTACCGGGCCAGTGCCGCCGAGCTGGAGGGCGGCCATGCGGTGGTACCCGCCGCCGAATGGCTGCTGGACAATTACCACATCGTCGAAGAGCAGATCCGCGAGATCCGCGATGACCTGCCGCCGGGCTACTATCGGCAGCTCCCCAAGCTCGCCGAGGGGCCGTTCGCCGGTTACCCGAGAGTCTTCGGGCTGGCGTGGGCCTTCGTCGCACATACCGACAGCCACCTGGACGTGGACCTGCTGCGGCGCTTCATCAGCGCCTACCAGCACATCCAGCCGCTGACCATCGGCGAGCTGTGGGCGGTGGCGATCACCTTGCGCATCGTGCTGATCGAGAACCTGCGCCGGCTCGCCGAACAGATCGGCAGCGGCCGGGCGGCCCGGGCCGACGCCGATGCGCTGGCCGACCGCCTGCTGGTGGCCGGGTGCGCCCGTTCGGCGCTGGATGCTGACATCGCCCAGCGCCCGCGGGGACCGCTGTCCGAGCTGTTCGCCGCGCAACTGGCCAAGCGCCTGCGCGACCAGGACCCGCGTACAACCCCCACGCTCGGCTGGCTGGAGGAGCGCCTGCGCGAGCAGGGCACCACGGTCGAGGAGGTGGTGCAACACGCGCAGCAACGCCAGGGCGCCTCGAACGTCACGGTACGCAACGTGATCACCAGCATGCGGCTGATTTCCGACACCGACTGGGCCCGACTGTTCGAGAGCGTCAGCCTGGTGGACGCGCATCTGCGTGCCGGCAGCGCCTTCGCCGCCATGGATTTCCCAACCCGCAACCTCTATCGCAACGCCATCGAGCAATTGGCGCGCGGCTCCAGGCTCAGCGAACTGCAAGTGGTCGACCAGGTACTGGCGGCCACCCGCCAGACCGCCCGTGACGGTCTGGCGGGTGTCGAGGCCTGCCGCGCGGCCGATCCGGGCTTCCACCTGATCGCCGAAGGACGTCCGGCGCTGGAGCGCGCCATCGCGTTCCGCGCGCCGTTGCGCCTGTGCCTGAGCCGCTTCAACGTACGCCTGGGCATAGGTGGCTACATCGGCGCCATCCTGCTGCTCAGCGCCCTGTTGCTGGTGCTGGCGGCGCAGCTCCTGCACCGCCCGGCACTGCCCTGGGGCTGGATGCTGGCGTTCCTGCTGTGCCTGTGCGTGCCGGTGACCGAGGCGGCAACCGCCCTGGTCAACCGCCTGGTCACCTGGAGCTTCGGCGCCATCACCCTGCCGGCGCTGGAGCTGCTGGACGGCGTACCGCAGGCCCTGCGCACGCTGGTCGCCGTACCGACGCTGCTGACCAGCGAGGCCGACCTGCTGGAGCAGATCGAGCGCCTGGAGGTGCACCATCTGGCAGGCATCGGCGGAGACCTGGCGTTCGTCCTGCTGCTGGACGGGGTCGATGCGCAAGAGGAGGTGCTGGACAGCGATGGGCCTTTGCTCGCGGTGGCGGCCGAGGCGATCGGGCGCCTGAACCAGCGTTATGGCCCCGGCCCCGGCGGCCAGCGCTTCTTCCTGCTCTACCGGCGCCGGCGCTTCAATGCCGCCGAGGGCTGCTGGATGGGCTGGGAGCGCAAGCGCGGCAAGCTGCACGAGCTGAACCGCCTGCTGCGTGGCGCAACCGACACCAGCTTCCTGCCGCTCGCCGGGGAGCCGCCACGGGGCCCGGCCGAAGTGCAACTGGTCATCACCCTCGATGCCGATACCCGCCTGCCACGGGAAGCGGCGCTGCGCCTGATCGGCAAGATGGCCCACCCGCTGAACCAGCCGCGCTTCGACGCGGCGTTGCAACGCGTGGTCAACGGTCATGCGGTGCTCCAGCCGCGGGTGACGCCATCGCTGCCGATGGGCGGCGAGGGCTCGCTGTACCAGCGGGTGTTCTCCGGCCCCGCCGGCATGGACCCTTACGCGGCGGCCGTATCGGACGTCTACCAGGACCTGTTCGGCGAGGGTTCCTATACCGGCAAGGGTATCTACGACGTGGATGCCTTCGAGGCCTCGCTGGCCGGCCGGGTAGGGGATAACCGCCTGCTCAGCCACGATCTGTTCGAGGGCATCTTCGCCCGCGCGGGGCTGGCCTCGGACGTCGAGGTGGTCGAGGAGTCGCCGTCGCGCTTCGACGTGGCCAGCAAGCGCATGCACCGCTGGACCCGCGGCGACTGGCAACTGCTGCCATGGATGCTCGGGCACTGGACGGGACCGCATGCGGTCCCGCTGATCGGCCGCTGCAAGATGCTCGACAACCTGCGCCGCTCGCTGGTCGCCCCCTTCGCCCTGGCCGGCCTGCTGCTTTGCTGGTGGCTGCCGCTGCCGCTGCCCCTGGCGCTGCTCGCCACGCTGCTGGTGCTGGTTATCCAGGCGATCCCAGCTTTGCTACCGATCGCCTGCGCACTGCTGCCGGCGCGCAGGGGCATCCGCCTGCGCACTCACTTCGCCATGCTCGGAGCCGACCTGCGGCGTACCGCGCTGCAGATGCTTCTGTCGCTGGCCTTCCTGCCCAGCCAGGCATGGAGCATGGGCGATGCCATTGTCCGTACCCTGTGGCGGACGTATGTCAGCCAACGGCACCTGCTGGAGTGGACCACGGCCGCGCAGTCGTCGAGCCGGCCACTGCCCGGCTGGCCCGGCAGCTACCGGCAGATGGCGGCGGGGACCACGCTGGCATTGCTGGCCGGGCTCGCCGGGCTGGCCCTGGCGCCGGCGAACTGGCCGCTGGTTCTACCGCTGACGCTGCTCTGGCTGGGCGCACCGGTTCTCGCCTGGCACAGCAGCCGGCCAACCCGCGTGGCCCGGCGGCTGAGCCTGTCGCTGGAGGACGCCGAGGCCCTGCGCCTGACCGCCCGGCGTACCTGGCGTTTCTTCGAGACCTTCGTCACCCCGGCGGACAACCTGCTGCCGCCGGACAATTTCCAGGAGCAGCCCAAGCCGGTGCTGGCGCACCGCACCTCGCCGACCAACATCGGCCTCTACCTGCTCTCGACGGTGGCCGCGCGCGATTTCGGCTGGGCCGGCGCCCACGAGACGCTGGCGCGCCTGGAAGGTACCCTGGCGGTGCTGGAGAAACTGCCGCGCAGCCACGGCCATTTCTTCAACTGGTACGGCACCCGCGACCTGCGTATCCTCGACCCGATGTACCTGTCCTCGGTGGACAGCGGCAACCTCGCCGGGCACCTGATCGTGCTCACCAACGCCTGCGAGCAATGGTGCGACCAGCCGACGGTGGCCCAGGCGCGCCAGGGCCTGCTGGATGACCTGCAACTGGCGCTGCAGGTCACCGATGGCATCGCCGGGCCGTCGCTGGCCGGTGGCGAGCCGTTGCGGCAATTGCAGGCCGAACTGGAAGAGATCCACGTCGCCCTGAGCGGCCCGCAGGCGCTGGATGCGCTGCTGCCGAGCCTCGGGCGCCTGGCCGAGAAGGCCGCCAAGGCGGCCGGCTGCCTGGTGCCGGCCGGCGAGGATGGCGCCGTGGGCGACCTGCTGTACTGGATCCAGGCCCTGCGCAAGGCCCTGGCCGAGCACAGCCGCGACCGTCTGCCGGTCTATCGGGACGGGTTGGCCGGGCGCCTGCAGGCCGCGGCCGACACTGCCCGGCGGCTGGCGCTGGAGATGGACTTCGGCTTCCTGCTCAACCCGGAACGCAAGCTGCTGTCGATCGGCTATTCCGTGGACGACAACCGCCTCGACCCGAGCTGCTACGACCTGCTGGCCTCCGAGGCGCGCCTTGCCAGCCTGTTCGCCATCGCCAAGGGCGACCTGCCGACCCGCCACTGGTTCCGCCTGGGCCGTACCGCGACGCCGGTGGTCGGCGGTTCGGCGTTGATCTCCTGGTCCGGCTCGATGTTTGAGTACCTGATGCCGTCGCTGGTCATGCGCGCACCGGCCGGCAGCCTGCTGGAGCGGAGCAATGGCCGGGTGGTGGCGCAGCAGCAGGCCTACGGCGCCGCCCTGGGCATCCCCTGGGGCATTTCGGAGTCGGCCTACAACGCCCGCGACCTGGAATTCACCTACCAGTATTCGAATTTCGGCGTGCCGGGGCTCGGCCTCAAGCGTGGGTTGGCCGAGAACGTGGTGGTCGCGCCCTATGCCACCGCGCTGGCGGCGATGGTCGACCCGCAGGCGGCACAGCGCAATTTCGAACGCCTGGCGGACATAGGCGCGCTCGGCCGCTACGGCTACTACGAGGCGCTGGATTTCACCCGTTCGCGGCTGCAGGACGAGGAAAACGTGGCGATCGTGCGCAGCTTCATGGCCCACCACCAGGGCATGAGCATCGTCGCCATCGCCAATACCCTGCAGGACGGGTGCATGCGCAGCCGCCTGCACCGCGAGCCGATGATCCAGGCCAGCGAGCTGCTGCTGCAGGAGCGCGTGCCGCGCGACGTGGCGCTGGCCCATCCGCGCGCCGAGGAGGTCACGGTGTCGGCCAGCGAGGGCCGTGGCGAGGCGTCGACGCTGCGCCGCGTCGAGGCCGCGCTCGGCGGACCGCCCATCACCCATCTGCTCTCCAACGGCCGCTACGCGCTGATGCTCACCGCCACCGGCGGCGGCTACAGCCGTTGGGGTGATATCGCCGTGACCCGCTGGCGCGAGGATGCCACCCGCGACGACTGGGGCAGCTTCATCTTCCTGCGCGACACGCAGAGCGGGGCGCTGTGGTCGCCGACCGTGCAGCCCAGCGGGCAGGCGGTGGAGAACGGCGAGGTGCTGTTCGACGAGGACCACGCCGAGTTCATCCAGCGCGACGCCTCGCTGGTGACCACCCTCGACGTGCTGGTGTCCGGCGAGGACGACGGCGAGGTGCGACGGGTTTCGCTGACCAACCACGGTCGCCGCCCGCGGGAAATCGAGCTGACTTCCTATGCCGAGGTGGTGCTCGCGCCCCCGGCCGCCGATGCCGCCCACCCGGTGTTCTCGCGGATGTTCGTGCAGACCGAGTACCTCGCCGAGTTCGGCGCGCTGGTGGCCACCCGTCGCCCGCGCTCGCCCGGTGATACGCCAGTGTGGGCGGCGCATTTCACCGTGGTTGAGGGCGAGCTGAGCGCCGAGCCGCAGTACGAATCCGACCGCGCCCGCTTCCTCGGCAGGGGCCGCAGCCTGCGCGAGGCGCAGGCGATCCACGCGCACCGGCCGCTGTCGAACAGTCAGGGCAGTGTCCTCGACCCGATCTTCTCGCTGCGCCAGCGCTTGCAGGTGGCACCCGGCAAGGTCGCGCGGGTGGCGTTCTGGACCCTGGTGGCGAGCTCCCGCGAGGCGCTGCTGGACCTGATCGACAAGCACCACGAGCGCAGCGCCTTCGAGCGCGCCAAGACCCTGGCCTGGACCCAGGCCCAGGTGGAGCTGCGCGACCTGGGCATCGACGTCGAGGAGGCCGCGGACTTCCAGCGCCTGGCCGCGCCTATCCTGTACGCCGACCGGCGTTTCCGCGCGCCGCCCGAGGCGCTCCGGCGCGGCGCCGGGCGCCAGTCGGGGCTGTGGCCGCTGGCGATTTCCGGCGACCTGCCGATCGTCCTGTTGCGCATCGACGAGATCGAAGACCTGGCACTGGTGCGGCAATTGCTGCGCGCCCGCGAATACTGGCGTATGAAGGGCCTGGACATCGACCTGGCGATCGTCAACGAACGCGCCTCGTCCTATGTGCAGGACCTGCAGGTGGCCATCGAGACCGCCGTGCGCAGCAGCCCGTCGCGCCCGCGTGCCGACGGCCAGGCCCTGCGCGGCGGCGTGTATACCCTGCGTGCCGACCTGATGACGCTGGAGGCTCGGGAGCTACTGCAATCGGTGGCGCGGGTCAGCCTGCCGGCCCGCCGCGGCTTGATCGCGGCGCAGCTCAGCCACCTGCCGCCGGCCGAGCTGCGCGTGCCACCGACCCGGCACGCCCAGGCAGCCGCCCCGGTCTTGCCGGCGGCCGCCGGCGAAAACGGCGAGCGGCCGGAGTTCTTCAACGGCCTGGGTGGTTTCGACCGCGATGGCCGGGAGTACCGCATCGATCTGGACGGCGAGCGCACCACCCCGGTGCCGTGGATCAACGTGATCGCCAACCCGGCTTTCGGCTTCCAGGTCTCGGCCGAGGGCAGCGGTTACACCTGGGCCGGCAACAGCCGGGACAACCAGCTCAGCCCCTGGTCCAACGACCCGGTCGTCGATCCGCCGGGCGAGGCCTTCTACATCCGTGACGAGGAGAGCCGGGCGCTGTGGAGCGTCACCGCGCAGCCGATCCGCGACGGCGGGGCCTACCATTGCGTGCACGGCTTCGGTTACAGCCGCTTCAGCCATTGCGCCCACGGCATCGAGGCGGAACTGCTGCAGTACGTGCCGCTGGACGATCCGCTGAAAATCTCCCGGCTGACCCTGCGCAACACCTCCGGACGCACGCGCCGGCTCTCGGTCACGGCCTACGTGGAGTGGGTGCTGGGGACCGCGCGCGGGGCGTCGGCGCCGTTCATCCAGACCGAGGTGGATGCCGCCAGCGGCGCGCTGCTGGCGCGCAACCCCTGGAGCATCGCCTTTGCCGACCCGCTGGCCTTCGCCGACCTCGGCGGCCGGCAGAGCGCCTGGAGCGCCGACCGCAGCGAGTTCATCGGCTATACCGGCAGCCTGGCGGCGCCACAGGCGCTGCTGGGCACTGCGCCATTGTCCGGGGCCTGCGGCGCCGGGCTCGATCCCTGCGCGGTCCTGCAGTGCGTGGTCGAGCTGGCCGCCGGCGAGTCTGTCGAGGTGCTGGGCCTGCTCGGCCAGGCCGGTTCGGCCGGCGAGGCGCGCGAGCTGCTCCAGCGTTACCGCGCGGCCGACCTGGATGCGCTGCTCGCGTCGGTGACCGCGCACTGGGAAGGGCTGCTCGGCGCGGTCCGGGTGCGTACGCCGGATCGCGCCATGGACCTCATGCTCAATGGCTGGCTGCTGTACCAGACCCTGGCCTGCCGCATCCATGCGCGCTCGGCGTTCTACCAGGCCAGCGGCGCCTATGGCTTCCGCGACCAGTTGCAGGACTGCCTGGCGCTGTCGTTCGCCTGCCCGGCGGAAACCCGCCGCCACCTGCTGCGCGTCGCCGGCCGGCAATTCGTCGAGGGCGACGTGCAGCACTGGTGGCTGCCGCAGACGGGGCAGGGCGTGCGTACGCGGATCTCCGACGACCGGGTCTGGCTGGCCTATGCCTGCGCCAGCTACATCGAGGCCTCGGGCGACGGCGCTGTGCTGGATGAGTCGGTGGCCTTCCTCGAAGGGCCGCAACTGCGCCCCGGCGAGAGCGATGCGTTCTTCCAGCCGCTGCCGGCGGAGGAGAGCGCCTCGCTGTTCGAGCACTGCGCCCGCGCCCTCGACCAGTGCCTGGAACTGACCGGCGCCCACGGCCTGCCGCTGATCGGCGGCGGCGACTGGAACGACGGCATGAACCGTGTCGGTGCCGCTGGCCAGGGTGAAAGCGTCTGGCTGGGCTGGCTGCTTCTGCATACCCTGGGGCGCTTCGCCGCCCTGGCCGATGGCCGTGACGACGAACGTGCCGCGCACTGGCGCGAACATGCGGGGCTGCTGCAGCATGCCCTGGAGCGCGACGCCTGGGATGGCCAGTGGTATCGCCGGGCGACCTTCGACGACGGCACCTGGCTGGGTTCGGCGGCCGGCGAAGAATGCCGGATCGACGCCATCGCCCAGTCCTGGGCGGTGGTCTCCGGCGGCGCCGACCCGGTGCGCGCGGCCATTGCCATGGACGCCCTGGAGCGCTGGCTGATCCGCCAGGAAGACGGCCTGGCCCTGCTGTTCACTCCGCCCTTCGACCACACGCAGCGCGACCCCGGCTACATCAAGGGCTATCCACCGGGCATGCGCGAGAACGGCGGGCAATACACCCACGCGGCGATGTGGAACATCCTCGCGCTGGCGCGCCTGGGGGAGGGCGACAAGGCCGCCGGGCTGTTCGCGCTGCTAAACCCCATCAACCATGCGCTTACGCCGGATGCGGTGCAGCGCTACAAGGTCGAACCCTATGTGGTCGCCGCCGATGTCTATTCGGTCGCCCCGCACGTTGGCCGGGGTGGCTGGAGCTGGTACACCGGCTCCGCCGCCTGGATGTACCGGGCCGGCGTGGAGGGCATTCTCGGTTTGCGCCGGGAGGGCGCGAACCTGGTCGTGGACCCGTGCATCCCGAGGGATTGGCCGGGCTTCGAAGCCAGTGTCTCGCTGGAAGGCTGCCGCTACGGGATCAGCCTGGTGTCCGCCGGGCTGCGCTGCCGCGGCATACAGCGGGCGCTGCTCGACGACAGGCCGTTGTCTTGCGATGAGGGCGCGATACGCGTCCGACTGCAGGCGGGCGAGCACCGTCTACAGCTGTTCCTTTGACAGCGCCTCGTCGAGGCGGGCTGCCTGGCGTCTTTCCTCGAGCACCTGGCCATTGCCGTGGGGCCGCTCGTGCGCCGTACCGGCGTATACCACGCCGGGCTGTGCCGCCAGGGACGCGGCGACGGCGGCCGGGTTCATGCTGTCGACCATCGCGCTGGGAATCAGGATGGTCGTGCCGCGTTCCTTGGTGGTCTCGTAGATGATGTTCATCGCCCGTAACTGCAGGGCCGAGGGCTGGCTGGCGTAGACCTTGGCGGCCTCGACGAAGCGCCCGGCGATTTCCGCCTCGGCCGAGCCGAGGATGATCCGCGCCTGCTTCTCGCGTTCGGCCTGGGCCTGGCGCGACATGGCGTCCTGCAAGGCTTCCGGGATGGCCACGTCACGGATTTCCACGGAGGTGACGGTTACGCCCCATTCCAGTGTCTTTTCGCCGATCTCGCGGCACAGCTGCCGGTCGGAGCTGCGGCGGTCGGAGAGCAGCGCGGCGAGCATCGACGAGCCGATCATCTCGCGCAGCGAGGTCTGCGCCACGCGGTCGATGGCCTGGCGGTAGTCGGTGATCGCCAGCGCGGCTTTGCGGGCGTCATGCACGTGCCAGAAGATGATGGCGTCGACGTTCACCGGCACGGTGTCGCGGGTCAGCGCCTGTTCGGCGTTGAAGGCGGTGGTCTGGATGCGTTCGTCGATCACCGCGACCACGCTGTCCAGCACCGGGACGATGGCGAACAGGCCCGGGCCGTGGACACCCTGCAGCCTGCCGGCGCGCAGCACCACGAATTTCTGCCAGGTGTTGGCCATCTTCAGTGCCTGTGCGACCACCAGGGCGCAGGCCAGCAGGGCGATGCCGGCCGCCAGGTGGTCGCTGTAGAAGAGCACGGCGCCGATGGCCGTGAGCACGGTGACGATGAACAGGGTGATGGGGTTCATGGTGGGACCTCCGGTGGTGCGATGATGGGTTCTCCCTTGACGCTGCGCGTGGGGCGTTCGCTCGTCTGTGCGCTATGACACCCTTGGCGTTGTCGCGGCGCGGTACAGGTGCCGCCGGGTCAGCGGCAGCGGGCTGGTGGCGCCGTCGGCGCGGCGGTTGGCGAGAATCTGGTAGACGCTGAGGCCGCCGGCTTCGAATTCCAGCGCGCTGGCCGCCATGTACAGGCGCCAGGTGCGGTAGATCGGCTCGGTGACGTGCTGCAAGGCCTCCGCGTGCTGCTGTTCCAGGCGCGCGACCCAGTGCCTGAGTGTCAGCGCGTAATGACGGCGCAGGGCCTCGACGTCGGTGATCTCGAAGTCCGCGCGCTCCATGGCGCGTTGGATGTTGCCGACGCTGTCCAGTTGCCCGTCGGGGAAGATGTAGCGGTTGATGAAGCGGGTGCCGGTGGTGGTTTTCCAGCCCTCGCGGGTGTTGGTGATCCCGTGGTTGAGGAACAGCCCGCCGGGCTTGAGCAGGCGCTGCACGGTGGCGAAGTACAGCGGCAGGTTGGCCAGCCCGACGTGCTCGAACATGCCGACGCTGGCGATCTTGTCGTAGCGGGCGGCGCCTTCGAGGTCGCGGTAGTCGCACAGCTCCACCGTCACCCGGTCTTCCAGGCCGGCCCGGGCGATGCGTTCGCGGGCCAGCTCCAGCTGTTTGCGGCTGAGCGTGATGCCATGGGCGCGCACGCCGTGATAGCGGGCGGCATGGATGATCAGCGCACCCCAGCCGCAGCCGATGTCCAGCAGTTGTTCGCTGGGTTGCAACAGCAGCTTGCGGCAGATGTGTTCGAGCTTGGCGTGCTGGGCCTGCTCCAGGTTGTCGCCGGGTTGTTCGAAGTAGGCACAGGAATAGACCATGCCGGCGTCCAGCCAGAGGCCGTAGAAGGCATTGGAGACGTCGTAGTGAAAGGCGATGGCGTCGCGGTTCTCCTGTTTCGTATGGCTTCTCACCGGGCGCCGGTAGCCTCCGGGGAGGGTTTCGCCGCTGCCGGCACAAGGCAGCAGCAAGGCCTCCAGGCCGATGCGCAGGCGCTGGTGCCAGGGCAGCGGGTTGTCCTGCAGCAGGTCCTTCATGCCGATGGCGGCGAACAGGTCGCCTTCGACGTCGATGTCGTCGCGCAAGTAGGACTCGACCAGGCGCAGTGGGTCGTGCCCCAGCACCAGCGCCTGGACCGCCGCGGGAGTACGGCAGACCAGGGTGAAGCGCGGTGCCCCGGCGTTGCCGAAATGCAGCTCGCCGCCGTCCCACAGGCGGATGGTGAAGTCCGCGTCGGTACCGCGCAGCAGGCGTTGCAACAACCGGCCCGCGGCTTCGGCGGCCGGCGAGCGTGGTGGCGCCAATCCGGCCGCCTTCGCTGTGCCCGGTGTGGGGCGGCCGCGCACCAGCGCCTGGCGGTCGCTGCCCAGCAGGCGGTCCCAAAAGCCGCTGGTCACCCCGTAGTGGCCAGGCTGCGCCAGCGTGCCATGGTGCCGGGCGTGGTAGCGCCGGCGCCCTGACAGCCAGCGATTGTCCATGCCGTGCCAGTGGTGCAGGGCGTGATGGGTGATCGAGTAGAGCAGGTAGCCGACGAGCACGCCGAGGGTGAGCGCCCCGGCGCGCCAGACATCGAGTAGCAGCAGGGCCGGCAGGAACACCAGCAGCGCCATCAGCGGGGCGCTGAGCAGCACGGGTATGCCGATCAGCGCGGTGGGGCGTCGGTGATGCTGCAGGTGCCAGTCGCGAAATGGCTGCAGGCCATGCAGCACGAAGCGGTGCAGCAGGTATTCGAGCAGCGTCCAGCCGAACAGGCCGAGCAGCGCGAGGAGCAGGCTCTGCAGACGCAGCACGGGTGGGCAGAAAGCTGCGAGCAGGCCCGCGAGGGCCAGGCTGGCCAGGCCATAGAGAATGAAGTCGGCGAGGTAGGCCGCCGGGCTGTGCTCCAACTTGAGCAGCTTCATGCTGGTCCCCGATCGGTGAGGGCGAAGGCTCGGGAATGGGCCTTCGGACTGAGCTTCCAGCATCCGTAATGGCGGCATCGGTGGTCTGTCTGCTAGCGCACGCAGGGCGGGGCGCTGAGCGCTATTGCGGTCTTTTGCTACGGATAAGTGCGTCGGCGCACCGACGCCTAGGGGGCATGCCTGTCACTGTCTCACTCCCGGTCTCCTCGCAGTTTCGCGAATCCCGGCACACAGAGGTCAGCATGAACAGAACGAACAAGCACAATCCCGGTAGCGGTTCTCCCAAGGCCGCTGAAAAAGCTCGTCCGCAATCACCGACCGATACCCGCACGGAACGCACGCAGGAAACCAGGCCCGGCATGAAAAAGGCCGAGCCCAAGGAAGCCTGACGGCCACAGCCCTCTCCGACGCGCCATTGTGGCGTGTCCCCGGAACGGCACCTTGCGCCGACCCTAGGTGCGAACCTGCCGCCCTGCTGCTGCCATGCAGGCAGCAGTGGGCTGCAGGTCCCAGGGATGGGCCGCCCAGGGGCGGACGCAACGCTATCCCTGGTGGAGAAACAGCATGCACAGTTATTTCCGCAAACTGCGGTTGGCGTCCTGCATCGCCATGGCGCTGGCGGCGGGCGGCCCGGCCTTCGCCGCAAGCCCGACCTCGCAGGAGGTCATGGACGCGCGGCAGGAATCGCAGATCGCCACGACTTACTCCCTGAGCCCGTACCTGCGTGACAACGGCCTCGAGGTCTCGGTGCTCGACGGCAAGGCCACCGTGCGCGGCACCGTGGAGGAAAGCACCAGCAAGGACCTGGCGACGCAGATCGCCATGGGGGTGAAGGGGATCAAGTCGGTGGACAACCAGATACTGGTCAAGCCCGACTACCTGCCGCCGAAGCAGGATGGCGTCCGTGGTTTCGGCCAGACGATCGACGATGCGAGCATTACCACCGCGGTCAAGTCGAAGCTGCTGTGGAGCAAATACACCGATGGCCTGTCGACCAACGTCGAAACCACCGCCGGCAAGGTGACCTTGCGTGGCACCGCCACGAGTTCCGCTGCACGTACCGCGGCCGGCCGCCTGGCTTCGACCACCCAGGGCGTCGTTGCGGTGGACAACGGCATCCAGGTCAGGGCCGAACAGCCGAACACCGCGCTGGCCACTGGCAAGAGCACGGCGAATGCCGCCGGGCAGGGCATCTCCGACAGCTGGATCACCACCAAGGTGAAATCGACCCTGCTGTACTCGCGCAACGTCAGCAGTTCGGATATCACCGTGAGCACCCACAACGGCATTGTCACCCTCAGCGGTGGGCTGGGCAGCCGAGCGGAACGGAGCCTGGCCATCGAGCTGGCGTCGAACGTGCGGGGCGTCAGGGAGGTGCAGGCGAAGGGACTGCGGTACTGACCCGCTAACCTCGGGCCGGAGCCGCGCCCCTGCGGCGCTGGCCAGATTCCATTTTCCCGAGGCTCCCATGAAAAAGACCATCGAAACGACTGGCAAATCGACGCCGACACCCAACGAAGGCGGCGAGCAGATGCCCGGCGGGGAGTACGGCTCGCCCGCTGAGCGCTACTCCTTCCGCGATCGCGCCAGGCGGCCGGCGCCACCAGCGTCTGCGCAGGACCACGACGCCGACCCGGCGCCGCTCCTGCAGGAAGAGCGCGCGCCGCCCCCTGATGAATGACTCCGGCCTCGACGCTTTTTCTGCGTGCGTTGACGAACAGACGCGCAGGCCAAGGCTGCCCAGACTGAGGCTGTCGATAGCGGAGGTGCCAAAATGCTCGAAACCATTGCAGTTCTATTGATCGTCCTGTGGGTGCTCGGGTTGGTCACGTCGTACACCCTGGGTGGTTTCATTCACATCCTGCTGATCCTGGCACTCATGGCCGTGGTATTCCGGGTGCTACAGGGCCGGCGGCTCTGATCCCGGGAGCCGAGCCCAGTGCCCTGCGGGTGGCTCCATGAAGGGGCCGCCCGCACTCACCATGAGGCAACGCCGCCATGTGGTATTCCGGCCTTCTCGATCTGTCGGTGTGGCAACTGATTGCCGTCACGCTGCTGCTCACCCACTTCACCACGCTCAGCGTCACCCTCTATCTGCATCGGTACTCGGCGCACCGTTCGCTGGAATTGCATGCCGCGCTGAAGCATGTGTTCCGTTTCTGGCTATGGTTGAGCACCGGGATGATCACCCGCGAGTGGACCGCCATCCACCGCAAGCACCACGCCCGCTGCGAAACCGCCGACGACCCGCATAGCCCACGCTACAAGGGGCTGTACCGGGTTCTCTGGCAAGGCGCGGAGCTGTATCGCGAAGAGGCAAGGAACCCGGAGACGCTGCGCCTGTACGGCAAGAACTGCCCGGATGACTGGCTGGAGCGGCACCTGTATACCCGCTTCCCCAACGGCGGGGTGACGCTGATGGCGCTGCTCGACCTGGCCCTGTTCGGTGTAGCCGGGCTGACCGTATGGGCCGTACAGATGATGTGGATCGCCTTCTGGGCCGCCGGCGTGGTCAATGGCCTCGGCCATGCCGTCGGCTACCGCAACTTCGAATGCCGCGGCGCCGCCACCAACCTGGTGCCCTGGGGCCTGGTGGTGGCCGGCGAGGAGCTGCACAACAACCATCACACCTACCCCAACTCGGCCAAGCTGTCGGTGAAGCCCTGGGAGTTCGACCTGGGCTGGGCGTGGATCCGACTGTTCAGCGGCCTGGGACTGGCCCGGGCGGTCAGGGTGGCGCCTGTCGCCTACCGGCTGCAGGGCAAGCGCAGCCTGGATGCGGACACCGCCATGGCCATCTTCAACGATCGCTTCCAGGTCATGGCGCAGTACCGCAAGCGGGTCATGGCGCCGCTGGCGGCGCAGGAGCTGGCCAATGCCGACGCCTCGCTGCGTCGCTTGATCCGGCGCGCCCGGCGACTACTGGGGCGCGAGCCGAGCTTGCTGGACGAACGCCAGCAGGCGCTCGTCAACGCTACGCTGCAGGTGAGCCAGGTACTGGGCCTCGCCTACGAACGACGCATGGCCCTGCAGCGGATCTGGGCCAGGGCCGCCGGGCCGGGGCTGGGCGAGGCCATCGTGCAGTGGGTGAGCGAGGCGGAAGCCAGCCAGTTACAGGCGTTGCACGAGTTTGCCGGGTTGTTGCGGACCTACTCCTTATGTCGTTGCCCCCCGGAAGGGGCGGCTGGCCGGGTGGGGACATAGGGCAGCAGGCGGTCGGTTTCCTTTTTCACCACCGCGTAGCACTCGCAGCTCAACTCCTCCAGCCTGGCCCGGTCGAGCACGGTGATGCGCCCCCGGCTGTACTCGATCACCCCTTGCTTCTGCAGCTTGCCGGCGGCCTCGGTGACGCCTTCGCGGCGTACGCCGAGCATGTTGGCGATCAGCTCCTGGGTCATGGTCAGTTGGTTGCTCGGCAGGCGGTCGAGGGACAGCAGCAGCCAGCGGCAGAGCTGCTGGTCGATGGAGTGGTGGCGGTTGCACACCGCGGTCTGGGCCATCTGGGTGATCAGCGCCTGGGTGTAGCGGAGCATCAGCTGGAGCATCTCGCCGTGGCGGTTGAACTCGTCCTTGATGCGTCGCCCGGACAGCCGGTAGACGCTGCCGGCGCTCTGCACGATGGCCCTGCTCGGGGTGCTTTCGCCGCCCATGAACACCGCGACGCCGATCAGGCCCTCGTTGCCGACCACCGAGATTTCCGCCGAGGCGCCGTTCTCCATCACGTACAGCAGCGAGATGATGGCGTCGGTGGGGAAGAACACGTGGCGCATGGCGTCCCCGGATTCGTAGAGAACCTTGCCGAGGGGCAGGTGCTGCAGTTCCAGGTGGGGGAACAGGCGCTCCTGCACGGTGCCCGGCAATGCGGCCAGCAAATGGTTCTGCAGGGGGGAGGGGGTCTCTTGCATAACAGCATCCTTCTTCAGGGAGAAAGCCTTTCCTCCGCTCTTTAGCATACACCTGGCTCTGCCGTTGGCCAGCCGCCCTGGGTACGCTGGCGCACAGACCGGCACGGTTGCAGGCGCCCACGCTGGGGTGTCATGCAATTCCTGCCGATGGCAGGGGGAGAACCGGCATGCTCGAAGGCATAGTGGTCGTCCTGGCCGCCCTGTGGTCGCTGGGGATGATGACCTCGCACACGCTGGGCGGCTTTATCCACCTCCTGCTGGCCCTGGCGCTGCTTGCCCTGGTGCTGCTGATCGAGCGGGCACCCCGGTCGTAGCCGGCGAAATGGACCTGTGCATCCCGTATTCGCCGACACAACTTTCCACGCTACCCGCCGGGAGGCTGCTGGAGCGGTTGCAGTGCGCGGCCTTCACCTATTTCCGGGAAAACCTGAACCCGCGCAACGGGCTGCTGGCTGACACTTCGCGCCCCGGTTCTCCGGTCAGCATCGCGGTGGTCGGTTTCGCCCTGAGCACCTACCCGCTGGCGGTGCGGCACGGCTGGTTGACGCGTGCCCAAGCGCTGCGCTCCAGTCTTGCGGCGTTGCGATTCTTCGCCACCAGTGAGCAGAGCGACAAACCCATGGCCAGCGGCTACAAGGGCTTCTACTACCACTTCCTGGATTTCCATAGCGGCACGCGGGCCTGGCGTTCGGAGCTGTCGATGATCGACAGCGCGCTGCTGATCGCCGGGATGCTCGCCGCCGGCGAATTCTTTAGCGGTGCCGACGCTGCAGAACGCGAACTGCGAGGCCTGGTCGAGCGGCTCTACCGGCGTGTCGACTGGTGCTGGGCGCAGGGCGGCGAAGCGACCATCCGCCAGGGCTGGAAGCCCGAGTGTGGCTTCCTGCACTACGGCTGGGAGGGCTACAGCGAGGCCATCCTCCTGTATGCGCTGGCTCTTGGCTCGCCCAGCCAGCCGATAGCTGCCGACGGCTACCGCGCCTGGACCGCCACCTACCAGTGGGAGAACCTCTACGACCACGACTACCTGTATGCCGGGCCGCTGTTCATCCACCAGTTCTCCCATGCTTGGATCGATTTCCGCGGCATTCGCGACCCGTTCATGGGCGAGAAGCGCTCGGATTACTTCGAGAACAGCCGGCGTGCCGCCTACATCCAGCGCGAATACGCACGGCGCAACCCACATGGGTTCGCCGGCTACTCGGAAAACTGCTGGGGCCTGTCGGCTTGCGACGGGCCGAGCGACGAACGGCCCGACCTGACCAACGAACGCCGCCGGCTGTTCGGCTATGCCGCCCGCGGCGTACCCTACGGCCCCGATGACGGTTCACTGTCGGCACCGGCACTGCTGGCGTCGTTGCCCTTCGCCGCGGAAATCGTCCTGCCAGCGCTGCGGCACATGCTCGCGTACTACCCAGAAATGTGCCGCGAAGGGCGCCTGGCCAGTAGCTTTAACCCGGGTCTGGCCGGCGCCGACGGGCGCGCCTGGGTGTCTGCCGGGCACTTTGGGCTGGACCAGGGCATCGTCCTGCTGATGATCGAGAACCACTGCAACCAGGGGCTCTGGCAACTGATGCGGCGCTCGCCCTACCTGCGCACCGGCCTGCGCCGCGCCGGGTTCCAGGGTGGCTGGCTGGATGCACGGGGAGCGAGCTGATGGCTGACGATGACCGGCCTGCGCAAGCTACCGCCGAGGCGGGCCTGGTGGCCAACGTACCCCCGCCGCAGTGGCGCAACCCCCGTGCCAGCGGGCGCTACCACTTGGTGATCGTGGGTGCCGGCCCGGCCGGCCTGGCCGCGGCGAAAACCGCGCTGGCGCTGGGGGCTCGGGTGGCCCTGGTGGAGCGCCGGCTGATCGGCGGCGATTGCCTGAACGATGGCTGCGTGCCCTCGAAGACCTTGATCCGTACTGCCCGTCTGTACGCCGAGATGCGCGATGCACAGCGCTGTGGCGCGCGGGTGCCAGGAGATATCCAGGTCGATTTCGCCGCGGCGATGGCACGCGTGCGGCATATCCGCAGCCACCTGAGCGTGGCGGAGTCGGCGCTGCGCTTGCGTGCGCTGGGCGTCGAACTGTTTTTCGGCGAGGCGTGTTTCGTCGGCCCCGACACCCTGGCGGTCGACGGGCAACTGCTGCGCTTCCGCAAGGCCCTGGTCGCCACTGGTGCCCGGCCGAGCGTGCCACTGATTCCCGGTCTGGCAGAGGCCGGCTACCTGACCAACGAGAACGTCTTCGACCTCCTCGACCTGCCACGGCGGCTGCTGGTGATCGGCGGTGGACCACTGGGTTGCGAACTGGCCCAGGCATTCTGCCGCCTCGGCGCGCGGACCAGCATAGTGCAGGATCTGCCGCTGTTCCTCGGCAACGAGGAGCGTGACGCCGCGCAGTTGTTGTCCGACGCCTTCGCCCGTGACGGCATCGAGGTACGCCTGAACACCCGGGTGCTGGGCGTGTGCTCGGTGGCCGGAGAAAAGCGCGTCGAGTTGCTCAGCGACGATTACCGGCACACGCTTGCCGTCGACACCATCCTCACCGGAATCGGCCACTCGCCGAACGTGCAGGGGCTGGGTCTGGAAGTCGCCGGCATCGACCACGGCGCCGTCGATGGCATCCGCGTTGACGATTTCCTTTGCACCAGCAACCCGAATGTCTACGCCGCCGGCGATGTCTGCCTGGAACACAAGTACACCCATACGGCGGCGGCCTCGGCGCACATCGCCGTGCACAATGCGCTGTTCCGCGGCCGTCGGCGGATGAGCGCGCTGGTCGTGCCCTGGTGCACCTTCACCGACCCGGAGATCGCCCATGTCGGGCTCTACGTGCGCGAGGCCAACGAGCGGGGCATCCCCGTGAAGACCTTCACCATCCCGATGCACGAGGTCGACCGTGCGGTGACCGACGGCGAAACCGACGGTTTCGTGAAAATCCACGTCGGCGAAGGCAGCGACCGGATTCTCGGAGCGACCATAGTCGCCCGGCATGCCGGCGACATGATCAACGAGGTCACCCTGGCCATGGTTGCGGGCATCGGCCTGCGCAGCCTGTCCAGGGTGATGCATGCTTACCCGACCCAGGCCGAGGCGATCCGCATGGCGGCCGACGCCTACACTCGGACTCGCTTGCCGGCCCGGATCAGGGCGCGCCTGACGCGCTGGCTGGAGCGTTGAACGGTTACCCACGGCCCTCAAGGAGGACTTCCCATGAAACTCGGCATGATCGGACTGGGGCGCATGGGCGCCAACATGGCCCAGCGTCTGCTGCACGGCGGCCACCCGGTGGTCGGCTTCGACCCCAGGATCGAGGCCCGCGTGGCCCTCCAGGGGCAGGGCGCGGAAACCGTGGACTCCCTGGTCGCTCTGGTGGCGAAGCTGCCGCCGCCGCGGGCGCTCTGGCTGATGGTCCCCGCTGGCGAGGTCACCGACGCCATCCTGGATGGCCTGCGGCCACTGCTGCAGGCCGGCGATACCCTGGTCGACGGCGGCAACTCCCGCTACCAGGACAGCCAGCGTCGGGCCGCGAGCTTCGCCGGGCAGGGTATCGGTTACGTGGATTGCGGCACCAGCGGCGGCGTCTGGGGCCTGGCCGAGGGCTACAGCCTGATGATCGGCGGCGACGAGGCGGTGGTGGAGCGCCTGTCCCCGCTGTTCGAATGCCTGGCGCCGGCGCCCGGTCGCGGCTGGGGACGCGTTGGCCCTGCTGGGGCAGGGCACTTCGCCAAGATGGTGCACAACGGCATCGAATACGGCTTGATGCAGGCCTACGCCGAAGGCTTTTCGATCCTGCGCCAAAAGCACGATTTCGACCTCGACCTGCAGCAACTGGCGGACATCTGGAGCCATGGCAGCGTGGTGCGTTCCTGGCTGCTGGAGCTGACCGCAAAGGCCCTGGCAGAACACCCGAGCCTGCACGACATCACGCCCTACGTCGCCGACTCCGGCGAGGGCCGCTGGACGGTGGACGAGGCCATCGCCCTGGGCGTGCCTGCGCCGGTCATCACCCAGGCTTTGATCGCCCGCCTGCGTTCGCGCGATGCCGAGTCCTTCGCCGACCGCCTGCTGGCGGCGCTGCGCAACCAGTTCGGCGGCCACGAGGTCAGAAAGGAGTAGATCCTGCCCGGCAGCGGGTGAGCACGGCCTCGGCGCGAGCGCAGACGTTGTCCACGCTGAAGCCGTATTCGCGTAGCAACACCCTGGCCGGTGCCGAGGCACCGAAACGCTCGACGCTGAGCATCTCGCCGTAGGCGCCGATGTATCGCTCCCAGCCCTGGCGCACGCCCAACTCGACTGCCAGCCGTGCCGTTACCTGAGGCGGCAGCACAGCCTCGCGTTCGGCCTGCGATAGCGCTTCAAACAGTTCCCAGCAGGGCATCGACACGCAGCGCACGGCGATGCCTTTGCCCTCCAGGCGCCCGGCGGCGGCGAGGATCAGCGTTACCTCCGAGCCACTGGCCAGGAGGATCAGCTCGGGCGGGGCGGCCACCGGATCGCTGAGCACGTAGGCGCCTCGCCGCAGCCCCTCGGCGGCGGCGTAGCGCATGCGGTCGAGGGTCGGCAGCGCCTGCCTGCTGAGCACCAGCAGCACCGGGCGGTCGCGGGTCTCCACGGCGACCCGCCAGGCCACCGCGGTTTCGTTGGCGTCGGCGGGGCGGATCAGCAGCAGGCCGGGGATCGCCCGCAGGCTGGCCAAGTGCTCCACCGGTTGGTGGGTCGGGCCGTCCTCGCCAAGGGCCAGGCTGTCGTGGCTGAACACGTGGACCAGGTGAAGGCCCATCAGTGCCGCCAGACGCAGCGCCGGACGCAGGTAGTCGGAGAACACCAGGAAGGTGGCCCCGTAGGCGATGAAGCCGCCGTGGGCAGCCAGGCCGTTGAGCATGGCGCCCATGGCATGTTCGCGCACGCCAAAGTGCAGGTTGCGCCCTGTGCGGCTCCAGCCGGCGCTATCGGAGCCCTGCAGGTCTTCACCCGCCGCCGGTGCCGTGTTGAAGTCGCCCAGCCCCTTGAGGGCGGTCCGGGTCGAGGGATCGAGGTCGGCGGAACCGCCGACCAGTGCCGGTAGCCGCGCAGCGATGGCGTTCATGACCTGGCCGGAGGCATCGCGGCTGGGCAAGCCCCTGGCATCGGCGGGAAACACCGGGATGTCGGCGTCCCAGTCGGCCGGCAGTTGCGCATCGAGGCGTTGCGCCAGCTCCTTGGCCAGCACCGGAAACGCCTGCGCGTAGGCTGCCATGCGTTGGTGCCAGACCGCCTCGTCGCCGGCACCGCGTTGCAGGGCCTGGTGGAAGTGCGCGAGGACCGTGTCCGGTATGAGAAACGCCGGTTGTGCAGGCCAGCCCAGCCTGGCTTTGGTCAGGCGCACACCCTCGACGCCCAGCGGTGTGCCGTGGGCCTTGAAACTGTCCTGCTCGGGCGAGCCATAGCCGATGTGCGTGCGCACCAGGATCAGCGAGGGGCGGGAATCCTGCGCCTGGGCGGCGCGCAGGGCCGCCTCTAGCTCGTCGAGGTCGTTGCCGTCCTCGACCGCCTGGGTGTGCCAGCCGTATGCGGCGAAACGCTGCGCGCGATCCTCGCTGAAGGCGATGGCGGTGCCGGCGGACAGAGTCACGCTGTTGTCGTCGTAGAGGCAGGTGAGCTTACCCAGGGCGAGATGACCGGCCAGAGAAGCGGCTTCGCTGGCCACGCCCTCCATCAGGTCGCCGTCGCTGACCAGGGCGAAGGTGCGATGGTCGATCACGCTGTGCCCGGGGCGGTTATAGCTCGTGGCTAGTTGCTCCTCGGCCACGGCCATGCCCACCGCGTTGGCCAAGCCCTGGCCGAGAGGCCCGGTGCTGATTTCGACGCCGGCGGTATGCCCGCGCTCGGGGTGGCCAGGGGTCTGGCTGCGCCATTGGCGGAAGCGCTGCAACTGCTCCAGAGGCAGGTCATAGCCGCTAAGGTGCAGCAAGGCGTAGAGCAGCGCCGAGCCGTGCCCGGCGGAGAGGACGAAACGGTCGCGGTCGGGCCAGTTAGGGTTGCTTGGGTTGGTTTTCAGCCAGCGGGTCCACAGCACGTAGGCCATGGGAGCGGCGCCCAGGGGGAGGCCGGGATGGCCGCTGTTGGCCCGTTGCACCATGTCCACCGCGAGGAAACGCAGGGTATCGATGCATTGCCGATCGAGGACGCTGGACATGATGGCCTCCGCAGCCGGGGTTCAAGGGCTCGTGAGCGCGTTGTCGACCATGGCCTGCGCCTGTTGCAGGATGGCCTGCAGGTGAGCAGGATCCTTGAAGCTCTCGGCGTAGATCTTGTAGATCGCTTCGGTGCCGGATGGCCGCGCGGCGAACCAGCCGCTGGCGGCGCAGACCTTGATGCCGCCGATCGGCGCCTGGTTGCCCGGCGCGCGGTCGAGCACCTGGGTGATCTTCTCGCCGGCCAGTTCGCCGGCGTTCAGCCGGGCCGCCGAGAGCTTCGCCAGCCGTGCCTTCTGCTCGGCGCTGGCCGGCGCCTCGACACGGTCGGCCAGGGGGGCGCCCAGCGCGTCGGCGATCTCGCGGTAGCGCTGGCCGGGGTCGCGGCCGCTGCACGCGGTGAGTTCCGCAGCCAGCAGGGCCGCGATCATACCGTCCTTGTCGGTGGTCCAGACCCTGCCATCCTGGCGCAGGAAGGAGGCCCCTGCGCTTTCCTCGCCGGCGAAGCCGAGGGCGCCGTCGAGCAGGCCGTCGACGAACCATTTGAAGCCCACCGGCACCTCGTACAGGCGCCGCCCGAGGTGGGCCGCCAGACGGTCGATCAGCGCGCTGCTGACCAGTGTCTTGCCGACGGCCGCCGCGGGGCCCCACTGCGGGCGGTGGCGGAACAGGTAGTCGATCATCACCACCAGGTAATGGTTCGCCGGCAGCAACCCGCTGCCGCGGGTGACGATGCCGTGGCGGTCGTGGTCGGTGTCGCAGGCGAAGGCCAGGTCGTAGCGGTCCTTGAGGGCCAGCAGGCGCTGCATGGCGTAGGGCGAGGAGGGGTCCATGCGGATCCTGCCGTCCCAGTCAAGCGGCATGAAGCCGAAGGTCGGGTCGACGGTTTCGCTGACCACGTCGAGGTCCAGGCGGTAGCGCTCGGCGATGGCCCGCCAGTAATGCACGCCGGCGCCGCCGAGCGGGTCCACGCCCAGGTGCGGGCCGGCGGCGCGGATCGCGGCGAAGTCGATGACCTGGGCCAGATCGTTGACGTAGGCGTGAAGGAAGTCGTGGCCATGGGTGTTGGCGGCGAGGCGGGCGCTGCCGAAGGGCATCCGCCGCACGCCCTGCAGGCCACCGGCGAGCAGGGCGTTGGCGCGGGCCTCGATCCAGCCGGTGACCTCGCCGGCGGCCGGGCCGCCGTCGGGCGGGTTGTACTTGAAGCCGCCATTGTCCGGCGGGTTGTGCGACGGAGTGATGAGGATGCCGTCGGCCAGAGCGCCGCCGCGCCCGCGGTTGTAGGCCAGGATGGCATGGGACACGGCGGGCGTCGGGGTGAACTCGCCGCCCTTGGCGATCATGCTTTCCACGCCATTGGCAGCGAGCACTTCCAGCGCGCTCTCGAATGCCGGCTGCGAGAGCGCGTGGGTGTCCGCGCCGAGGTACAGCGGGCCGTCGATACCCTGCAGCCTGCGGTAGTCGCAGATGGCCTGGCTGATCGCCAGCACGTGCCACTCGTTGAAGCTGCGCTCGAACGGGATGCCGCGGTGCCCGGAGGTGCCGAAGGCGACCCGCTGCGCCGGTTCCGCCGGGTCGGGGCGCAGGTCGGCGTAGGCGGCGAGCAGGGCGGCGACGTCGACCAGCGACGCGGCGGGGGCCGGCTGTCCGGCCAGGGGGCTGATGCCGTTGCTCATGGGAGGAGCTCCTGTGACTGGCCAGCGTGCCAGGGCAGGCTGCCGGCCGAGACCTTGTCCGGTTCGGCGTCCCGCCGGTCGAGGTCGTGCAGTTGCTGGGCCGGTATCATGGCATGTCCTCGTTGGCCGCCAGGTCGGTCGCTGCGGCGATGCTCAGGTCCGACATGTTCAGTGCGCAGAGGTCGCCGATGCGCTCGACGCTGATGTCCGCCGCTGGCGAGATGCGGCGGTTGATGGCTTCGGCAGCATAGTGGCCCTGGCGGACGAACAGAATGGTCAGGCGTGAACCCATGGCGCGTTTCATCGCAGCCAGCAGCAGTGGCTTGTCGTCGATCATCACATAGTGGCGGGCTGGGAAGCGGCGCTGCATGGCCGCGAGCATGCGTTCCTTATGAACGTAGATCAGGACTTGGCCACCGACTGCCTCCCACAGCCCGGAGCATTGGATCTTCCGTGGCTGGAAGACCATGTCGCCATCGGACAGCAACGCCGTCTGGCCCAGCTTGCGCAGGTGCGCGAGCAGGGCCATGGCGCCGGGATACAGCCGCGCGCGGAACGGATAGTCGAGCAGGAAGCTGGACATCCGCAGCAACTCCTCCTCGTTGTCGCAACCGTTGCGCAGGTGCTGCACGGCGCCCAGGTAATCGGCATAGCCGAGTTGGCTGCGCAACTCGTCGAAGGCCCTCCAGTAGCGCCTGCTCTGCTCACTGCCGAAGGCCTGGACGAGGTGCGCCGAGAGGTCGTCGATGAAGCGGTCGTTGTCGAGCAGGGTGTTGTCGACGTCGACGAGGAAGACCAGCGGGACCGGTTTCAGCATGGCGAAAGGGCCTCCGCTTGCGGGTCGTACCAGTCGTCGCCACTGTCCAGCACGCTGGCCGCGGCCGCAGGTCCCCAACTGCCGGTGGCGTAGGTGTGCAGCACGCCTGGCTGGCACAGCATAGGCTCGACCACGCGCCAGGCCGCCTCGACGCACTCGTCTCCGCTGAACAGGGTGGCATCGCCGCGCAGGGCGTCGCCGAGCAGGCGTTGATAGGGTAGCTCCTCATTGCCTGGGGCATGGTGCGCCACTAGTTCCACGGTCTGCCCTCGCATCGCCTCGCCAGGGCGTTTGACGTAGGCGCCGGTAGCGAGAGTGACCTGCGGGCCGAGGCGGAAGCGGAAATAGTTCGGGCGGGCCTCCGGGCGCGCGTCGAACACTGCCAACGGTGGGCGCTTGAGCGTCACCAGGACTTCGCAGACAGTCAGTGGCAGGCACTTGCCTGCACGGATGTAGAAGGGGACGCCGGCCCAGCGCCAAGTATCGATGTACAGGCGTAGGGCGGCGAAGGTCTCCACCTGGGAGTGCGCCGCGACGCCCGGCTCGTCCCGGTAGCCGTGGAACTGGCCGCGTACCGCCTGCGCCGTGTCGATCGGGCGCATGGCCTGCAGCAGCCGCAGCTTCTCGGTGCGCATCGAGCGGATGTCGGTGCCCTGCGGCGCATCCATGGCCAGCAGGGCGATGACCTGCAGCAGGTGGCTCTGCACCACGTCGCGAATCGCTCCGACTTCTTCGTAGAAATGGCCGCGGCCTGGCACGCCGAAGCGCTCAGCCAGGGTGATCTGTACGTTGTCGATGTAGCTGCGGTTCCACACCGGTTCGAGGAAGGCATTGGCGAAGCGGAAGTACAGCAGGTTCAGCAGCGCCTCCTTGCCCAGGTAATGGTCGATGCGGAAGATCGCCGGCTCGGGGAAGACTTCGCGCAGCGAGCGGTTCAGCGCCTGGGCGGAGCGCAGGTCGTGGCCGAAGGGTTTCTCCAGGACCACCCGGGCGTTGCCGGCGCAGCCGGATTCAGCCAGGGCCTGGGCCACGCTGTCGAACAGGCTCGGCGGGATGCCCAGGTAGTACAGCGGCCGGACCGCGTCGCCCAAGGCTTGCCTGAGCCGGACATAGGTTTGCGCATCGTCGTAGTCGCCATCGATGTAGCGCAGGTGGCTGCATAGTCGGACGAAGGCGTCGCGATCGATTCCACCGTGTTCTTCGAGACTGGTGCGCACCCATTCCTGCAACTGCCCCGAAGTCCAGCCCGCGCGGGCGATGCAGATGACCGGCATGTCCAGTTCGCCGGCACGGGTGAGAGCCTGTAGGGCAGGGAAGATTTTCTTGTGCGCCAGGTCGCCCCGCACGCCGAAGAAGACAAAAGCATCCGAATGGTCGGTCGGCATCAGAGCACTCCTTCTTCGAGGCTGGAAAGCGCAACTTTTTCATCCCTGTCTTTTAGTTCTGGAGATGGGGTCACCGGGCGATCTGTCGCGTATCTACCCTGCAAGTTCGGACTCCGAACTGTCTGTTCGGTAGCGCACCCAGTGGTCTGGGCCGGCCACTCGGTTGTGGAGCGGGCCCCGGGGTATGCGTGCTAACGCACCGACACGCTGCTCGCGGGTCGCCATTGTCTGTACCCCGACACCTCGCAATGCTGCGAGAGCGGGATGAGCCAAGAGGTCATCATGGACAAGCCAGGCAAGCAAGGCCCGAACAACGAGTCCAGTCGCCCGAAGGGGCAATCCCACCCACAAGGTCCTCGCAACGAAGCACCACGGCTGTCCCGCGCGGAAAGCTACTCCAACCCGAAGACCCGTGCCGACGAAGCCCTTCATCAGGCCGCGGATGCCGAGTCGACTCGTCCGTCGAAGGCATCGAAGAGTGCCCCTGCGGTGAAGCGGCACGCCGCCCGTGGCGATGATGACCTGATGAGCCAGGAGCCACCGGCATCATGAAACGCTCCGTTGCGGCAGCTCTCAAGCGGCAATGGAAGCATGCCCTGGTGCTCTGCCGGCGGGCCTGGCGCAGAGTGAGCGGAAGTAGTCCCAGGAAACCGCCCCAGGAACCACCAAGGGCGGACAACAAGGCCGCGCGTACCGAAAACGCGCGCAAATGGTCGGAAAACTAGCTCGCTGCAAAAGTCTTCCGGGGCACCGCCATAGCGTCTGCTGGATCGAGCCGGTACCGTTGCTGTTACCGGCTCGAGCGCGCTGGTCATGCATGGTGGGCTGTCGCTAGATCAACTGATCGATCAGCACCGCGTTGCTATAGATGAGGCTGCCGTCGCTGGCCTGGTGCCCGACCAGGTGGAACTGGCCGCGCTGGGTCGAGTCCAGGTAGACGCGCATCCCGCAGTCGGACAAGGGGCCATAGCCTGGCGGCAGGCGCAGTTCCAGCGTGGCCAGGTTGACGTCGACCATGACGTCCGGCTCATGGGTTCTTTGCAGGCGTTCCTGCGCCTGCTCCAGCAGCAGGTGGTCGTTGCCATTCAGGCAGAAGTGGATGCCTTCCAGCGCGACGGCCTTCTGTTCGTTGCCGGTCTTGCACCAGCCTTCGATGGTAAAGGTGCTCATGCTGCCTCCAGTGAATGTTCAGGGGGCCGTTCGTTCGCGTCGTGCTCCAGATCGTCAACAAACAAATGGCCGCAATTCCAGGTGTCCGCTTCTAGGCGCAACTCGCCGATGAGTCGTGCGATGGCGACTTCGCTCTGCCATTGCTCAGGTCCGATGGCGGTGACGAAGGTCTCGACGGCCCCCGTACCCGGGTTCCTGAAAAGCAGGCTCAACGAACCGTCCCAGCTCTTGGAAGGGGTACAGATGAAGGGCGCGAAGGCGGACGTGAGCCGTTGTTTCGCATCTTGGAATGTCAGCATTGCCTTTGATTCCTTACCTCCCGCCGGAAGTGGGCCATGACCTCCTGGCCCTGGCTCCCCAAGGGGATGCGCTTGCGTGGCTGTCAGCCCTTCTGATCGCTGGCCCGCAACGGTTTTCTCCCCCGATTCGAGGGTTCCGTCGTGGTGGCTGGCACAGGACTGCTCTCCCGAGGCTTGCCGTCCGAATGGCGTTCGATCCTGTGGGCCAGGGGAGAGTCGGGCTCGGAGCGGCGCTGTTGCTCCGGTGCTTTCTCGATCGCACCGTGCTCTGTGGACGTGAACCTGTTCATGGCGACCTCACTGTTGTCTTGTGCCCCTCGTCATCGAAGGGCTGCGGGGAATCAAGACTTGCAGCATCGGTAGGGCCAGTCGGTACGCTATCGAACATTTGCCCAGCGGTTGCCGGCAAGTGGCTGCGATCAGGCCTACGGCCTGCCGTTCAATGCAGCGTTTCCCAGACATCGGCGTTGCTCAGGTCTTCGCCCGTTACGTGCCTGGTCCGTCCGTAGGCGGGCGTGAGCGCATAGGTATCGTCGATCTCGAGGATGGCCAGGTAGCGGACACCGCTCAGTTTCTGCAGATAGAGGCGTTGCGGCGCACAGGGGGTTGCGTCGGGCGGAAACTGCCGGGTGTTCAGGGGGAGACTGTCCATTTTTCGGCCTTCAGCGCAGCTGCGCGATGAGCATGCTTCATCCTGCAGCCGGTACCAGACCGGGTCTGTACGCCTACGCACCGACGCGGCGGCGCTTTTCGTTCATCGTTCTGTTGTTGAAGCCCCGAAACCGTACCTGGAGAGCATCATGTGCAAGCGTATCGAACCCACCCTCGAGGAGCCGTCGGCGGAAGAACGCATTCCCTTGGCGCAGCGATATGAATCGGCGGCTGAACGCTATTCCTCCCGTGGCAACTGCAAGGCAGCCGGCGGCAAACCGGCTGAGGCGCCGCCCGCGGAAGAGCCGGCGCCCGTGCCGGTGGAGCAGCCGGCGAGCTACGGTGCCAAGTGGCCGCAGCTGAAGAACATTCTTCTGCCCGACGATGACGACGAGCCGCCTGTTGAACGGTGATTCCGAATGCCGACCGCCGTGGCGTTTCCATGGGCACGGAGGGCGTACAACGCCGCGGAGCCCCAGTGCCGTGGGTGCGCTAGCGTACGGAAGGATTGTCGTTCTCCCCACATCATGATCGACGCGCCGTGACGTGAATCGGCACGATCACCCCGGGCGCCAGGGCGTTGGCCTGTACGTGCAGGTCACGCATGAGCCCCTATCCACCTGAGGAGTACGACGATGATCCGTTCACGAACCTTCGTTCCATTGTTCATGCTTGCCTTCCTCTCGCTCGTCTCGGCGGGTTTCATGACCGACGTGCGGGGGGCCACTGCCGAGGACCTGGACAGGGACTCCCGCCAGGCCCTGCAGATCCTCTACAAGGCCACCCCGTTCGCCGAGACCATTTCCCACCACGCCAAGGCCGTGCTGGTGTTCCCCAAGGTCATCAAGGCAGGCCTGGTGTTCGGCGGCAGCTATGGTGAAGGCGAGTTGCTGAAGGGCTCGAAGGTCGACGGCTACTACAATTCCGTGACCGGCTCCTGGGGCCTGCAGGCGGGCGCCCAGTCGTATGGCTACGTGGTGTTCCTGATGACCGAGAAGGCCGTCCAGTACGTCGGCAACACTCAGGGCTGGGAGATCGGCGTCGGGCCGACCGTTGTGGTGGTGGACGAGGGTGTGGCGAAGAATCTCTCGACCTCGACGCTGAAGGATGACGCCTATGCCTTCGTCTTCGACCAGCAGGGGCTGATGGCCGGCATCAGCATCGAGGGGACCAAGATCTCCAGGATCAAGCGCTGAGCGGTCGGACGCTCGGTCATGGCCATTACCCGGCAGAGGCAGACTGATGCCGGCGACGGCCGATAGTAATAGCCCCGCCAACAACGCCCCTGGCTTCGGAGACGGGGAATCGGGAACGGGGCTGACGTTGGGGGATGCCGGTACAGCGCAGCCGGGCCTGACTGCCCGGGAGATGGCTAGATGTACGGTTGGCCGCTGAAGCCTCTTGGGAGGCGCTGCAACCCGGGCATCTCGGTGAGTTTTTCCAGCCAGAATGCACGCCAGCCTTGCTTCGCATGGACTTTCAGCAACTTGCGGGCGGCTTTGCGTGCCGCATTTCTCATGTCCTTGCGGGCGTTCTGGAACGCCTCGGTACCTCTGCAGTTGCGGCACTTCACGCGGCTAGGTTCGCCGGTGGAAAGGAGGTTGCTGCCATGGTGGCCGCAGGCCAGGTGTCCGTCGACTTTGAAGTGAGTGATCATGGGGGATCTTCCTGGTCGCTCGGAGGTGGCATTGCTGTGTATCACCAGGTGACCGCGACAGAGTGTTTGACGATTTCCGCCTCACAACGATCATCGGGCGAGAGGCGGAGCCTTTACCATACGGCCAAGGCTAGATTCCCTTCTTGATATCCTCCTTGATGTCGCCAACGCTTTCCTGGACCTTTCCGATCGCCTTTTGCACCTTGCCCTTGTTCTCCAGCGACTTGTTGCCGACCACCTTCCCGGTGGTTTCCTTGACCTGGCCGGAAACCTGTTTGACTTTGCCTTTCACTTGATCTTCGTTCACGGGGCACGCTCTAACGGTAGCGCAAGGGGAGGGCCGCTGGATGGCGGAGCCGGTACATACCGTGCTCGTGGCGGCCGGAGTTAGTACTTTGTCAGCGATGGGGGGCGGCCGTCAGTGCGTTAGCGCACCCTGGCGGCCCGATGGCGATCATTTCACCCAGCGTCGGCGCGGGGCGAAGCCCGCGCTCTTCTCGTCGATGCGATGCAGCAACTGCCGCCAGGACGTGACGAACGCCTCCAGGCCTTCCTTCTGCAGCCGTTCCGCCAGCGCGCCGATATCCACCCCGGCCTGTGCGAAGCGCGCGAGCAGCGCTTCGGCTTCAGCGCCGTCCTCGGCCATGGTCTGCGTCAGCGAGCCGTGTTCGGAAAACGCCCGCAGGGTCTTCTCCGGGAGGGTGTCGATCGTGTCTGCCGCGGCCAGGGCCTCGACGTAGAAAGTGTCGGCGATCGTGGGGGACTTGCTGCCGGTGCTGGCCCAGAGTAGCCGCTGAGGTTGCGCACCGGCCGCGGCGAGGCGGCGCCAGCGCGGCGAAGCAAGCAGTTGGCGATAGGCACTGTAGGTCCTCCCGGCGATGGCCAGGCCCAGCCGATCATGCAGTTCGGCCGGCACCTGGTCGTTCACCGCCACGTCCCAGCGGCTGACGAACAGTGAAGCAACCGAACCGACCCGCGGATCGAGGCCGGCGGCTATGCGTCGCTCGATGCCGCGCAGGTAGGCGTCGGCGGCAGCCAGGTAGTGTTCTCGGGAGAACAGCAGGGTGACGTTGACCGGCACGCCGGCGAAGATCGCGTTCTCGATCGCCGGGATGCCGTGGCGGGTGCCGGGGATCTTCACCAGTAGGTTGGGCCGCGCGGCGCGGCTCTGGATGTGCCGCGCCGCCTTGAGGCTGGCGGCGCTGTCGTCGGCCAGGTTCGGCGAGATTTCCATCGACACCCAGCCGTCGAGCCGGTGGCTCGCCTCGAATTGCGGACGCAGCAGGTCTGCCGCACGACGCAGGTCTTCCAGGGCCAGTTCGATGAACAGCGCCTCGCCTGAGAGTCCATCCTGGGCTTTTTCGCGGATGCCGGCGTCATAGGCACTGCCGTTGCCGATGGCGGCGTCGAAGATGCTCGGGTTGGAGGTCAGGCCGCTGATCGAGAGCTCGTCGATGTAGCGGCGCAGGGTGCCGCTGTCTAGCAGCTCGCGGGTGATGTTGTCCAGCCACAGGCTCTGGCCGAGGTCGTGCAATTGACGGGGTGGTCTCACGGGAAATCCTCGTTGGCTGCCAGCCGCGATACGCTACCCGGGGAATCCTGGGGAGTACCGACTGGTCGGTGATGAAGGGGGCTCCGTCGCAAGGGGGCGCCCGTTGGCCAGGCCCCGGCCTGGTCTTGCGCAGGTTCAGACCAGGCTGATGTCCATGTGCGTGCCGACACCCAGGGAGGCTTCGATGATGTCGCGGGCGAGCAGCGTCTCGCGTTCCGAAAGGGTCTCCGCCAGCAGGACTACGTCGCCATGGGCGATGGCATAGCGGAAGGTCCTGTCAACCTGGCCGGCGTTCGCCGAAGTTCCAACCATGCCTCCGAGCAGGGCGCCCAGGGCGCTTCCCCAGCCCACAAGAACCAGCGGGGGGCCGCTGAACAGCCCGGCGTTGGTGCGGGTCAGGGCGATGGCGGTCAGCGTACTCACCGCCAAGCCAAGCAGGGTCCCGACCGCACCACTTGCCAGCATTTGACTGAGCGTACGCTTCACCTGGCTGGATCCGTTGGCAGGAGGCAGGTCCTTGGCGCCGAGTATCCGCATCTGCCGGTCGTGTATTCCTCGCTCGCTCAGCAGGACACGTGCGCTTTCGGCCTGTGCACGGTGAGCGAACACACCCGATACCTGATGGCGATAGCCGGCCATGGCGATTCTCCTGGAAAAAGGCCGCCTCTTTGCGACCTGGCTCCAGCCTACGCATGTGCACCCCCTGCATCTGTGCGCAAGCGTACAGAGAGCTATCGCAGGAGCACCGAGGCGAGCTCCAGGGTACGCCAGCGCACCGATGCTGGAACTCGCCGGTGGCAAGATTTGAATATCAGTCCAGGAGCAAGCGCCATGGGATGCAGGCTTTTCAGGCCGGGTATGATCGTGCGTGGGTTTTTCGCAGGGCTCTTGCTGGCCGCGGGCGTGGCGCCCATCGCCGCCGGACAGGGGGCGCAGGACGCTGCCGACATACGCCTGGAGATATCGATTCTCACGGAGTATGCGCAACGCCCCGAGTTGCGTACCAGCAACCTGGAAGCCTTCGTGCAGGCACGCCGTGCCATCTTGAGCGGGCGCGTCGACGACGAGGGTTCCAGGCGGTTGGCTGCGAGTATCGCCATGGGCGTTGCGGGGATCATCTCGGTGGACAACCGGATCACCGGGGCACAATCGTTACCGCAGGTGCCGATCATTCGAGCGAAGGTGGAAGCCGAGTCGAAGAACCCGTGGCAGGCGCCGGTGAATGACGGACGTTGCAGGGCCTTCGCCACGGAGTTCGGGCTGGCTGCCGACGATATCTGGATAACCACCAAAGTGATGCTGGCCTTGGTGCCGGTGGGGGATGTCAGCGGCTCGGCCATTGCTGTGAGTACCTGCGATGGCGTGGTCACTCTTCGCGGGACCTTGCATAACGATGCCGAGCGTGCGCGGGCCGTGATGCTCGCCCGGGGCGTACCCGGCGCCAGGGCAGTTCGCGCGCAGGCGCTCAATTCGGAAATCTGCGGAGGGATGCATGGCCGTGCTTCGACGCAATGGCCTTGGGTTGCCATCGTCTGCCTGCCGACGGCCCGCAACGGTGCGAGCGCAGGATGAGCCTGGGCTTGATTACGGTAGCGGTCTTCGCCTGAATCGATACACTACCAGCCCGATCGCCACGAGCAGCAGAATGTGAATCAGCCCCCCCATGTAGTACGAGGTGATCAATCCCACTGCCCATAGGGCCAGTAGCGTTAGTACGAGAGCTTCGAACATTTGGTGCCTCCTTCCACTGCATGGCAATGGCCTGTCTTTGTGCAGGTTGCAGCCGGCCAGGAGGGTGGTCTGTACGGCACCGCACCGAGAGCCCGCCGACCAGAATGGCCCGGCGAGAAAAGGGTGACTGAGAGGCAGCGCTAACGTTCCCTAACGTACAGACCGCCGCCTACTTTGCGAGCCGCTCGCTCATGTCCAGGGGCTCTGCGCCGCCTCCAAGCCGGAAAGGCGTTTGGGGAGGGGCAGATCCCCTAATGCAGGATGGATTCCTCTTTCCCTTTGAGGAAGAGGGGAGCCTTGTCGATGTAGGGCTGGTAGTGAGGCGCATCAATGACGCCGTCACGGACATAGTTGTGCAGGTAGGCGCATGGGCGAAGCGCGATGCTCCGTTCATAGACGGCTTCGTTGAAGCCCTCGAGCAGCGAGGCGTGTGACCAGGCTTGGTAGGACGGATGAACTGTCTCGTTCAACCCCTTGCCGAGCGCGGTGACGACGATTGCATCCTTCTCCGACAGCTTCGAGGAACTCCACTGCTTGAGTTCAACGAGGACGGCATTCTTCTCGCCTGCTTCACCATGGCCGGTCAGCGTGAAATCGATTCGCTTGGACGACTGCGGGAGGTGCAGCTCGATCGCGAGGCCGGTGTCATTCGGCACTGCCTCATCACGTAGGACCTTGGCCATGTACCCCAGCGAGCCTTTCCAGGAAGCAACTTCGGAGCGGCCGACTCCCTTGCCCGTTTTCGCCGTGTAGTGGGCGAGAATCACATCTTCGATGTCGTCGTTGCCGCTGTCGTGGAGGAATTGCTGCTTGGTGGCTTCGTAGACGATCACGCTCTCTTCCCTGAACCTGTTTTCAAAGCTGGTCGTATTTCTTGCTAGTGCCATGGGCCTTGTTGATGGGGTATTTCTCCCCGTTGAGTTTCAGCTTTTGCTCGACAGCCACGTTGAGGTCCACACCCAGCACGTCCGCCAGCCTGACCAGGTACATCAAGACGTCTGCCAGCTCTTCTCTGATGGCTTGACCATGCTGTGGGTGGCTGGCGGCTGATCGCGAATCCTCTTCGCTCATCCACTGAAATATCTCCGTCAGCTCGCCGGCCTCGCCAGTCAGGGCCATGACGAGGTTCTTCGGGGAGTGGAACTGATGCCAGTTCCGAGCGCTTGCGAACTCTTCAAGCGCCTTGGCAAGAGAGGACACATCGACGAGAGGTTCCAAGAATGCAAAGCCTCCAGATGGGGTTGGCGATCAGCTTGTCTGCCTGAAATGACTGATCGAATGTTCTGAAAGACAGATTGTAAGGGTTTCCATCGTGGACGCGGCAATGCTCCGCGTCTTGAAACCAGTCTTAGGCCTGTTGCAGGATCTATTTTCCTACAACGGATGTGGTCACCAATGACATTGCTTACGCAACTAACAGGCCGCGCTGTAGTACAAAAAAAGCCATTGACGAGTTCGTAGCCTTGGGCAGGACGGTCTCCCCACTCGTTATGGATTCGATAAGTCACGTAACTACCGGAGGCGGGATCCTCGGACAGGTGCGGGCTGCGACTTCAAGGCGATTGCCGGCGTTGCGTCCGGCAAGCAGTACCCAGGCGAGGGGCCTTTATCCTCAGAGCGGTTCTCAGGTGGCGAAGCAACGGTAGTCCCTGCCCTCACTGCGCTTGGCTGCAGCAGCATCCACATAGGCGAAGACTGGACTGAAGACGAAGTGGTCGCGACGAATGTGGATTACTTTGAGATGCTCTGCACAGAGTCGCAGTGGGGGCTTACAACAAGTTCGCATATAGGCGGGCTTGCACAAGCAGGATGCAGACCCAAGACAGCTTTGACTCTGACGAACCTTCAGCTTGTCGTAGTACGGAGAATGATGATATCAGCTCCGTATGGAGCAAGCGTGTCACGCTGATGGTCATGTCACGGGTAGTGCGTATCGCCTGATCGGGGATTGGCTGCGTCCAAGGCTTCGGTGGCCACGACGAACGCTCCTGTTGCCGAAATTATCTACCTCGTTTCACAGTACTTCGTGAATTAGGAGGTAGATCTTCCAGTCAACGGGTGGCCTATCTCTGGCGCCAGCTCTGCGTCCCAGCACGTACAGCGCCCTGCCAAAGTTTTTGAAGATCAGTCGCTGAGTGAAATTTGCTATCTGTAATTGTGAGTTTGCGCGCTATATATAGCCGGATATGGCAATCTATGAAGGAGGATTGCTAAGGCGTTCTAGTTGGTTCGCATGAAAAAGAGAGAGTTGATCTGATATGAAAAGTTATCTGTATTGCCATCTGGTGAACTGCGTGAATGCTAGACTCTGTACAGTTGGGTTGACTTTCGATCAGTTGCGGACTGTTAGTCTGTGATAAATGGGGGATATGCTTGACAATGGTTATTGGTCCGTTGGCGTAAGTTTTGTAGGAAAGTTATTTAATCATATTTATTTAGTTTGCGGATATGCTCTTGGGGGCTGTTGCGGTGTTTTTGTCTGGTTTGAATTAATCCGTGAATGGCTTTGTTTGATTCTCTATAATTTTAAATATTTTTGTTAGTGTTTTCTTTTGAGGGCTATTTTGAGTTTCTGTAGTTTCTGTAGTTTCTGTAGTTTCTGTAGTTTCTGTAGTTTCTGTAGTTTCTGTAGTTTCTGTAGTTTCTGTAGTTTCTGTAGCTTTGGCTGTTGGCCATGTTTTGTATCTGTTCATATCTGAGTCTCTTATGGTGCGCTTTTGAGGAGGGAGTGGGTCTAGAATGTTTAGTGTGTCTATAAGTAGTTCTTTGATCTCTTCATTGTCCTGTATGATTTTTTCTATTTCTGAGTTTTTTAGGGGGCTTTCCCGAAAGCTATTCAGTGTTTTTGCTGCTTTTTTTGATTTATTGAGGGATTTTTGTGTGATTTTTTTAGATTTTGATATTCTCTCTTTTAATTCTTTTATCTGGTTCTCTGAATGTTTTAGTTTTGCTTTAAGCGCTTCTTCGTATTTTAATACTTCGTCAGCTAGGTTTATTAGTGTCTTGTAGTTCCTGTTTTGAGAGGAGAGGTTCTGCTCTGCGGGGTTGATGTCTCCTGTGCTTGATCTTTCCTCCGTACTCCTGCTTTTTCTTGTCCTATAGGCAGCCTTTAACTGGCTAAGGGTATTTCTTCCTGAGTCGGTTTTCTCTAGTTTTACTCCTGCTTTAAGAAGTCGATCTAAATCTACAGGCCCATGGAGAGATATTTCCCCTTTTCCATGCAGGTAGTTTTGTGCCCAGGCGATATCGGATTCCGTTAGGAGTTTTTTTGATATCCATAATGAGAATGATTCATACTCTCTAGCCATGCCTTCCATCCAATTTTGTTGCGTTACGGTAACGTTACGCTATGGATTTTTGGGGTTCAAGTGCGGTATAGGGGGTAAAAGCTCGAAAAAGGGGGGTATGGCATGGGGGAGGTGCTGCTGACTGCACCGATAGCTGGCGTTGGGGCTGAGGCGAAGTATTTCCTCATCGCGTTCATCTATCGTTTTGATGCTACCCAATGGAAGGAAATGTCCGTGAAGGAATTGGCTCGATCCTTGGAGGTGACCCCTGGAGTGGCATCCAGGGCCCGCGAGGCATTGATTGAACATCAATGCTTTGACTGCCGCAAGGCTGCTACGGCAGGAAGACCCACACTCGGGCTGAAGGTGAGCCAGGGGCTGGCCTGCAAACTCGGCGACCTCAGCACTTCGACATCCCATCATGGGCCCGTTCTGCGTCACCTTTTCAGTGGTGTGATCTATCGTGATTATGAGGCCAACCGGACGCCGGCATCATCGAATGAGCTTCTGAGACCGCAACTCCGCCTATTACTCGCCACGCTATTCGCCCATGCCAATGAACTGGGACTGGTAGATGGCCTCGGGCTCGCTCAACTCCGACAGTTATTGGGGGAGGGGGAGGAGAAGGTCGACAGGTGGCTGAAGGAACTCCTACAGCTTGGCTTCATTCGCCGAAAGATAGCGGGGCTCTCGGACTCGCTCTATGCCGATACGAAAGTGACCAGCAGCTATATCCTGAACCTGAACCATCCAGGGCTTGCTTCGGCGGACTGCAGCAGCCCAGTTGTAGCTTTTTATGGTGAGGCAATGCGCTCTGAGGAGAGCCGCCATGGTTTTGCGGAGCGATTTGCGCGGGTGCAAGGGGCGTTTCAGGGCCTAGGCCGCACTTATGAAATGCTTGTCTGGAGGATCTATCAAGGCGTAAGCCTGCTTCTTTCGAATCACTGGAGCGTCTTGGGCGACTCTGTCCGTCTCCCCCAAATTGATGGCCTAGAGAAAATCATGACTGAAAGCCTCCACGCGTCGGGTAAAGATGATTCCTCGCTTGAGGTCATGGTTGCTGACATGTGCTGGTGGGCTTTCCATTTGGCTTCGCGGGTTAAGAATCGAATAGCGGGGGATAGAGCTTTTGCGAGCTTGGTAGGGCGGAGGGTGCTTGCGTTCCCTGCCAAAAATAGAGACACGGATGATTCGATGACCTTGGTCTTTGCTCAAGAGCCCTGGGGAGATGGCCCTGAATGTATAGTTTCTTTAAGCAGCACCAAGGGGCACGCCGAGATCTGGACGAAAGAGTCTGACCTTTCTCGAGAGCAGCTTTCCAAGCATGGCTTGGTCTCTTTTGAGATGGAGAGTACTACCGGTTAAATTTTATGAACGTTGCCCATCCTCTGGACCAATACTAGGAGCACCGTCCATGTCCATGAGGATCATCAGTTTGAAAGAGGTCATGGACCTCACCAGCCTTGCTCGCTCGACCATCTATAAGTACATCGCTCTCGGCACGTTCCCACTTCCCTTATCTGTGGGGGAGCGTTGCGTTCGTTGGTTGGAGAGCGAAGTACATGAGTGGATCCTTGAACGGATTGCTGAGCGTGATGAGAAACTCCAGGCTGTAGGTAAGCATTAATGGCGATAGAGCTACCCGATGGCCAGGGGCTTCCTGGCCATCGGGTAGCTCTGCCGTCTGCTTAGGCTAATGCTATTTCTCAGATAACTCCCAGTTACCTGCTCTGTGAATTATCCCGGTTAGGCCTGGAGTTCTTCGTCTGGATGCTCGATGGCGCTTGTTATTTGGCGAGCAGGGCAGTGTGGTTTATTGATATAGCTACTAACTATCTCTATCAACCTATCCAATCCATTCACCTATTCCACTGCTAACTATCCCCCAACAACCTACCTCTAATCCACTCAGCTCTCTCCACTCATGGCTAGCTACCACAGGAACCTAGCTACCCACCTCTCCAGTTTAAAAATACCCACTCCGTACTTGGTATGCCCTAAACCAACCAGGTACACACCATGACCAATCAAGCAGCGAAACACCTCTCCCAATCCGACATCGCTATTCAAATCGAACGACTCGTGAACGCAGTGATCCGTCACGATGGCCCTGCATTCCGGATCAGCTACGACGCACAGGGAGATGAAGTCATCAAGAGAACCAGGCTCTCTCGGTACTTCGATCACATTCGGCAGATGTATCACTTGGTGCATGACGAGACGTACTTCCTGAGTGAACACCTGATCGCGTTCAAGGAAGCGTGCTACGACATCGGCATCGAGTTCGGGATGTTCGGGATGACGTGCATGGACGAGAGCGAGGGAAGGCTCCTGTCAGAGGCTGAGACCTACAACTGGCTCGTGGAGAGGATCCGGGAGCACGTACAGACTAGGTGGTTCAAGCGTGGGAAGCATGACCGTGTATGCCGGGAGAAACGCAATCGGCAAGCCGTCACTGAATACGTAGAGCGGGTGATGGCTAGCCGTTCACGTACCGTAGTCGTGAGAGTGAATCTGTACTACCGGGAAGCAGCGCGTGCTCGCCTGAAGGTGGAGGACGTCTTCGAGGACCTGGACAGGCTGATCCGGGCTCGGGAATACGATCCGGTCTTCCAACACGAGACAGGCTACATCTGCGCTGTGGAGCAAGGCGAGGACATGGGCTACCACATCCATGCTGCCTTCTTCTTCGATGGCCGGAAGGTGCTCATGGACATCGTCAAGGCTAAAGCTATTGGCAAGCTGTGGGAGAGGATCACGGATGGCTGGGGGTATTTCCACAGCTGCAACCATGAGAAGGCGCGCTACGAGGAGCGGTGCGGGGTAGGGATGTTCAAGCATCGCGACGATACAGGTAAGCAGAACGTCATCAATGCCTGCCACTACCTGATCGAGGATGGCCAGTCGTTGCGGGTGAGGCCTGTAGGGGCCAGGTGTCTTCGCTTGGGGCGATCGCGCCGGTTGATTGGGTGAGCAAGGCGAGGTTGGATCAGGTTGTGCTGGCTGTGTCAGTTTGACATTATCGGGCTGCCATCATTGCGGCTGACCAGTCTGAACCCCATCTCCTGCTGAGCATCCACAATGATGGATTTTCCCTTTAAGGACCCGGCCTCGGCCGGTTTTCTTTTTCGTATTGGACCAGTTGCTTAACGAGTCTATAGCTGGCGTTCTGGCGACCAGGCGCCGCGGCCGATCAGCAACGGGAACAGGCCGCCCCAGGACAGGTGCGTTGCCCAGGCGTCGGGGTAGAAACACCTCGATCACCGTGGTCATGCCCAGCAGCTCCAGGACCGCGATCACCTGGGAAATACCACTGCCTTTGGCTTCGACGAGCCGGCGCTGGGCCACCGAGGCCAGCAGAGCGGAGCCTGCCAGGGTAACCGGCAGCGGCAGATTCTGAGCAGGCGCTTGAACGCTAGTAGGTCTGGTCCGCCAGCCACGCGAAACCGTGCAATGCTGCGAAACGTCAGGCTTCAATCCGACCAAGCTCGCGCTGTTGATCCGATGGGTTGCCAGCGTGCCGGATGCTCGCACGGTGCCTATGGAGTCCCGGCCAGTCGGTGGTTTAGGCTCTGGCCAGGAACCTAAGGATGGTGTGAGTGCTGTGGGATGACCGAGAAAGGGGAGCGATGCCGGCAGCATTATCAGTCGGTTTATGAAAGGAATCGGCCTGAATTCGATGCAGGGCGTGCTCTTGACGAATGCCTGCATCATTTCCTGGACCAACGGCCTGCAGGTAAAAAGCTCTCTGCGATTGATCGCGCGATAGGCTTGGCATCAGCTGGTTTTTGGCTTGATACGGATGCGGTTGCTCGATCCGAACTGGCAAGCCTTGCGCTCAGTCGAGTGTTGCACTTCGACACTGCAATTAGTGTCGAGCAACTGCTGAAGTTGGCAAGCCTTGCCCCAGACACCCTCAGATGGGCGATTCGCTACTCGAAGCTGTTTGAGCGTACTGCTTCGTCGCTCTGGCTAGCGCTTCGTGCGGAGCTCGCGGGGGAAGAGTGGCAAGTATTCTTCGGTGTTTGCGACCGTTTGCTTGATCAGCTCAAGCCCTTTGATGAGCTAATTGCCAACGCTGAGAAACAGCTTGAGCACTTATCTCTGCTGGAGTTTTTTTCCTACCTCAGCGTGCTGGCTTATCAGGCGTTTTCCGATGACGCTTCCGATGACCGTTCCGGTCAGCAGTGGACGGTATACAACCGCATTATCTTGAGGAAACTCCGGGCCTGCCCGGAAGAGGATTTTCGCCTGAACGAGTCACGGCTCGAGCAGTCGCTGAAGCGTCATCTTTCACCGATTATTTTCCCCGCATCGCCCACAGCTGATTCAGCCAGATGTCGTGAAAATCTCGAATGGCTAGCCGTTCTGATTGCTGCCACCCAAGAGCGGATCGACTACGAGGGTTCGATTGACTGGTTTTGCTTCGATCCTGAGTGCCATTATCAGCTGAAACCTGGCGAGTCGGTTATCTATAACCAGTCGGAGGCGGGAGCTGTGCGGTGGCAGCGAACCGGGCGTAAGAGCGACCTGCTTTGGCACTACTGGATGAACCGCGTGGTGCAGGCATTCGTTGGCTCCGGCATGGCTGGGCAAATCATCGGTTCGCCTGAGAACCATGAACTGAATCAGTTGGCCTATATCAAGGCGTGTCGCAGCGAGCTGCAATTGCAGCAGATCTATGGCCTGGGTGATTGGCTCTCGCTCGAGGATGGTACTCAGGTTCAGCTTCACCACGTGTTGCTGGCGAGCGAGCTGACTTCGGTTTTCTTTCAGAGCCAGTTCATCCAGCCATTCCAGGACTATCTTCGCGAGTCGGGCGTGCTTGCGCATGCCCTTGGCCGTTTGGCTATGGATGGCCTGCTGTCAGGGGAGAACAGGTTCCCCATGACTTGGTCTGAAGAAGAAGAAAAGATCCGCAGGATCAAAGGCTGGACGGTCAGCGAGGAGCATCCGCTAGGCAGCGCCGATTCAGCCAAGGCAATTCTCAAGTTCTGGACCAGTGATCTCAAGGCGCTATCTCAGCAACTGAAGCAGCAGCCGGGTATGCCTACACCGCGCTTGTACGAACAACCCTTCTACAAAGTTGGCCGCTACAGCTTTCAGTTTCCCTGGGTCGGCGCGCAACAAAACAACCTGACGGCAGCGATCAATAACCTGCGCCGTGTGAATGCCCGTAGAGCCGATGCACAGGTAGAAACCCGGCGTGTGGAGCTGGCCCTAGCCGAGAGCCTTCGGCAACGGGGCTTTGCCGTTGAAGTGGGGTATCTGCCGCCTATTGCAGAAGAGGGCGACGCCGGCGAGGTGGATTTGATCTGCCAGCGGGATGGTGTGCTGCTACTTATGGAGGTCAAGTCTGGGTATATCCGCTCGACCAAACATGAGGTCTGGCTGCATCGCACTAATACTTTGCGTAAGGCTGCCTGGCAGCTGCGTCGCAAGCGTGTCGCTGTGGCAAAGGCGTTGGCGGCTGATCATGATTTGCGCTTCAGGTTGGGCTACCAGGGTCAGCATCCCGAGTCGGATTTGCGAGCCTGGATCGTCGATACCTCCATTGAGCTCGATGGGCAATCAGTCGATGGGTTCAGAGTGGTATCTCGTGAGGCACTGGAGGTAATTCTGCGGGACGAGAAGCAACTCCTCCGGTCGGTGGATCAGTTTGATGAGGAGGAGGGGCGGGGCTCATTGTTCCCTGACGGATTTACTGCTGGCCGATTCATAGCTGTTGTCGAGTCTGATGAGCTGTGGCGAGGTATCTGCTAGTGCTTGAATAGCAATAGCTTATGCGGCGGGGGCGTTGGCATCGGCCGCATCCTAGGGGGCGACCATAGCCTGCAAAGACGATGCTTTGCAGGCTATGACCTACACTCTGCCCACTTCTGGCACCAGATCCGCTTTACGCTTTCGGCTGGCAGATGTAGTTGCCACTTCGCAGGAAGGTTTCATGCTTGTTCGGCGAGTAGACACTCAGGGTGCCTTGCTCGTTAGCGGCGATGTGTTTCCAGGTACCTTCTTCGAGCACCAACTCCGCAAAGGATTCCCCTGTCTGGCTTACGTAGAGCGTTTCGCGGCCCCAGCGTGTCGAAAATAGGCTCATATCCTGCAAATGGGCGCAGGTATTGATGCGGATGTCCTTGGATTGAAGCTTCCACTCGTAGCCATTTTTTTCTGACGTCATGACGTGGTCCGAGTAGAAGCACAACAGCTTTAGGCCCATACGTGTGATGAGCGGTGCATCGTAGTTATCGTCTTCGCTGGCCCAAGTGCAGGTTCGCCAGCCTTTTCCGGCAATAAAGTAGCTGACGAAGGAGGATGCGTTGTTCTTCTTTTTCCACGTTTTGTAGAGCCAATCGTACTTACAGAACGCGAGCAGCGTGTTTCCGTTCGGTAATGACTGGAGGCTCTCCACCACGACGCCTTCCGGAAGGCTCGGTGTGTCTTCCCAGCGCTGCCACTGATTGTCGAGGTTCGCAGTGCAGAAGACGGCTATCTTGTCGTAGTTGCCGGTCTTGGTCGAATCGAAGATCAGGCCCTTTTCAGTGTAGGAGTATTCCTTGCTCTCCTTGAAGCGCCAGAGCCAGAGGCCGTTGAAGTAGCAGACTTCTTCGGTGCGGGTGAATTCGTAGCCAGGCACGTCCGGGAAGTGGCTCTGTTTCCAGTTTTGCGCATCGTGGGAGTAATAAAAGCCTTCGCTATAGCCCGCCATGGCGATCCACATGCCGCTCACAATATCCAATTTGCTGATGCGCGGTGAGTCTTCGGAAGCTCTGAGACGCACAGTGTGCCAGTGCTCACGGTCGAGGCTCCGATAGAGCCGGTCGTCGTTGTCAACTATCAGCCATGTGGTGCCATCGGTCTTGATGTGCTGAATCTTCTCGGGATCACAGGGCGGGTGCTCTACCTGGCGCCACTCAATACTGAACAGATGATCATGGCCGTCCTTTTCGATAACGACCGACTGTTTGGCCAATTTTTCCTGCTGTTGCTGGTCGAGCCGTTCGGCGCGCTGTTTTTCTTTGCGTTCAACCACTGACTCGTCGAATCGACCTTCCGCGAACAGGTCGAGCTGGTTGGCAACATCGGTGCAGGCTTCGGAGAAGGAAGTGAGTGTGTCGTCCAACTGGCGTTCGAAGTGACTGAACTGGTCGTACCAATCCTCGTTCGTGGCGGAATTATCCAGCTCGAAATCGGCATAGCCGGACTCGTCCTTGAACGTAATTGAGGGCAGGCCCCATCGCGTCAGCACGCGATTGCCCTGATTCAGCGTGCTTGAATGCCCAGAGATGAGTTCACTGATCTTCTTGCGCATCTCGTTAAGCGAGGAGAGGCAGGAGCTGCGGCCAATCGTATACGCCGTGCCGCCCACTTTACTGCTGACCTTGCTCAGGAACGAGTCATCCCAAGCTTCCATAAAGTACGAATAATCCGAGGCTTTCATGGTCGCCTTTGTCAGATCGAGCGAAAGATGCACGGCTTCAAAGCTGATCTTGCCCAATTGGGTACTCATATCGGCGAACGCTTTTTCGAAGCGCAACTCGCGATAGCGCACGATGTTCTTCCAGCCGTGAGTTTGCTGCTGCAACTTCTCGGCTGCAGCGAGTACGTTTTCCTCGTCCTGCTCGGTGAGCACCGCCAGCACGCGGGGGAACTGCTCCTTGAACTGTGTGGGCTTCAGCGCGTTCAGTATGCGCAGCACATGCGGCCCTTCGATGGCTTTCTGGCATAGCGTCAGCAGGTAGAACGCGTCGAGCAACCAAGTGTAGGTTTCGTCATCGCTCTTGAGCAGATCCTGCAAGATCGGAAGGTAGTCCTGCGCCTTGCGAGGATTGTCCGCCAGCGTTGCGATTTCACCCGGCACCTGCGGGCATTCAGCCTTGTGCGCCAGCAGCTCGAGAAACTCTCGGCCCTGCCTGTTTAATAACCCTGAGTTCTCGATGCACAGGGCGAACAGCAACAGATAATTGTGTCGGGCTTCGCGGTCATCCGTGGTGTCGAAGAAGGAGTGGGCATTGATGTCCGGCAGCGACGACACCAGCGCCACCGTTTCGGCGTGGGCGTCTTCTATGGCCTCGTCGGGCAGCGCGTTCAGGCCGTGCTGATCCTTGTATATTTCCAGAGTCAGCAGGCTGCCGCCGATGATCTCCTCAATCAGGTCGCGCATCCTGTACTGGGTGTAAAGACCGGAAAACGCCTTGCCAAAGAATCTGGAAATAATTCGTTCGCGTTTTTCGTCACTATCACAGACTTCACCGTCCGAGATCATGTCGATGATGCGGTCATACTCGTCGGAGAGGTAATACAGCGAGTTGAATGCCAAGCCTGAGATGTTTTTCTGGATGAAGTAGGAGTCGGCGACATGCTCCTCGAACGACAGCTCGATGACGGCGCGATAGCGTTCGATGCTGGTGGCTTCGATTTGGTCGATCAAGTCAATGATGAAGCTCAGCAGCTCGACTTCTTCGTCGCAGTCCACGTCCAGCTTTTCCAGCGTGACGATGAGGTGGTTGATGTCTTGCGCAGTCAGCGCGACACCGGGATGGCTGCGCATGAAGTCATACGCGAGGTTGAGCACCAGTAGCGCCTTGGGCATCGACTTGAAGCGGCGCTTGTTCGCTTCGATATTCAACGACCATTGGTGAAAACTGGTGTTGTTCTCGACCCGGATCAGACGACGGTTGATCTTGTCGACCGCCTGGAAGAGGAATTCGCGGGTTTCGATGATGTATTCGTTCATCGTGCCCAGGTTGTTGCGGATCACCGCAATACTCTGGGCGTTGATCAGGTTCTGCTGTTGCAGTTGTTTGAGGTAGTGCCAGGCGAATTTCTGCATGTGCAGCGCGTCGACCTGGTTCTGCAACTGGTTCTGACGACTCTTGCCAGTAAACGCACTGGCAAACCGCTTGAAGAATCCGCTTTCGGCTTGTTGCTTCAGGCGCTCTTCGCTGCAGGTGATCAGCCGCGAGGCATCCACCGCCAGTTGCTGGGTCTGCGCGGCGTTGTTCCGGTGCTGGGCGACGAGGGCCTCAACCGCCTCCTGCTCCGAGGCATCCAGCGGCTGTTGGAAGATTTCCTGGGGTGCTGCTTCGACCGTTTCGCTCATTGAAAATACGCCTTAAAGATTATCGATCAGGTTCTTCAACTGTGTGCTTTGGGCTGCCATGGTCTTGACCTGGCCGGCGAAATGTCGCTCGGACAGATACAGCCCCTTGTGGAACTCGGCATAGAAAGACTGCGACATCTGCAGGTATTCCAGCGAGTCGTGCATGATCATGGCGTTACTCGCCACGTGTTCGGTGGCTTCCAGCGTCAGACGGAAGCTTTTCTCAATGTGATTGTCGATGGCGATGCTCATGGCCATCGTGGTAATTAGGCCGCCGATGATGCCGCCGACCAGCGCGCCGATGGGACCACCAAGAGCACCCACCGCGGCGCCCACTGAGCTGCCGACGACGGCGGCGCCGGATTGCAGCAGATTGTGACCGGCCCGGGTTTCTAGTTCTTCGCGGGTGATCTTGCCCGCCGCGAACAGCACCACGTTCTGGACCACATCCACCGCGCACACTGCCGCCGCCGCCACGCCGCTGTTGGCGAAGGTGCGCTTGAAGGCAGAGCCTGCGAACAGCGTCGGCAGGTTACGTGCCGTGATGCTGACCGTCGCCGTGGCGACACCCGCTTTCAGCGCACTGTCGCCGGCGGCGATGGCGGTGTTTTGCAAAATCAGCAAGGTTGCTTGTTCTGCCGTGATCTCGCCGTCCCGTACACGTTTGATCGACTGGAAAGTGTTGATGCTGCCCGCGATGACGGTGGTGATCACCGCCGCCGAGCCCGCCGCGCGCAGGCTCTGCTGGACAGTCGCCTTGTTCAGGTAACCGTTCTGCATGTTTTCATGCAGTTCCTTGCCGGTCTTGCTGCCACTGCCCAGGTGTTCGGCGTCCCGCTTGCTCAGCGGTGTCGACTGGGCGCCCTCGACGTCGAGATTAGCCGTAGTCTTCTCACGTACCTTTTCTGCGGCATTGGCCACCTCTGGACGGGTTTGCTGGTTGCGCAGCATGTCGCGTTTCGCGGCATCTTTGATCTGCTCGATCTGATCTGCGGGACCGATAAAGGCATCGCTGTCCCGGTACTGGTGAATGCCATCCTTAGTGGACCTGAAGGCCTTTTGGGTGGCATCGCCATTCTTGAAATATTTCAGTTGCGCGCCGAGCAACTGCTCATCGCCTTTCATCACGACGATGTCATGGGTTGTATGGTTCTTGGCGAGCGGGGTATTGGTAAAGTTATCGGTGAAGGCCCGGACGTCCTTGTCCTTGAGGATGGCGTCCAGGTTGAACGATTCGGCGTGCCAGGTCTCGGCCGCGAACCCGCCTTTGATCGCGCTGTTCTGTGCCGTTCCGGCAATCTTGTCGATGATGACGTTTGCGTGGCTGATCTCGGTCAGCATGTGGCCAATCTTTTCCGATGCCTGCGTAGGCCAGATCGGACAGAGGCTGACTGAGTTGTTCAGTGCCCTTTTACGTTCGTTGTCCATGGAGCTTCCTTCATCAAAATATGGAGGTCCACCACCGCGTTATCACGCGTGAGGCGAGTAGTCAGGCCCTGAATAAAAGGTGCGCAAGTTGCCTAGCTTCTGTTGGATTTCATCGACCCAGACCTGCGGCGCGTGGACCCGGATGTTGTCGTTGAGCCCGAAGATCCACCATAGGGTGTCCCGGTCCAGCGCAACCTGGGCATGCAACCTCTTCCAGGCCTGATTGGGCAGATCGCTCAGACTCTGCACGGTGCTCAGTGGCGTCTCGCTGAGCAGGGCGGCAATCTGTGGATGTACGTCGGCGATCAGTTCGACCTGCGTTTCGGCCTGTCGATGGCTGAAAATCCCGGTGTCGATGTAGTCATCGACGTCGAATGTGGCGTGCGACTCTGCCGCTTCATCCAGCACTCGAACCTCGCGGATGCGATGCAGGGCAAACTGGCGCAGGTCGCTATATCCATCGACAGACGCCAGCAGATAGCTGACGGCGTGTCGTGACACGAGGCCTGTTGGATGTAGGCGCAGCCGCTTGAGCTCACCTTTGCTTCGGCTTTGGTATGCAACATCCAGCTGCTTGCGCTCCAGGAGGGCGGTGGAAACCTGATCCCATACCGTCGGAGCAATCACTGCGGGTAGCAGGGTTTTCCCGTAGGGAATTGCCCGAACACGCCTAGCCCAATCCGCCAGGCCATTATTGCCCAGGCTGCCAAGGAAGTTTCGGGCCCGCCGGAACTGCGGACTCAGTTGATCCAGCACCGTCTGGGGCAACAAGGTGTTCAGATGGCTTTCCGACAGGTACAAGGCAAGCGCGGTGGGAGCATCCATGTCTTCCAACTTCAGTGGTGCGTCTCGTGTGAAACTCCAGCGGAATGGGGTTTCGCTATCGTCACACTGTAAGGAGAAGGGAACAGACAGCCGGTTCAGGTCGCGCTGGATGGAGCGCAGAGTTACGGAAAAGCCTTTATCGCGGAGCTTTTCGAGAAGGGTTGGTGTTGCGATGCGCCGAGGCTCGGTGGGTATCAGTCGCAATAATGCGAATAGCCTGAGCAGCGTATCCTTCGCTTGGGACATGAAGACTACCTTGTGCTGAAATGCGACTTATCGCCAACGTTCTGGCGTCAAGTCAGTGCCGATGCTAGCGGCTTGAGTGGCATTGTGCCAGCTCTTGCCTGTGAAATCAGACCGGGTCCCACTCAGCGGGGCGTTATAGCTTTATGCCGGCTGTGGGAGGACTGAAGATGCTCATTCACATGGAAGGAGACTGACGAGCCTCTTTCTCACGTTTCAGTTCGTTGTATTCGCAGTACAGCTCGTACCCTTTCTTCAGCACTACAATGAGGCCGATTGCGGCAAGCAGATTTTTCATTGGAAGCTCCTTTGGTGGATCCTCGATAGATTTGCTTGAAGGGGCGACAAGTTGTGTCGCTTGCTCTTGGGCAGGATCACTGCTTATTGATACTGAGGAATTGCTCCAAGCGCGTCCTGAGAATTTCCTTATGATTAGCGCCGCGACGTTCAAGCGAAGGGCTATGGCAGTTGGGGCAGGTGATGAACCAATCGCGTTCCAGTACCAGCACATCGCTCTGGGGAAAAATGGTCTTTTTCCAAGAGCAGCACGCGCAGGTGAGGGTGAAGGGTGCGGGTGGGATTGGCATAGCAGTCATCCCGTGACTATTGGATGACGCCAGACTGCCAGCAGGTCGCGACAGATCATGTCGCTTCACTTGATCTGAGTCTTGGCTGAACACAAGGCGAAGGTTGTCGTGCTGGAGTGAGGGGCTGTACCCAACGCTTCCATGCGACTTCCCAGCCGGTATCGTGGCTTGCTCCCGGTATATGGATACATTCGATATGAGAGGGGGAGCCGAGGGCTCGCCGGTAAAGGTCTAGCAAGCGACTTGGAATAGCGGTGTCTCGCTGTCCAACTAAATGCCGCTGAGGCAACGACACGAGTTGACTACGATAGTCGAGCGGATCTAGCGAACCGTCGAGGGGCGAGAGCCCTTTCATTTGTGCCCAAAGCCGTGGACTGAGGTTGCCGGCCAGAGTCTGGACCTGAGCAACATCCTCCCGTTGGGCTGCCAGCAGCAGTGCCAATGCTGCACCTCCGGAATATCCCACCAGCTCGAATTCCCGATTGCCATAACGCTGCTTCAGTTGGTCTAGTGCCTGACTGAGGCTGGTGACGATTTCCTGGGAAAACCGCCGATTGGTCCAGAGCGAGGGTTCACAGGCCGGTGCGGCGACGAGCTGGCAAGGCCGCGCCAAGTAGGCATTCGGCGTTGGATCGTCCACTGCTAGCCGTGCTACCAGAAGGTTGTGTGGACTCGGATCCAGGCTGGGTTGTGTCGCCGTGGCCCAGGCATGGCCATCGCCTTCCAAGTAAACGCGCAGGCGAGCTGTTTTCGCTGTGCCCTGCGGTACCAGTATGGCGAGCGGGAACGGTTGCCCCGGCAGGATCTCTAGTTTCCGCCCATGCTCATCAGCCAACTGCTGCAGCGCTTCGCGAGGCGACTGGCAGCCGGCGAGGAGGGCGCCGACCAGCAGCGCCGTCAGGACTCGAAGAAAACCGGCCCACGTGCGTGGGCCGGAAAGGTAGTGGCTCATCAGAAGTCGTAACGAACCTTGGCGGTGAAAGTATCGGCGTTGAAGTCGGTCTTGCCGGTGTAGTCGTAGCTGACCCCGACCGTGACCGCACCCAGATGGTAGTCCGCACCGACACCGGCTTCGTAGCTGTTGCGGACTGCCTTGGCACCTTGGCTCACGAAGGGCGTGCCACCCAGTGTGAAGGTCGAGGTGCTCTGGGCTTCGTCCGCGGCGAAGTCATGGTAGGCCATCAGCTTGGCTTGCGGCTGCAGGTTGCCATTGCCGACCAGGAAGTCGCCCGCCACACGAACACCAGCACCCAGCTCCGCCACTTCGTAGCGTTGGCTATCTACCTTGAGCGCCGCCGACGACCCTTTCTCGTGGTAGCCGTCGATGTCGACGCGCGCATAGCGAGCGGCCAGCCGCGGCTCGATCAGGACCTGCTCGTTCAGGTGGTAGGTGTAGCCACCGACGACGTTGGCCCCCAGGACCTGGCTGTCGTAGTCACCCTTGGCTGTGGTGCCGGCGATACGGCGCTTGCTCTCGTTGTCGTTGAGGCCATAGCTCAGGTTGGCATCGACGAAGTAGTTGCCCTGTTCGAAACCGCTGTAGAGGGTCAGCGCATTGCCATCGACGTCGGTGGTGTTGCCGTTGTCGCTGTTCACACTGGTGTGCAGGAAGCTGTAGGCCACGCCCAGGGTCAACCGGTCGGTGAGCTTGCCGTCGGCGCCGATGGCGATGCCACGGCTGTAGGCGTTGAAGCCGGCGACGCCATCACGCAGATCCTGGTTGGCGTCGCTGTACAGCGCCTGGGCCCAGATGCCGGTGTTCTGCAGCACATCGCCCGAGGACTCACCGCGCAGGCTACTGGTGCGATTGCCGGTGACGTTGCTCATCAGCGTCTGCCCACTGGTGGCCGCCTGGGTCGCACCACCGTTCACCTCAGGAGCGAGCTGCTCCGTCAGCTTCTTCAGCGCTGCCGGATCCTGCGAGGCATTCACGTAAGCCTGGAACACCGGATCGTTGGGATTGCTCTGCGCCAGTCCAGTAATCACCTGGCTGAAGGCCGCGCCTGCACGTTGGGCGTTGGCTGAACCGCCAATCTGACCGATCACCTCTCCGACTTCGTCCTGGCCCTTGGTGCTGACCTTGGCCAGGATCTGGTTGTCACCACTGCTGACGGTGTCGACGTTCAGCAGGGCCGAGCGGCTGGTTACGCTGACGCCGTCATTCAGCAGGGTGCCGGCTTGGACCAGGGTATAGGTCGTGCCCTGGGCCTTGAAGTCGCTGCCCTGGGCTGCCAACTGGATCTGCGAGCCCTTGGCGAATTCCGCCGTGCCGGAGACGGCGACCACGGCCTTGCTCGGATCCGTGGCCGTGCTCAGGTTGAGCCCCAGCGAGGAGTTGCCCGCCACATCCAGGTTGCCCTGAATCGTGGTGTGCGGCTGAGCGAATTCCAAGTGTGCCGGCGTGTTGCCGGTATCGCTGCCGACATCCAGCCAACCGGCGTCCTTCAAGCGGATGTTCGCGCCATCGGTGCTGGCGTCGGTACCGCTGAAGGTCACGTCGCCGTTCACTTCGATATTGGATAGGTCGATCAGGTTGCCGGTAATGCTGCCGGCGTTCCAGACCAGGTGCACGCCACCACTGGCCTGGGAGGCATCGATGGCTTCGTCCTGGGAAATCAGGTTGCCGCTGTTCTGGATGACCAACGTGTTGCCGGCATTCGCACCGTCGATGTCGAAGGCCCCCACCTCGATGGCGGCATCGTCAGCCTGGATGGTGCCGGTGTTGAGCACCTGTACCGGCGCACTGGTAAAGCTCACGCCGTCGAGACGCAACGCGGTTGCATCGTCGCCGTGGGCCACGATGCTGCCATGGTTCTCGATCCCGCCGAGGTCCACCCGATCCGGACCACCGTTGTCATCATCATAGGTGGCGAGAACACCCGTCGAGCCGGCGCCGCTGACCTGGATCAGACCATCGTTGATCAGCTTGCCAGCGATGGTGCCGCCCTTGAGCTGGATGCCGGTGGCCTCTTCGCCATCGGCGAGGATCTTGCCGCTGGCGGCGTTGACCAGGTCGCCCTGCAACACCGACTGGCCGGCGAACTTGAGGCCACGGATACCATCGCCCTCGAGGACACCGCCGGCCACCTGCAGGGTGCCTTCATTGACCAGGTTGCCGTGGATGATGGCCGGATCGATCAGCAGGCCGGTGACGCCCGCGCCGTTCACCGTGATGTTGCCCTTGTTCTGCAGGTTGCCGAACACCTCGGTCGGCGCGCCGATGGGCGAGGGAGTGTCATCATCGCCGGCGTAGGACAGGTCGACGCCGTTGAGGTCATCGCCCGTGGCCTGCACCTGGGCGTTGAGCACCAAGTCGTGATTGAAAGTGTCGCTGTAGAAACGAAGTGGCTGGTCGCTGCCAGTGAAGCTGCCGGTGACTTCGGTGCTGTCGGTGTAGGTGTTGCCTTCGCTGTCCAGCCCGCTGTTGGTCAACGTCAGGGCGTGTGCGGCGAGGGGTAGGGCACTGGCGGAAATCGCCAGGGCGAGCAGTGTCTTGCGATATTTTGGAGTCATGAGTGCTTTATCCCTAAACAGTATTTGGCGATTTGTTTTTTTATTATTTGTTTTGCGGAGACCTCTTTTCGAAAATAAAAAGTTGGGTGGTGAATGCGCAGCCAAACTTGGCTGCGCAGTTGGTGGAGTGATTGGTTTGGTTTGATGAGGATCTTTCTTATTCTTTAACTGCGATGCGACAACTTGCGTCGTTCTGCCTACCAAGCAGAGCGACAGAGGTTTTTCTTGCTGGTCAGGGGTTGGAGAACCTGGGGAAGGTTCTGGGTCGGGAGCCTCACCGTCTGGCCGCCGGCGCTGAGTTGCAGGGTGCGGGCCTTGCGCAGCGCGGCCCAGAAGCCCGGGAAGCTGGAGCTGCAGGCTTCGCAGTCGGTGTAGAGGGGGTTGCTGAAGGTGGTGCCGTCGACGATGACGTCGAAGCCATCGCGTTCGGATGAGTACTGTTTTCCGGCGATGGTGGCGTAAGCGGAGACCGCGCTTTCTCCATCGTCTGGGCAGGTGATGTTCAACTGGTTGCCGTTACCGTCGTCGATCAGGTGTTCTTCGACACCTTGGGTGTAGCTGGAAGTCCATTCAGAGGTGCCGGCAAAAGCGGTGCTGGTGGCCAGCCAGCCGAGGAGAGAAGCCAGAAGCAGTTGCTTGTGCATGGGGACAATCCCTGTATCGAGTGAAGAAAGATCACCAATAAAGTCGAAAATCAACCTTTTGGGGTGATTTTCGACCTGTGGTGTTCTTCATGTCAATGAGGCGGTGCTCAACCATTCAGGTTGAATGGGAGAGGCATCATGTCTGGTACGGATCAGAAAGCACTGGCTGAAGCGGTAGGACGGGCTATTGCTAAGCAGCGCATGCGCTGTGGGATGACGCAGGACGAAGTGGCGGAGATCCTGGGCGTGGGGAATGAGGCGGTGTCACGCATCGAGCGCGGAATCGTCATGCCCAACATTGCCCGGCTGTTCGAGTTTGCGACGATCTTCAACTGCAATGCGATGGAACTGCTGAGCGAGGCCAGCTTGCGCCCGGATGACCAGGCCTCGCGGATCAGCGGATTACTGAATGCCCTGGAGGAGAGCGACCGTCAGTTGGTCGTAGAGATGGTCGAACGGTTAAGTGAGCGACTTAGTCGCGGGTGAGGGGTGCCACTTCAGCCAGCAGAATTGAGTTAGCGGCGTGGTAGGGGTTCTTCGTTGTACTTCGCTCCGCAGCGGAGGCAGAGGCAGTCGTATTCCATGAACTGAAAGCGGCGTACATCGCGAATGAAATCGCCGGTACTGTTCCAGTTCGCCGCCGCGCCGCATATACCATCGAGCATCAGGTTGAACGCGCGCTCCAGCGGACTCTCGCAATGCAGGTCCGAGGTGATCGGCTGCTGCCGGGCAGATGACTGCTGGATGCCGCGCAAGAAACCGTCCAGCGTGCCCATCAGCCGAGCCAGTGCTTTGGCGGCATCCTTGGACAGCACCACGGATGAGTTACAGATCAGACACCGTGTGATCATGGTGAGTGCTCCTGTTAGGCGGAAAGTTGGGATGAGAGTCGGCGAGTAGGAGCCCTGATGGCTCCTGCTTATGCCGCCAGGGGACTAGAGGGAAATGTGGAGCCCGACCCGCTGGAGGAGTCGGTGGAACAGGATCAGTGCCAGTACGATGGCCAGTGCCAGCGGCCAAAAGCGCAGCATGAGCACCAGCAGCGCAACGGCCATCGCGCAACTGGCCAGCACGCCGATGAACACGAACAGCAAACCAATGAAGCGCACCAGGTTCATGGCGCAATCCTCCTCGTAGATTGAGTGATGGGTGATGCCGCGGACATCAGTCCGCGGCGTGTTGGGCCCGGGCTTCGGCACGGGCTTTCAGCAGCGTCGACAGGGTGGGTTTCGGCGTGGTGAGCGGTTCCGCTACTAGCGCGGTCGAAGGCGGCGATTCAGGAGCCGGCTCCGGGAAGAACTCTTCGGTGATGGCCCCCGTTTCCTCGTCACTGTCTTCGAAAGCGCCATTGGCAAAGCCCAGCCGCGCAGTGGCATCCAGCGCCACCTGGTCGAAGCCGGAGGCCTGGCGCGCTTCATCGAGTTCCCGGGCTTGCAGCAAGGCTTCCTCCATCGAAAGGCCACTGCGCACCGTGATATCGACGTAGAAGATCGGCGAGCCATGGCTTTGCCGGGTGGACTTGCCGCGCAGACGTAGCTCCAGCGGCAAGCACGCCAAGCGGTTGCCGGAGATCGCCTGCAGGTACTGCAGCCGCGCCACCAGGGTACGAATGCTGTTGAAGCCGGTGGTGCGGAACACGAAGCTGCCCAGCGGATCCTCATCGCCAATGGCGACGTTGAGGCGACCGTAGGGCTTGCACGCACCGCCCTTGGCCAGCGGACAACCATCCGGCGACGGGCAGGGCAGCGAAGCGATGCAGTCCTGGCCACGGCGCCTGCAGGTCTCGCCATTGCCGACACACAGCGGCCGTCCGGACTGCCGATCGAACAGGCAGTACTCGGCGCGGAAGTTCAGCTCCGGCGCGTTGAACAGCAGACGGATCGGAATGCTGCGGATCTTGCCGCCCTGCGCTTTGCGCAACTCCTCGTCCAGCGGATGGGGCAGCCAGCCATCGCGGAGTTGGACCTGCGACGTGAGGGTGAATTGATCGTCCTTCTCCGGCAGGCGCTTGCCGTTCTTCTCGACGACCTTGCCGATGGAAATCCGCCCGAGCACCGGCGGGGTAATGGCCAAGCCTTTGAGCATGGTGGTTCTCCAGTGGATGAATAAAAAGGACCACCCCGGCGCAGGGGAGACGCCAGGGTGGTCAAGGGGGGAAGCGAAATCAGGTGATCAGGAAGCGCCGGCTGCCGACCTTGGTGGTGGGGTAGCGCGCCAGCAGGTAGGGCTTTTCCTTGAGCAGCCGCGACACATCGAGCACTACGCTGTCCTTGGCCTTGCGCCAGGACACCGCGCCGTTGGCGAACAGCGCCCGGCTGGCATCGCCCATGGCCTGCTGCAGTTGCTGCTTCAGCTCGGCCTCGCGCTTGCCCTGGAGCTCCAGGCTGGCGCGCACCATCTGCAGTTCATCGAAGGCAGCCGACAGCAGCGGATCCTGGGTGAAGTCCAGGGTGTGCCCCTGGTCCTCTGGATACAGGCAGCGCAGGGCCTGCTCCGCCGACTCGGAGCCATCCGCCGGCGGTGGCGTATCGCGTTGCACGTAGTTCCAGAAATCGCGCTCCAGCTCGATCAAGCGGGCGATCAGCTCCTCGTCGCGCTCGATGCGATGGATCTCCAGGTGCTGGCCGCCGAGCAACACGGCCACATCGGCCGCCTGCTTGCCAGTGACCGCCAACTGGTGCATCACCTGCAACTGCACGTAGACCGGCACACCGTCCTTCCACAGACGCGCACCGTTGATGCCGGCGGTCTTGCATTCGAGGATCTGTACGTCGCTGGCGCCGATCACCTCGCGGTCGATGTTGGCCAGCATCCAGTCCAGTTTCGGATCGGGATGCTGCAGCACGGCATTGATCCGCCGTACCCGGTTGCCGGTACGCCGGGTATAGTGGTTGGCGACGATGGGCTCGAGGATGTTGCCCCAGTAGGTCGGGCTGTCCTCGTCGTTCGGATCGCTCTTGGGCAGCCCGGCATCGCGACCGGTCTTCTCCAGCCACAGCTCCAGCTGCGACTTGTAAGGGTTGAGGCCGACTGCGGCTGCAGCATCCGAGCTGCCGATGCCGTGCTTGCGTACGGCCAGCCAGTCGTCACGGGACAGATCCTTGGTGCCGACCAGGCGCAGGGCAGGGCGTTGCCGTGTTCTGTTGGATGTGGAATGGGCGTGAGTCATGAGGATTTTTCTCCGGACATAAAAATGCCCGACCGGCGGAACCGGTCGGGCATCGAGTGAGGGAGTTGGGGTCGTCAGGCCATCAACGGGAGGACTGCATCCAAGCAGTGCTGCAATCCCTCCCTCTTAACGGGCTGCACCACCGGCCATGGCGGTCACCGGCTGCCGTCGCCGTGCGTGATGGGCACGAACCTTCTCGCGCCAAGTGGGCGAGAGTTCCTTGGCCATGTCGAGATAGCGCAGCGGGCAACTGTAGTAGTACGGCGCCATGGACTCATCCATGACTTTGTAGCCCCACTCACCGCCACTGCGTTGCAGCAGATCACAGCGGATGTAGCGCATGGACTCGCCAGGTGAGAGGTCTGGGTGGACACCTGTAGTTTTCGCCGTCACTTCGGTGACCGACCACAGCACATTGCCGCGCAAGGTATGCACAAGCACACGAACACTGGCTCGTGCCGTGTCTTCGGGGCGGATCAGATCTTGGACGAGTTCTGACCGGGTTCGGGATGAGAACAGCCAGCCCATGAGAGAGGCCTCCAATGAAACACCGAGGCCCAACTCCACGGGAGCGGAACCCCGGCAGGTGGAAGGGAACGCCCAACGTCGTGGTACCTGCGAGCGACTGCTGTCATCGCAGAACCGGTTGGGCGAAGAGAGATAACGGAAGGAGGGAGCGGCCGTCAGGCCACCAACTGCAGGGCCGCATCCAGGGCACGTTGCTTGATTACCGCCCCCTGGCCGAACCAGGCCGAGTCCATGCGGTACTCGTTGCTACGGGCACGGCGCTCGTGGTCGACATACTCGGTGACGGCATTGAGCAGACCCCAGGCAGTGCCGTTGGCGGCTTCCAATTGCGAGCCGCGACCACGGCCTTCGTACAGGCTTTGCACCCGACGCAGCGCGCGTTCGTTCGGCAAGGCATCCGGCAATGGGTTGTTGGGCTGGGCATCACAGAGCACCTGCATGAAGTAGCCCATCGCCTCGTGCCACTGCACCTTGCGCTCGGCCAGATGGCGCATGCGGTACATGAACTCGTCCCATTGCGAGACGGCGATACCGAGTTGCTTCTTCACCGCCTGAGCATCGAAGCGGGTGCTGTGCGGCACCTTGATCGCCCGGGTAGCGCCATCGACGGCGATGGTCAGGGTGTTGTTGCACACCACCCGCACCGTGGTCGGTGTTGCCGTGGTGGCCAGGGTGCCGTCGCAGGAGGTGGCCAACAGCAGGTAACCGTTGACCAGGTCGTTGCCCTTTAGCGAGGTGTTCTGCCCGGTGCGTGCCAGCGCCCAGAACTTGCGACCGCCCTTGAGCACGCCGGCGGTTTCCAGCTCGTAACCGGAGACCTGGGTGAGGTCACGGTAGAACTCCAGCACTTCCTTCGGCTGCACCACCTGGTAGCGCTGGGAGACCACCGAAAGCGGTGCCTTGGTGTCGGAGCGGTAGAGCACCTTCTGTTCGGGGAAGGAGTGAATACTGCCCAGATGTCCGACTGCGTCCGCTTTGAAGTGGACGGGGCTTTCCTGGATTTGCCAGTCCATGCCAGCTTCCCGCTGCCAGACTTCCAGCGGTTGTTTCGGGGAGAGACGACTGCCCAGGCCATGCCAGGGAGCTTCGCCGACATAGGCCATACGTTCGATGAGATGAGCCATGATGAGTTTCCTGTGAGCAATAGCCGGCATAAAGCGCTGCGCGAAGCGCAGCACCGGCGGAAGGAATGAAAGGGGAGGGAGCGAAGAACGAAGCCGATCAGGTCGGCAGGTTGAAGCGATGCCCGCAAATCAGGCAGAGGTTGTTGGCGAGCACGTGGCGATCCAACTGGTCGCCGAGTTGGGCGCCGAGCGCACAGCCGCCGACACCGCCTGCCAGGCCGCCAAGAATGGCGCCGGACAACGAGCCGAGGGTAATGCCCAGCGGGCCGGCAATGGCGCCGACTGCTGCGCCGGCCTGACCACCAGCAAGAGCGGCGGAAGCGCCACGCGCTGCGCCACCGACCGTGCCGACCAGGGCGCCGATCTTCATGGCGGGATGCAGAGATGCGATTTTGGGGGAGTTACAGCGAGGACACTGCAATGACATGGCTGGAGAGCCTCCATGATGGGTATGTCAAAGCAGTGATGTAGAGCTGTATTTTTTTTGAATCGAATTGTTGTGTCGCGCGAAGGGATCTACGGGGGCTGTCGATCCCAAACAGCCGTGAGCTTTGTACCGAAGGCACCTCGCGGCCCGATTAGTCCGCGCGATATACGACATCTGTTAGTTAAGTTCGTGCTACTGCTCTCTACTGGGCCTCTGGTAGCCCCATCTTCAAACGGTAGTGCTCTGGATGGCCTACCGCCTGAAAAACAGCCTCCAGCTTGGAAAGGTAATAGGTGATGTTGAACTGGCCCCAGCCGATATGGGCGATGTTCGTCTCGTCCCAGTGGGCCCCTCGGTTCAAAAAACGCTCCAAGGGCCGGAATGTCCCATCTTCCGCTGACAGTTGTTGCAGGATGTCTTCAAACCGTTGGGCATTGCCAGTGAAGGCAAAGAAGTTCTCTAGGATGTATCGCATGGGGTTGGGTACCACCTGGATGCGCACCAATCCTTCCTTGGCGTCCCGCATGACACGCCAGAGGGCATCGTAGTCATTGGCAATATCACGGGCGTCCATCGGCACTACTTCTTCAATGGAAAGGAGATACGTCGAGACGTCTACAAGGCTCAGCAGCTCGGTGAGCTGTGGGAGCGGATCACTCGGGACATGGCAACTACAACAGTTGCAATCATGATAAGGGGCGGTACGAGGGCGAGTGTGGTATCGGCATCGTTTACCGGAGCGACCTGGAGGTCCGACCCCATGTCCACAAGGCGATGCGTTACCTGGTCAAGGATGTTCAGCCACTCCGGTTGAGCCCCGAAGGGGCTCGATGCATCCGGATGGGTATATGTCGATAGTCAAGAGCTGGATAGCACCTAATTAGCGACCTGCTAGTTGAGGAGTGGCCTTTGTACTTCGGGAAAATTTTGAGGGCGGTTGGTAACGGATCATGCTCATCCTCGAAGGATGAGCATGATCACCGCTGATTAGAGGCTTTGGAATATTCGAAGGTGGTAGCACGAGAAAAATCACCTTCGGTTCAATTAGGTCCTGAGTACCAAGAGTCTGATTTTGGTTGCAGCGTGGCCTATTATGAACCTGAGGGCTCTGGAGTCACTCGGTCACCAATGAATCCTGTATCCCGCCAAGTAGCCCTAACAAAGTCATGGAACTCAACGTTGTTGGCTAGCTCTAGGTCGTCTACATGATCAGTGATAATCAGTTGCGGCCGAATACCGGTGGCTTGATAAGTATTCTCGCAAAACTCTACAAACTTATTAAACATGTTGGTCACCGCGCTCATATCGTGATCTACACTATTTTCTCTTCCTGCAGTCGCGGCTAGCTCTTTCGGTTTAAAAGATTTGCCATGATCGATTGTTGAGGGGAAATATACCTGTGTAGGTTGATCGAGGAAAAGAATAGGCGGAATCTTACACCCATTCTCATGCATCAATGCGAATACGGAATGAAGCGCCAAAAATAGTGTTAAATGGGTATACAGCCAGTTTGCACCACTGCCCATGGAGCGTAAATAAACGTTACCCATATCGGGGCTTTCATGCCAGAGATCGAAGCTTTCAAGGTCGAACTTAAGATTAATTGGTTTATAGGCGGCTTCGAAATCGAATTCCGCCCCGATACGAGCCATTTCACTATCAATGAGGTAGCTCAAATCTCTCATTTTCGACTCAACTTGGTATGCGTCAAGCTGCGGTCGAAGTTCTTCGAGCTTTTCCTTTATTGTCTTCCTGGTGCCTTCGAACTCAGTTTGCGGCTTATCCAAGTAGTTCTCAATTAGAAGCTCAAGGCGATGCTTGATGCGAAGAGCTACCTCGTCAACCGTCTTCTTATTCTTGAGCTGATCTATCTGGCTAGTAATTCCCTTGATTCGCTTTTGGATCTCTGAAAGATTTTCCTTTTCTTCATCTAGCTTTTTATTAAGCTTGGTTTCTTCCTCTTTAAAACTTTCTCGCACATATGAAGATACTCTCAGCTCGCTATTCATCCAGCCGATAGCGTGCGATAGCTTATTGGCCTCCAACTCTAGAATTTCACTTGGTGCGTCACAGAATGGACAGTGAGATTCGCTTACCTCGGCGTACTCAGGTACAGGGATGGATCCAATGGTGCTTTGATAGGTTTCAGTAAAGCCAATTGATGATCGGACAGCAAAGATCTTGTCCTGAAGCTCACGCACCACTGCTGTTTGTGCTGCACGTTTATCGTCCAATAATCTTTTTTGCTCAGCATATGTGTCTGCTGCGCTATCAATTCGAACATTCGCGTCCTTGATTTTTTTCAGCGCAGATTGTGCATTTGCTACAATTTGGGCGGCCGTTAAGCTAATTAGGTCCGTCCCGCTCACGATCCTATATTCTATTAAGAGTCCTTCAACTGCATTTTGGAGTCGGATCTTTTCTTCTTGCCGCTTAGGGATCTGAGCTTCTATTTTTTTTAGCTCAAGCTTCAGCTCATTGTAGTTTTGGGCGAGCCAGAAATAATCTTGATCTACTACTCCAAGAAAAATCTTGAAATGATCAATTACTTGTTCTCGCTTTGCCTTTTCATCGAATCTGTAAAATAAAGCGTGTTTATTGGCTACTAGGTTCTGGTGTTGTAGCATGTATGAGGCAAAGCTTCGAATAGAGGGAGTTCCACTCTTCTTTACTCCATAGGTCCTGGGGCCCGTATCCTCGTCCACGTCTACCAATGTTATAGCGAAGAATCTTCCTAATTCCTTCTTAAAATCTCTCAGCGGAAAGTAACAGCTTGGCCGATAGAAGTCCTTTTTCTTCATCCCCTCGAGAATATCTTTTAGGGAAGCCTCATAGAACTCTCTGAGAAATAATCGATCACTAGTACGCTCCCTGCAAAGCACTAGCAAGCAGGCTTCCATTTCAAGGATAGTAAAGAAGATTTTTCCTCGACTGGTTATTATGCCCTTAGGAATTGTGTCATCACTGTTGCCAAGACAGAAATCAAATATTTCAATTATGGCGCTCTTCCCCATCGAGGACTTTCCAGTAATTATGTTTAGTCCGGGAAAGAACTCGACGTGATGAGCTTGGTTGTCATGATCGATAACACCAATGGCTTTCACAATGCATTTCATAACTGCGTCATCCCTAACAACTTGTATATTTGAGGTGCGTCACTATCTTCAAAGAGCCGAGCTAGATTGCGTGCAGACACCAGTTGGGGCCTGATGCCATCCGGGCAATAGATATTTTTCCTGACTGGCTGCACAGTCAACTCGTCATCAATCCGTAGATGTTCGGAGTTTATAAGGCTAAATAATGCCTGGTTAGTAGCTTGACGGAGCAAAATAATTCGCTTGTGAATGCCGGCTACACGCGACTTTTCCGAGCACATAGTTCGGAGGGAGTTGCGATCAGTAATTCGGTAAAGGTAAGCGGATGTAGGTTGATGTAGCACGAATGGCAAAACCAGATAGCTCAGAAGAATATTTCTAGGGGCTTCGTGTACATTTAAATAGAATGAATGTAGGATGGGCGCAAGAATCAATGGGCTACGATGAAGTGTATGGATATGATCTGTGGTTGTAAGATCCATTACCAAAGTCTCCAATGTAACTTATCCTCGCCTTTCTCATCCACTTCCTCTGCCAGTATATGCAAAATCCCGTTGCGAAATTCGACTGATGTGCTGTCGAAGCCTGGAAATGGATCTGCACTATCGCCACATCGTGTATCAAAGAAACTTTGGGACGCTTCGCACCAGTCTTCTTGAGCCAGTTTACTACACCGACGAACCTCGGCGCGACGTAAGCTAGCATGCCGATCCATCTGGTCTTTTTTGTAATTATCTACATCTTCCTTGTCGACGGTAAACCGTTTGAACTCATCAAGGATTGTATGGGTTGCCACTATATGATGCAGAATGGCGGTGGACACCATTGAGCCATACTCAATTTCGTGAAGCTTTTTTACGAAAATTCTTTCAGTGTAAGATGGGTCTTCAGCTATTTTAATGAGGTCACGAGAGTTGATCACTGGAAATTTTCGCGAATTGCGAGAATAGCGCGCTCGCAACGTTGCAATCTTCATGTCAAAATCTTCGTACGAAATCTTCCAACCTTTCTCTATCATTCCAGGTTCTATTAAATAACCAAGTAATGCCTGAAAATAGTCATCTCGCTTGGTTGGATCTAGGCCTATCCCAAATTTCGACTTGGCCGCATTGGCTCGATCTACCAAGCATGGTTCGTTAGATATAATGGAAATTTTTTCCAATATATCCATGAGCTGATTGCGCCTCTCGTCAGCCATCACAAATCGCTGTGCAGAAACTGTTTTCGACGGCTTCTTTTCTCCTGTTTTTTCGAGCCGTAACTCGCAGGATTCATGAACCGATTTTAGAAGAGCTATCCGCTTCGAAAGATTTAGCTCGTTCCAGTGTTTTATCTCGGAATTTACTCCAAACTTCTGAGTTGTCAGAAGTATTAGCTCTGAATAGTAATCAGCCTTAAACCTTGGCGCCAACCAGTTCTTCAGCGTATTCCAGAAGTTTATATGGCCGTCCGTTAGAGCATCGGCGAAGTCTTTCACTTCAACTTGGGATTTACCCTCGGTACTCACATCCCCGAATCGCTCCAGCCATAAACTTTGACCTTCAACAAGAGAGTGGCAGTATTCGAGTGTTACGGTCAATTGATAGGAGATCGCCTCAATTAATCTGGTAGCATCGTTCCGCTGCTTTTCCACGAGTTCCTTCCCTACCTCACCTTTCAGTAGCTACGTATCAACAGTTTTTGCGAACACTCAATATGCTGCTGACTAGAGATTATTTTCTGTATGTATATACAGGTCGTCAGGTCGAGGGTTCGGATGGCCTTGGAGATATCTGTATATTTGTACAGTTGCATCTTCTACATGTCGGATTGTAGCGTGCCATCATATCAACATCAAAAGGCTATGCCTCTGTCGCGCCTGAGGTAATGAGCTGCGGAACTGGTGATGAACTCGTCTTTCGTGATTGGAGGTGGCACTTGTCACATCCTCGATCAATGCCAGTGGTCATCTGGCTTGGTCCAGGGGAGGACGGCGAGACCTATCATTCAGCGCCTCACAGCTCTAGGAGTGAAGAGCGTCGAGTGGGCGTTACTGAGGAAGCTAGTCGAGAAGTTGTGCAGTCCATTCACGCAGCAAGCAGTTGCGGAACTGGCGGTGACGGTGCCTACTATCTGTCTGCAAAGATGCCTCGCTCTGATTCTGGCAGGCCTAGGCGGCGCGAGGCGACGGTTACGCTATATCAGCGTGTAAGACCGAAAATTCGGTCCCCGGAAATGTGCCGCCCAAACTAGGGCCGTAGGGGCTGGTCGGTCCGCAACCTGATCGCTGTCGTCGTCCTTTTGGAAGCTGTCAACCGGCGACTCTAATGGCGCATGCTTCGAGAAACGTTCAAAATGGGCAAATTTTGACTGGGATGCAAAGCAAAAAATGCCAAATGGCGATACAACAAGTATTGATGTCGACTCTCGTGAGGAGGATCTAAAGGAAAAGTTACGGGAGCACCTGCACTCTCTTGGCTTTACTAAAGCTGAAAAGGGAGTATTGCAAGCTCCGGGAAACACTAAGGAGGCGATCCGCTCTCTCCACAGTGCGCAGCGAGAGGAGAAGCTCTCAGCTAATGAGAAATTTGTCTCACTAACTGGCCGAAAACTGATGAAATTCTTTGCGTCCGGGGCGGACATTGACCCGGAAAAAATTTCACCGGTCCTTGAGCGTGTTTCATCGGGAACGCAACAAGGTGAGCTCTTTCGGCTTGCATCTTTGTTGTGGTCTGTTCCCGTTTCAAACGGGTTTGGTAGGCGTCTCCGTTACCTTGTCTGGGATGAAAATAATGGGAAGCTAATAGGGCTAATTGCCATCGGTGACCCTGTGTTTAATCTTGCTGTGCGGGATAGGTTTATTGATTGGAATATTCATGATAGAAGTGCGCGGCTCGTAAATCTAATGGACGCCTACGTGTTAGGGGCCCTCCCCCCGTACAATATTCTCCTGGGTGGTAAGCTTATAGCATGCTTATTGCGTAGTCGTGAACTTTATGATGATTTTTCCACTGTATATGGTGGTATGACAGGTATCATCTCCGGGGAGGTAAAGAAAGCTAGGCTTCTTGCGATAACGACGTCGTCGTCAATGGGGAGGTCATCAGTTTACAATCGTCTTAAGCTTGATGGAATAAAGTACTTAGAGTCTATTGGGTATACCGATGGTTGGGGGCATTTTCATATCCCCGATCAATTGTTTTCGGAGCTTCGTAGTTACTTGCGTGATATTGACCATACTTACGCGGATCAGCATGCCTTCGGGCAAGGACCAAACTGGCGTTTGCGAACTATGAAAGCAGCGTTGTCTGCGCTTGGCTTCAAACAAAATCTAATGCGGCACGGTATCCGGCGCGAGGTCTTTATATGCCAGCTGGCCAATAACGCGACAGAAATTCTGCGGACCGGAAGAGGTCAGCCCGACTTGACATCGCTCCTGTCTGCAAAGGATGTTGCCGAGCAAGCAGTGAGTCGCTGGATGATACCTCGTTCAAGGCGTAGACCTGAGTATCGAGACTGGATGCCTGGGAATCTTATTGACATGTTTGGAAATCAGGCGCGAAATCTACGTGCCCAGATAGAGGAAATAGAAAAGCATAGGAATATTGACTGGCTGTAGGGATACAGGGAGGGGAGAGTGGAGTATGCTTTCAATAAAATAACTGGCAGATTGGAGTCGGCGGCGAAAGTATCGTTTTCCTGGGTTTATATATGCCCAGTCTGTAAGGCGAGGGTTTCTCACCGCTCCGGTGTGAGAAGGAAACCTCATTTCGCCCATTGGCCTGGAATGGGATCGCCTGAGTGTGAGATGTTTGTTCCGGGCCTTCACGGGCAGTATATCCACGGACAAGCCTCTGCCACTATGGAGAAGCAGAGGATGGAGCTCCGCTTGGTGATCCCTCCAATAGGGGCCGATCGTGCTGGCTGGTCGCTCGAACTGGTGCTGCCCCCATGTCGCGAATGTCCGGCTATGCTCTCGCTGGACGTGGGGGGAAGAGTCCAGACGCTGAATATGCGTGGTATGCAGGAGCGCCGCCGTGTGACTGTTGAGCTTTCTACTGCCCCTTACTCTATAGTCGAATTCAGCGGCAAACCCGACCCTTCGTTCGTCCTCAGTGTGGATAGAGAGTGCCGAGGGTTACCCGCCGTAGGAGCTGCGGCCTTCACCGCGTCGGGCCGAAGCGAACCTCGAGGATTCCCACGAACACAGGAGCTAAGAGCTTCGGAAGCCTTTGCTCTGCTGTGGAGGGAGCCTGCTAAGCCAGATTTTCCCGATGAGTTAGTGATCGATAGATTTCCTGGGCGACAAGGATGGAATCTAGCTCTAGCCACATTTCCTGATGAATTATCCCCAAGATGCGCCGATTGGTTGCATTCATTCACAGGGCTGCCAATTGCACCGCCCGTGCCCGCAATCACCGCTGTTTGGCCATTCTTTACTAGGAACGCAAGTGTCAATGTGGTTGAGAGTGTCAGGACAAGCGTACTCTTGCTAGCAGCGAAGATGATGCCGTTGGAACAGTCGGATCAAGGTCCGACAATGCAAGTCCAAAGTGGGTCCTCAAAGTATTCCGTTCTAGGAAAGGAGCGATCGCCAGCGTTTTTTGCCCTTAAGACTGACGGCGCGCAGACTGTAAAAGTTTCAGATGCGAACAATCCAGGGATTGAAGAGTTCGTATCCTTCACCCTTAATCCAGTGCGCTCTCAGTGGCTCCCCTCTGTCGAACTGGCGTTCACGACACCAATGGGAGTTCACCATGTTGTTCCTCTGCATCAACGCAGGTGTACAGATATGGTGGCTGAGGCCCGGACACATGGGAGGGGGCCAGACTATCTATCGATGCCTCCTGGCGCGACGGGAGTTCTCCGCATAGATGGACCAATTGGGCGATTTGTGACAGCGCTTTCCTCTGGGAGTGACTCTTCTCCTCATAGCCGTCATATGCGTCTCCCACCGCCTGACGTACTGACGAAGATAACTTCCGCCTTGGCCGACCCTGCATGTCACGTAGAGATTGAATTCGGTGGTTTTGGGCGATTGCGCGTCGCCGGCACTTGGACATGTTCTTCAGTAGGACTCCGTAGTAAGGAACTCACTCCGGCCCTGCGATCGAGGTTGCTTAGTTTCATGTTCCAGTTGCAAATTGCTTCGCCAACAACAGTGTGTTCTGACGACAACTCGCTAGTTGGAGTCTTCGCTGCTGTGAGGCCCGAAGCGTCGCTCATCCCGCATTATCGTTCGCTGGTAAAGGAGATCCTTGCCTGCGGCTTTGAAATTAAACGTTTGGGAGAAGGTGCCTCATCATGAGTTACCAATACAGCCAGGAGGCAAAACAGCGAATTTCTGCATTGGGACAAACCGTGGTCGCCGAATTCATTGAGGAAATTCCTCATGGATTGCGCAAGACAATCTATAACCGTTTGCCGCGCATTCAAGGATTCAGACCAGGCACACCTCCCGAGTTCAAGGAGAGACAGAAACGTCTAATAGGACATCTGATCCATCCGCAAACAAGCCTCAAAGATGCATTTGACTGGAGTATCTTCACCCAGCTTTGGGAGGCTTGGGGTATGGGCCGGCTGGGAGGTTCCATTCCACAAGGCGACAACTCCGAGCTTACTTCCGACGCCGGTCCTTCCTTCTTGAGGGAGCTCGCTGAGCGTTTTCCGCGTGCCGCTAAAGAGGACGTAGAGCGATTATTCATTTTCAGTTGTTTTCCAGACCATCCTGATGTCGCAATAGCACTTGCTTGTTTCCGCTCGGCTTCAACTCTGGCACGCGATCAGATGATCGACGGCCTGCCGACCCGTATTGAAGACATGGAGCAACGCTTTGCAGTTGCTGAGGTTGCTGCTGCGGATCAGGCCAACCGCATTGGGCAACTTGAAGTCACAGCGGCTTCTCTTGTCAGAGGTATTGAGGACTTCGCCAAGAACGTTAGTCAGAGTTCCAATGCAGTGTCCGACTTGCGGATGTCACTGGATGCGGAATTCGCACGTTCCGAAAAGACTGAAAAAGTTATTGATTCGCTAAGCGTTGCCGCTAAGCAGAACGCTGACGCTATCGCCGCCGTCAGCATCAAAGCCGATGTCCTTGAGGAAGGCGTGCGGGCGCTTGTGGTCCGTGGAGAGAGGTGGGATGAGGTCGCAACTGACATAGCAGCGCTGAGGGTGGCTGTCGAAAGTCTTTCAGCAGGCGAAGCTGATCAGGCAGAGACGGCTGAGACCGTTGGCATACTTTTGGGAAGAGTCGCTGCCCTTGAAAGCATCTTGGTGGGAAGTGGTGCGGAGTCAGGAACAAAGCAACGGGTTAGATTGCTTGAGAACAAGCCGGAGGGAGCGTTTGTCGCCATTCTTTCTATCCAAAACGCCTGTGACCTAGTCGCTTCGAATCTTCAGGCGACCGGCGTTGCGAGAGGGGCAACAATCGCCGCTGCTCGCCAGATAGTTGCAGCTCTTGCCGCAGGCCAAATGGTGCAGTTCTCTGGGTCGCTCGCTGACTTGGTGGCTGACTCTGTGGCCGCAGCTATCGGCGGGCCGATTTTCCATGAATGGCGAGTGCCGGTCGGACTTATATCTGATGAGGCTGCGTCCGACTGTGTCGAGATTGTTGCAGGCTCGTCAGGTTGCCTGCTTCTGAAGGGGGCGAACCTCTCAGCTTTTGAGGTCTACGGTGCTGCTGTTCGAGATATTGTCGTACGACGGCAGTTCACCGGGTCTAGCTACGGAGGCTTTGCTCTAATCGCCTCTTGGGCGCAGGGCCCGGCCGCGTTCCCTGATGGAGGCACGCTTGCTGAACTGGGGCCCGTATTCGATACGGATGCTCTTCCGATGCGCGGAATTTCCGCCAAGCTACCCCAGTTGAAGTACGGCCGACTCGCGAAAGAAGCCTGGCCACAGGTCGATGGCCTTGAAACTAGCGAGACGACTCCAGTTACGAGCCAGTTGGGTGAGCTTCTGAAGGAAGCAGGCTTTGAAGGCGGCAGTTTATGGCGGCGCGTGTCTAGCCGTGCATACGCGGCTCTCAGGGCGATACCAGGCGGAAAAGCGGAGGATGATCTCAATTCGCTGCTTGTCTCATGGGCCGCTCCATGGGCTAGAGCCAACGGAGGTCCTGTTAAGGAGATCATTCAAATCGCTGAACGCGAGTTGGCCAACGGGCGAGCAGACATGACAGTTTGAGGGCGTGGCGATGGAGTGGCAGGCGGTTTCCTTAGAGGGCGCGCGTAGGGGCGTCGCGGCGGGGATAGGCTGTAGGCGAGGAGGGGAATGCCTTCGGATATCCGCAGTGTCGGAATGCTTGCGAGCGGTATCGCATCTTTGCTCCGCCCCTAAAGGTAGTCAGGGAGAGTGGGAGCCTGCTGCCTCGGTTCGTCTCTCCGGTATGGTACGACGTAAGTTGGTTTCGTTGTGGCCAGATCTTGCTGCCGATGGAGTGGATACTCAACCTGGAGTAATAGGAATACTTAATAGTCTTGCCGATCTGGGAGACATGGTCAGACTCGAGGGCGGCAGGTGGCTTGCGGCGCCAGCTCACACTGTTCGAGCAGGAGACGGGTTAGCTGTGCTGCTAGGTGGGGGGCCAAAGGAAATACTCCCACAAGCGGTGAGGGCATCGGCAAAGACTGAGGGTAGGGTTCGGCTGGTGGAGACCGCTGCTTGCGAAGGCTGGGCAGATATGTGGGAGGCAGAAGAATGGATCGGAGCCCCCGCCGAAGGGCTTGAAGCATGGTCAGCGCGGCTGCTGGCTGAGGCTACGACTCGACTGACGGACGCTCCTGACGACATGGGTGAGGTCTCCGTTTACTTGACGCGTGAATGGGTCAGACTTACGGATCTGCCGGCCGGCGAGGGACCGATTTTACTCTGCAGAGTGCGCAGTTCGGGAGCGGCCGGGCCGATGTTTTCCTATTTCATTGGTGAATTTGTAAGGAGTCGCCTGCGGAGGCTTAGTGGCATAGATTCCCAGGATGCCAGACGCTTTCGCTTTCATCTGGATGCACGGGCAGGGCGCTCTATCCGCATCGTCGCTTCAGTGTCTCAGGGCTCGGTGAAACTCAGACTAGGGCGCCGCTTGCCAGAGCGTGAGGCAAGGGTACTCCTGCTTGGCTGGCAGGTCCCCGCGCCTGATGGGGGACATCCTGGTGTAACGCATCACATGTTTCCCGTAGAGACTTTACCGATCTTGCGTAAGGCATTTGAGGGGCTTCGGATCGTACTGGACGAGCGTTTGGGCGCAGGGAGAGAAAACTGATGACCGTTATGTCGAAAACTGTCGAAGCAACAGGCGTCCATGAGGCAGCGAGGAGTCTGGCAGAGAGTCTCAGGCAATACATTGAGGCTCAATATCACATCCGTGATGAGGGGCTTATTAAAGAGCGCCATGCGCTTCTTCGAAGGGATGCAACCGTCGCCCAAGTCCCTTATGTGGAAGCCACTCCAGTCTATAAGGTGGGTGATCCCTACGACAGCCTGCCGATCCCTAATGCTGCCGTCGACGCACTGACCCAACTGGCGGGGATGGGCGTCGGCCTTTACCCCCATCCCTACGAGCACCAGTCGGAAGCACTCGTGTCTTTCCTCGGCAATGAAGCAGCCGACCTAGTAGTGGCTACTGGTACCGGTTCTGGTAAGACCGAAAGCTTCCTTATGCCTGTTATTGGTAAGTTGGCAATCGAAGGGGAAGAAAGGCCAGCGTCTGCTGAGCTTCCAGGCTGCAGGGCGATGTTGTTGTATCCGATGAATGCCTTGGTCAATGACCAGCTTGCACGTATCCGGCGAATGCTCGGCAACCCCGAGGCTGCAAAGGTCCTCTCAAAGGGACGAGCGAGGCCCATACGTTTCGGCAGCTATACGGGACGCACCCCCTATCCAGGACGCCGATCCTCCGTGCGGGATGAACGATTTATCAAACCTCTTTTCGAAGAGTTTTATCGCAAGGTCGCAGAGAAATCGGCAGTCCGGATGGAGCTGGAGCGCATCGGCCGCTGGCCCAGTAAAGATCTGGATGCCTTCTATGGGCGAGAGCTGGCTCAGACCAAAACCTACGTGTCGGGTAAGAAGGCTGGCAAGCAATATATTGCCAATAACTGGGGCCATCGGCTTGTTACGCAGCCCGGTGACCGTGAGCTCATGACCCGGAACGAGATGCAGCAGCGCTGCCCGGAACTGCTCATCACCAACTACTCCATGCTTGAATATATGCTCATGCGCCCCATCGAGCGGGGCATTTTCGAGCAGACTAGGGATTGGCTCAAAGCTGATCCCCGGAACGAATTCATCCTCGTTCTCGACGAGGCGCATATGTACAGGGGGGCTGGTGGCGCCGAGGTCGCTCTTCTCATCCGGCGCCTCTGCGCCCGCCTGGAGATACCCCGTGAACGCATGCGTTGCATTCTAACCAGCGCGAGCCTTGGTTCAGGCCCGACTGCAGTCGAGGACGGTGAGCGCTTCGCCCGGGATCTAACTGGCTTGCCAGACGGTTCCTCTCGACGCATCAGAGTGATCCAAGGAACCCCTGAGCCGCGTTCTCTCCCTCGTCCCGCCACGCGCGAAGAGGCCGAGGCGTTGGCGGAATTCGATCTTGGGGCCTTTCAGAATGCCGCCAACGACCTCGGCGCCGCACAGATGGCCGCGATGGAACTCGCCGCACGTCTGAACTGGCAGGTGCCAACCGCAGGGGATCATGCATCATTCCGTGACTGGCTCTTCGAGAATATGACCGACTTCGGTCCCCTTGAGACACTGATCGCGACGGTGTCGGGCAAGGCGGTTAGGCTCGACACTCTCAGCGAGGCGCTCTTCGGCGAATCTCCACCTGACACCGCAGCGCGGGCGGCTGACGCCTTGCTTGCTTTGGGTAGTTATGCCCGGCGGCGCTCAGATGGTCGCGTATTGATACCGACCCGCTTGCATCTTTTCCATAGAGGGCTGCCTGGGCTTCACGCTTGTGTGGACCCTGAATGTTCGCAAAGACTCGGCGGCCACGCCGGCCCCACTATCCTAGGGCGCCTTCATACGAAGCCGTTGGACCGGTGCTATTGCACGTCGAAGGGAAGGGTCTACGAATTGCTCACCCACCGCGATTGCGGTGCCGCTTTCGTCCGCGGCTACGTGAGTTCCGATATGGATTTTGTATGGCATCAGCCGAGTGGCCCATTGTCCGAAGGCGGTACTATCGAACTCATTCCGATTGAGATATTGGTCGAGGAGAACGTTCATCCACGCAGCCGCCACAAAGACATGTGGCTTCACGTTCCAACCGGAAAACTCTTCCCAATCTGCCCCTCTGATACCTCGGGCTACCGCAAGGTAAAAGTACCCGACAAGGTCGCCGCAGGCCAGGTCGAGATCGCCTTCGACGAATGCCCTGTATGCATGCGCAGGACCCGAAGCTCTAAGAGCGAGCCCTCCAAGGTGATGGACCATGTGACGAAGGGCGAGGCTCCATTCACTGCGTTGGTCCGCACGCAGATGGCTCGCCAGCCGGCAAGTCGCACTATCGATGCAAAGCATCCCAATGGCGGTCGAAAGGTACTCATCTTCTCCGACGGCCGCCAGAAGGCTGCCCGGTTGGCCCGCGACATCCCCCGCGACATCGAACTCGACGTGTTCCGACAGGCAGTTGCGCTCGCATGCGCGCGACTGGAGGCAATTTCCCAGGAGCCGCGACCTAACCGTAATTTCTATCTCGCTTTCTTATCCATCCTCTCTGAGCATGACCTTCTCATTTTTGATGGGCAGGATGCGAAGAAGATCGCTGCCGCTCGTGCCGAATTCGAGCGCGACTGTGAGGGAGACCTGAGGCAAGCTCTCGACGATGATTTCGAACCATCGGAAACGCCACCCGCACGGTATCGGATAGCGCTGCTGAAGCTTTTTTGCAGCAACTACTACTCGCTGTCGGGAACAACCGTCGGCTTCGTCGAGCCCGCACGAGCAAAACTCAGGAAGCTCAAAGACGATATCAAGGCGGCAGGGATCGCTCTTGGGGACGAGGACGTCCGGGCACTCGCAGTTGCCTGGATAGATGCACTGCTCAGGGAGTTCGCATTCGACCCGTCGCTGGACTCGGTACTCCGCTGTAAGGCGGCCGGTTACTTCAAGCCGGATTGGGGAAGCAAAGGGCAGTTCGACCGGGCCTTCGCGGAGGCCCTTGCCCGTCGCCCCGGTTGGGGGAAGCTCGCCGTCGAGGCTATCGAGGCAGCGTTCCGCAGCCAGTTGGCGTCCGAGAAAGACAAAGTCTGGTTCCTTACTCCGAACACACTCCGCCTACGAGTCGACCTTTCCCACGTTTGGGCTCAGTGTCCAGATTGCACAGCCCTCATGCCTCTCGCTTTAGGTGGGACGATCTGCCTCGCTTGCGGAGGCGAAGGAGTCAGACTAGTTGATCCCCTGGTGAGCAATTACGTGGCCGCCCGTAAGGGCTTCTGGCGCCTGCCGGTGCAAGAAGCTCTCGCTTCTGGCGCTCGGCTCTCCAACTTGAGCGTCGAAGAGCACACAGCCCAACTCTCAAATCGGGACCGCAGCAGCGTCCACGCTACCACCGAGCTTTATGAGCTTAGATTTCAAGACGTCCTTATCGAGGATTCCGACAGGCCGATTGACGTGCTCAGTTGTACCACCACCATGGAAGTTGGCGTCGACATCGGTTCTCTGGTCGCGGTAGCACTGAGGAACGTTCCCCCCCAACGTGAGAATTACCAGCAACGTGCCGGTCGTGCTGGCCGTCGCGGTGCTTCGGTCTCGACTGTCGTGACGTATTCCCAGACCGGGCCTCACGACAGCCACTATTTCCTGAACCCCGAGCACATCGTGGCTGGGTCGCCGCGTACACCCGAGGTTAAGGTGGATAACCCCAAGATCGCTCGACGTCACGTGCACGCTTATTTGGTCCAGACCTTCTTTCACGAACTTATGGGGCAAAGGGGCTATGGTCCTGATGAAAAAACGTCAATGCTTGAAAAGTCGCTCGGGCCGACACGACAGTTTTTCCATGGGGCACGGGACACTGGTCTAAACCTAGAAGGATTTGGCGATTGGGTGTCACATCGCGTCCTAGCCGCCGAGGGTGATCTGAGGGCATCTATCGCAGCATGGCTTCCACCGTCCCTAGATACCGGCGGTCGACCGATCGAGGAGTGGCTCGCGGAGGTGGCAGAGGAGCTCCTGACGACTTTGCGTCGGCTCAGCGCAGATGTTCCATCACCTGCTGTTTCGGAGGACGACGGAGAGAATAAGGAAGTTGAGGACAACGAAAACGCGGGACCGAATCTAGAGCAGGAAGAACTCCTGGAGTTTCTTTTCTTCCATGGCCTCCTACCGAGCTACGCGTTTCCCACAAGCCTCTGCAGTTTCTTGGTGGAAAAGCGCGAGAAGAATCTCAAAGGCATTTGGGAAGTTCGCACGGTTCAGCGGCCACAGCAGTCGATTTCTCAGGCATTAAGCGAGTATGCCCCCGGGCGGCTGATCGTTATCGATAAGAAGACTTACCGTTCCGGAGGCGTGTTCGCTGACCTTCCAACTGGGGAGGTGAGTCGGGCCAGACCGCTTTTCGCAACTGCGAAAAAGCTCGTCCATTGCGAAGCATGCTCCTTTGTACGTGATCCCCATACGGCCCAGGGAAATGATAGTACTTGTCCTGTTTGTGGCGGAGCGTTGAAAGAGGAGACGATGATTCAGCCAGAAGTCTTTGGTCCCGAATGCGCCAAAGAACTTCCCGAGGACGACCGCGAGCAAGATATCACGTTCGCAACGATGGCGCAGTTCCCGCAGCCCGTTGATCCGGAGGTATTCACCTTTAGGCCGTGTGGGCCAAATGCTAGTTTCACTCACGCGACCGACCGCAGGCTAGTAACCGTCAACCGAGGCAAAGAGGGTGGTCAGGCCAACGGGTTCTCGGTATGCGTCGAATGCGGAGCTGCCTCCGTCTTCGACCAGTTCTCGCCGGCTGGTGGGCCTCACGAACGCCCCTACCGCTACCTCGGCCCGCAGGGGACTCCACAGCTATGCTCTGGTGAGTTCCGACGTGTGCTTCTTGGTCATGACTTCACAACTGATTTATTGCTGGTAAGGCTGAAAGTCGCCGCTCCGCTAGTGACCGACACCAGTGACATAGTGACACTACGAATGCTGGAGGATGCGCTTCACACGATCGCAGAAGCCCTCCGGCTCGCTGCGAGCCGCCATAGGCAATTGGACCTTGATCCTGCTGAGTTTGGTTCCGGTTTCCGTGTTGTCCCCGTTCTTCAAAACGAGGCTCGGATGTTGGACATATTCCTATACGATACACTCTCGGGGGGCGCAGGTTATGCTGAAGTGGCGGCGAGAAATCTTCCAGAGATCTTGGTGGATACTCTTATTCTGTTGGAGAGTTGCACCTGCGACACTTCATGCACTGAATGCCTAGACCACTTCCACAACCAGCACATCCAAGATCGACTCGACAGGAAGCTCGGCGCGGCGCTTTTACGCTACGGAATATTCGGTGAGGAGCCGCGTTGCTCCCCTCCAAATGTACAGGAGGTCACTCTGTCCCAGTTGTGCGCCAGTCTTGAGTTGGACGGCTTCCGGTGCTTGCCAGGTGGTATGCCTGAAGCCCCCATGCTTGTAGAGCATGGAGGGCATCGAATGGCCTTGGGGTCCTTCCCTGGACTAATCGGTCGGCCGGAATTCGTTCATGCGGTCAATAACGCACAGAATGTCCATGGCTACTTAGCATTGAACGAGTACCTGCTCAGATCCAACCTGCCGGATGCCCATCAGCGGGTTCGGAGCTTTTTCCGTTAGTCACCGGAGTCCGTGTCTTTGGGATATGTTCTAGGGACACGTCATCTGAACGGCGAGCCAGGCCATTTACCTCGATTTAGTTAGTGAGCGACTCAATTGAATCAAGGGGTTTCAGGTAGGGTCGGGGAGTTATGCGAAACAAAATGGTATATCGCCAGTTGCGCCGTCCATTTATAGTCATGTGGCATAGAAGATGATCAGAATACATGGGGAAAACGACAATTCGCCGGAGTATCAGGCTGCTGAGAGGCTAGCAGGTCTCGCAGCTGCGTATATTTCCGGGCTTGATGAAGATAGTCAGGTTGTTCTTGAGATTTTTCCTTCGGCTAAATGCTTTGGGCAAAAGGTCCAGGATATTGATTTGCTCGTTTTCTTTGCCAATTATCGCAAAGAAGAAATCCGGTCAGAAAAAACCAATACACTAATCCATTCATTCTGTGCTTCGTTTGAAGTAAAGGGGCATTCGCCGAGCTTGGTTCGCTTTGAGGGGAATAGGTGTTTTGTTAAATATAATGATAGTGATCATGATGTCACTACGCAAAGTGATGGGCAGAAATACTCTATAAAAAAGTACATTGAGAAAAATAGCCTGAGCAAAAGCTCTCCTTGGATTACAAACTTTATTTGGCTCGAGCGAGTTCAATGCTCGCTTATTCCGAAGTCGCAGAACAACATCCTTGGATCAGATGTGACTTGGGGGCTCTTGTTGGAAAAGGTAGCCTTATTATCGAGTCGGCCAGGTTGTAACGAGGTGTGTTGCTTTTCCGTGCGCGCATACATGGCTAACACTTTGGCAGTTTTTTCAAACGTGCTGGTCCCATCTAAAATCGACAGAAAGCGGCTTGAGGCGATCACAAGGTCTGTTCTGGATCGAACGCAGCAACAGTACGCCGAGAAGCTGGGAAGGCAACTTCTAATATTTAGAGGGCGCGGGGGGACGGGAAAGACAGTACGCCTTATTCGCATGGCATATCAAGCATATGACGAGTTTGGTTTGCGTGTTGTACTGCTTACCTATAATAAGGCTTTAGTCGCAGATCTGCGTAGACTTCTGACCTTGCTCGGAGCTAAGGATTCGGTCGGGGTGGGAAGTATCTCGATCAAGACTATTCATAGCTTCATGCGCGAATGGCTGCTGGCTTTGGGTTTTATCTCGAAGCAGGAGCCCGATTTCCTTGAAGCATATGAAGAGTATAAAAAAACTGCGCTTGAGTACTTGTTGGCCGGTGCTGTGACACAAGAAGAAGTCGAGAGGTCGAGATCTACCCGCAGTAGGTCATTGACATGGGACCTGTTGCTCATCGATGAATCGCAAGATTGGCCTGCTACTGAGCGAGATCTAATCTATCAGCTATACGGGCCAAAGAAGGTAATCATTGCCGACGGGGTTGACCAGTTCGTACGAGGTGTGGAAAAAATCGATTGGCGAGCAAATATAGGAGTGTGCGAAAGTCAGATTGTTCCGCTAAGAAAAAGTCTGCGACTCAAGTCCAGCCTTTGCCAGACAGTAGGCCACTTCGCAAAGGAAATTGACTACGCGAATTGGAACCTCGAACCTCTGCCTGAATCACACGGCGGGAAAGTCATCGTAGTTGTTGGTGATCCATTCTCCAAGAAATTTCATTCTAAACTAGTGGCAACTGCTAGAGATGATGGGAATAAGCCGATTGACATCCTGTTTTGTGTTCCACCTGGATGGGTGGAAACATCCGCCGATGGGCAAAGGCGCTCGAAGGTTGGAAAACAGTTTGCTGAATGGGGTCTTGAGTGTTGGGACGCCGTCGATCCGGAGCAGCGAGATGAATATCCAACCAGCGTTGAGCAGTTTAGGATTGTTCAGTACGAGTCATGCCGAGGCCTTGAGGGATGGGTCGTGGTTAATTTCGCCTTAGATGAGTTTTTTTCTTACAAACAGGAGAACGCTAAAGTCAGCGAGGAGGAGAAAAACGATATATTCTACGACGAGGCAGAGGCGGCCCTGGAGTATGCGAGAAAGTGGGTAATGATTCCTCTTACAAGAGCAATAGATACACTCGTAATCCATGTCTCGGATCCTGGGTCATACATTGGAAGGGTCGCTATTGATTTGCATCGGAAGTATCCTGATAGCATTGATTATTATGAGTTTTAAGGCTTCGGTACTATCGTCTAATAGTTGGTTTTGGTGGGGCTTTATACAGTGCGAACTTTCACTGTAGAAAAACAGGTTTCGTCTTGTGCGCTTCTAGGCTCAGGTAGTGAAGTTCACTTCTGCTCGAAAGCGAGCCATGTTTAATATTTTTAAGATTAAACATGGTTGTGGGCTCTCAGGTAGAGGTTTATGTGTTGATGCTTATTTTTATAGATGACGTGAGCGTTAGATCCGGAGAAGTTCTTTGCGGTTTCGTAGCCTGGATACCATGTCGCGATATCGTGGGCAGCGATCGCAATACTTTAGAGGGCGCCCAATACCGCCTGTGACACCCCCCGCAACTGAGGCTCCTGCAGCTGCAATGCGGCCAAAGGTATATATACGAAACTTTACTCCTTGGGACTCAATTAGTCGCTCCAGAGTTGCGACGATTGAGAAAGGCCTGAAGCTGAACCGTTACTGGGGCTCGAACTGCCAAGGGTGTACATTGAAGGAATAATGCACATAGAGTGCTCAGCGGCGATTGAGTCGCATGGGAACATGAGTCGGTGCTTGACGCGATGCAGCCCCGCCTAGATCAAGCTCTGGAAATGATACGCATCCGCTGCCCGACGACGGTGGAGCATCCGTTCTGCGCGCTGAAGACTTGAATGGGCGCCGCAGCAACACCCTCACCAATACTGCAGCGTTGCGCCAACGCTGGCTGGGCGTATTGCCCGGCGACTGAGAGTGATGAGCGATCGCTCAATTAGTCTCCGCTATGGCATCGCATCTCCAGTGCTCTGGATGGCTTCGAGACGTTCGCCGAGCCGTTTCCAGGCATCTGCTTTTTCTTTGGCATAATCGTGATGCAGATAATGCCTGCGTACCTTTGAACCACCCAGCAAGTGATTTTGACAACGATCGATGATTTCCAGTGCGACACCAAGCTCTTGCATCATGGTGGCACCGGTACGGCGCAAGTCATGAGGAGTCCATTCCCCTTTGGTGCCTTTGCTTAGTACCAGTGAGTCGTCATGGTGGCGGCCAGTAAGTGGCTTGCTGCGATTCTTGAAGCGGCACTGCCGGTCACCAATTAGCTTGCTGACTGTCTTGGTGTCAACGTGGCTATTCTCATCCTTGCTGGGGAAGCAGAACGGGGTATGGCCGGTTTCTTCTTTCAGGCGCTCGAACTGCTTCAGCGCGAATGACGACAGAAATACATGGTGATCCTGGCGCTTGCCCTTGTGGCCCTTCGTAGCCTCGGCAGGGATGAACCAGGTGCCTTTCTCCAGATCCACATGACGCCATTCGGATTTGAGCAGTTCGCCGATGCGGCAGAGGGTGCTCAGGCAGATCCAGACGGCGCATTGCACGCGCGGATTGACTGGGCGGATGCCAGAGTATTTCTGGCCGGCGGGGAGGGCGTCGTAGTCGCGTTCCAGGCGGGCGAAGATATCACGCAGCTCGCGGATTTCGTCAGGAGAGAGCAGGCGATCGCGCTGTTCCTCGTAGTCGTGGTCGAGCAGCTTATTGACATCAATTAGGTCGGCTGGATTGCCGTCGGCCATCAGGGTGCGCCATGGCTTGCGTTTCTCGGCCCAGCGCAGCATCTGGCCGATGTCCTTGCTGCGAATCACTACGGTGCGATTCAGGCCGCGGGCTTTGACTGAGCGTAAGACGTTGAGCAGGTCTTTCTCGGTCAGGGTGCGCAGCGGCTTCTTGCCAATGAGTGGAAGCACGTCTTTGGTGAAACTACGGCGCAACTCGGCGTTGCCGTCCTGGCGGGACACACCGTCGCGCATCCATTCTTCGAAGAGATCGGCGACCGTCTTGTTCTCTGCAGCCTGGCGCTCGGCTTCAGCAATGGTGGCAGCGATGGCGGCCTGGGCTTCGATCTTGGCGGCCTTGCGGGCAGCGGTGGGGTCGATTCCTTTGGCGGCTATCGCTTTCACTTCGTCGCGTTCGGCGCGAATCTGCGCTAGCGATTTCTTCGGCCAACTGCCCAGGCTTTGGTCGCGCTTCATTCCATCCTGCTTGAATTCGTAGCGGAACTGCACCGTCACGCCGCGCACGCCGGCACGGACTTTGGCGACCAGTCCCCCGTCTTCGCGGAGGATCCGGCCGTCATCGGCTGTGGTGAGCGCCTCCAGTTGCTTGGCTGTCAGTTTGGCCATGTCCTACCCCTTGCCTAGTTCGGCTTCATGGAATTTTACCCCACTTTTACCCCACCTAATCGTTTGGCTGTCGGTGGATGCTCGTGGATCGCGATGGACGCTAATTTAGCCTGTATGCCCCGTATTTACTAGGGTGTAGGCGATCCGTCAGTGTCCATCGGCGTCCATGGAAATCCACCAAATAAGCGCATGGGGTGCAAGGGGTAGAGTGTTTGAGGTGTTCTGTTTTGGTTTCTGGTTGACGCAAATTGCGCACAAAACCATTGAGCGAACGCACTGATATCCACGTCTGGAACCGCGTCCGTCCAGACCACTCGGCTTGACCGCCCTGGCAGGCAGTGCTCTTCGATAAGCTCGGACGTAACCCAGAAGCGAATTCAGGCAGTGTCGCTGCAGAAGTCGGCGACGTGGTCATGCAAACCGCTGAGACCAAGGCCTTGGCCGATGCTGCGAAGGAGGTGAACTTCCAGGTTGGGGAATAGGGCCGCCGTGGCTGCCCACCTAGTTGTCCCATCAGCTGTCAGTCCTGTACCCGCTGACAGCGTGACCCACGTCGCTAGTATGAAATGGCAACCACAGCCCATCAAAACCAGCCAACCCCCACCAGCCCCCACCCAGCAGAAGTCGGTCCCCAACAGCCAAAACCTATCACGTCCCAGTCTTCACCCTCGTCCAGACCCGCGTACGCACCCGCTCAAGCCTCAAGGGCAGTGTTTCCAGCGGATACAACGTATCCATGACCTCCTTCGTGGGATGCTGCGCCGGGTTTTCGCGCAGTTGGGTGTCTATCAGTTTGGTGGCGTCCTTGTTGCCGTTGGGGGAGCCGACGTAGTTGGAGTTCTTCGCAGTAATTTCCGGGCGCAGGATTTAGTCGATGAAGGCGTAGCCTTGCTGTGGGTGTGACGCATCCTTGAGCAGCACCAGGTTTTCCATCCACACCGGGGCGCCTTCGCGGGGGATGCTGTAGGTGATCTTCATGCCGTTGTGGGCCCGTTCGGCGATCTGTTTGGCGCTGTATACCGAGCCGCCCCAGCCGACCACGGCGCAGATGTCGCCGTTGGCCAGGTCGGAGGGGAACTTCGATGAGTCGAAGTAGCGGATGTAGGGCGGATGCTGCGCAGCAGGGCTTCGGCGCCTTCTTCCTCGCGGTGCTGACGGCGGTGCCGGTGGGCATTCTCATGGGCGTCAACCGGGTGGCGCGGGGCATTTTCGACCCACTGGTGGAGTTCTACCGGCCGCTGCCGCCGCTGGCCTATCTGCCCCTGGTGGTGATCTGGATGAGCATCGGCGAAGGCTCGAAGATCCTGCTCATCTACCTGGCCATGTTCGCCCCGCTGGCGCTCAGCGCCCGCGCCGGCGTGCGCTCGGTGGCCGTCGAACAGATCCACGCCGCCTACTCGATGGGTGGAAGTCGCCGCTAGGTGCTGTTCCACGTGATAGTCCCGGCGGCCCTGCCGGACGTCCTCACTGGTATGCGCATCGCCATCGGCTTCGGCTGGACCACCCTGGTCGCCGCCGAGATGGTCGCGGCCACCGCCGGCCTGGGCTTCATGGCGCTGACCGCATCGAAGTTCATGGCCACCGAGGTGGTGGTGCTGGGCATCCTGGTGATCGGCGCCCTGGCCCTGTTGTTCGACCTCGGCATGCGCTGGCTGGAGCGCCGCCTGGTGCCCTGGAAGGGCAAGGCCTGAAGCCATGCCGGGCGGCCAGGCCCGGCGAAGCGGAGAGATTTCCCACGATCGGCACCCCCGGGTGCCCAGTACGCGCGGCGTCGGTGCGGGCACTCGCTCGTCCCGGCGCCGGGCCGGAACCATGAACAGGAGCAAGCCCGATGAACGATCTTTCCCCGCAGTCCGCCAGCGAGCAATGGCTGGAATCGGACCGCCGCCATGTATGGCATCACCTGACACGGCACCGGGGCTTCGAGCGGCGGTGCCGCCGATGATGCACCGGGGCGAGGGCCTGTACGTCTGGGATGTGCAGGGCCGGCGCTACCTGGACGCCACTTCCGGCGGCGTCTGGTGCGTCAACGTGGGCTATGGCCGGGCCAGCATCGCCGACGCCGTGCGCGACCAACTGGTCGAGCTGAACTACTCCGCCGGCACCCTGGGCAGCCCGGTGGCGGCGCGCTTCGCCGAGGCGCTGATCGAGAAGATGCCGGGCATGAGCCGGGTGTATTTCTCCAACTCAGGCTCGGAAGCCAACGAGAAGGCCTACAAGATGGTGCGGCAGATCGCCCACCGCAAGTACGCCGGCCGCAAGCACAAGATCCTCTACCGCGAGCGCGACTACCACGGCACCACCATCACCTGCCTGAGTTCCACCGGCAACAGGAACGGCGCATGCAGTACGGCCCCTTCACCCCGGGCTTCGTCGAGCTCCCGCATTGCTGCGAGTACCGCAGCCAATTCGGCCCGGTCGACGACTACGGCGCCCGCGCGGCCCGCGCCATGGAGGAGGTCATCCTGCGCGAGGGGCCGGACACCATCGGCGCGGTGGTGCTGGAGCCGATCACCGCCGGTGGCGGCGTCATCACTCCGCCCACGGGCTACCTGAAGGCCGTGGAAGCGATCTGCCGCAAGTACGACATCCTCATTCACATCGATGAGGTGGTTTGCGGCCTGGGCCGCACCGGCAAGTGGTTCGCTTACCAGCACTACGGCATCCAGCCGGACATCGTCACCATGGCCAAGGGCGTGGCGTCCGGGTATGCCGCCATCTCCTGCACGGTGACCACAGAAGAGGTGTTCGAACAGTTCAAGGGCGAGCCGGACGACCGCGAGGTCTACTTCCGTGACATCAGCACCTTCGGCGGCTGTACCGCCGGCCCCGCCGCAGCGCTGGAGAACCTGCGGATCATCGAGCGGGAAGGCCTGCTGGAGAATGCGGAGAAAATCGGCGCCTACCTGTTCGAAGGCCTGCTGCGCCTGCAGCGAGAACACCCGCTGATCGGCGAGGTTCGTGGCAAGGGACTCTTCCTCGGCATCGAGCTGGTCAGCGACCACGAGACCCGCGAACCGTTGGCCGAGGGCGTGGCCATGGGGGTTGCCGCGCTGTGCATGGCCAAGGGCCTGATCATCAGCCGTACCAACCGCTCCTTCGCCGACTTCAACAACACCCTGTGCCTGAGCCCGGCCCTGACCATCGGGCGCGAACAGACCGACCAGATCCTTTCGATCCTCGAGCAGGCGCTGGCGGAGGTTGGGGGAAGCTTCTGAGGAGTCGAACCGAACAGCGGGCGTCAGCGAGGAACTGGCGCCTGCGTGGTTCCGGCCAGGCGAGGCCGACGATGACCGGCATCGGGCGAACGCGGGCGAGGAATCTTCTTCTCGGGAAACAGGCGGTACGTTCCGAGGAAGGCGTGACGGGGATGGGTTGTCTGAGGCGGTTGGCTACGAGCGACAAGTGACCTCGTGGCAAGCCATGGAAAAACGCCTACTCTGTTCCTTCCCGCGTGCAGGCAGGGAAAGGAATAGGTGGTATCCACTCACCCACGGCCCTGGACACGGGCGTGGAACCCTGCGACGAGGAGCACCGCCATGAAAGCGCTGAAGCTGGAGAAGGCCTTCACCCTGCTGGAGCCCGGCCCGGTGGTGCTGGTCACCACCTGCGACGCTGGCCAGCCCAACATCATGACGCTGTCCTGGACCATGGTGGTCGACTTCACCCCGCGCTTCGCTTTCACCACCGGGCCCTGGAACCATTCCTACGCCGCGCTGGAAAAGACCCGCGAGTGCGTCATCGCCATTCCCACCGTGGACCTGCTCGACACCGTGGTCGGCATAGGCACCTGCTCCGGCGCCGACACTGACAAGTTCGCCCGCTTCGGGCTGACCGCCGTGCCGGCCCGGCATGTCGGCGCGCCGCTGATCGGCGAGTGCCTGGCGAACATCGAGTGCCGGGTGGTCGACGTGGTCGAGCGGCACAACATAGTGGTGCTCGACGGCATCGCCGCCTATGTCGATTCCAAGCGCGAGGAGCGCCGTACCCTGCACGCGGTCGGCGACGGCACCTTCGTGGCGGATGGCGAGACGTTCGACCGGCGCAAGGCGATGCGCTCCAAGCTGCCGCCGGGCGTCTAGTCGCGTCCCCTTGGCGCAGCCCGGCCCCCGCCGGTCGCGAATGACACGCTTCTCTTGTAAGATCAACGGTTTGGATTGGCAGGGCGCGGCCCAGGTTGCCAATCGCAAGTCAGTTGAGATTCACTGCCTGCCGGATCGCAGAGGGAGCTGAATCCTGATTCCGCCTGCCACCCCGGTCGCCATGCCGCCGAAGCGCCTCGCCGCTGCGGCGCGGGCCGGTGGTGCGTGCATCCCGAGCAGAGTCCGAGCCCGCCGTGGCGAACCCGGTTGCGGGCGCGGCGTGCGTTTTCCCGGCGCAGAACCCGGACAGATACAGCGGTATTGAAAAAGGCCAAGTCATGAGCGACATCCGTAATCCCAAGCACCAGGCCCTGGTCGCCAAGCTGCGCGAGATCTTCCAGATCGACCGCCCGGAGCTGGACTTCGGCGTCTACCGCATCCTCAATGCCCGCGCCGGCGAGATCAACGACTACCTGGAGCGGCGCCTGCCGCGCAAGATCCTGGAACACCTGGCGGGGAGCGATGGCGCCGAGCACGAGAACGCCGTCTTCAGCCACCTGCTGACCTTCTTCAGCCGTTACTACAACAACGGCGACTTCGTCAGCCAGCGCCGCTACAAGGGGGACACCTACGCCATCCCCTACGCCGGCGAGGAAGTCATGCTGCACTGGGCCAACAAGGACCAGTACTACACCAAGAGCGGCGAGAACTTCGCCAACTACAGCTTCCGCCTGGAAGACGGCCGCGCCGTGCACTTCCGCCTGGTGGCCGCCGACACCGCCAAGGACAACCGCAAGGACAACGACAAGGAACGCCGCTTCGCGCTGATCGAACCGATGACGCTGAGCCGCACCGACGAGCACGGCCACGAATACGACGAAGCGCTGCTGCCCATCGAGGAGGGCGACGGCGCCGACGGCCAGCCGCTGCTGACGCTGCGCTTCGAATACCGCCCGGTGGCCAAGGGCACCAGGCAGGAGACGCTGATCGGCAAGGCCGTCGAGACCGTGCTGGGCGATGCGGCGGTCAAGGCGCGCTGGGCCGAGCTGGCCAGGCGCGAGCCGACCGAGAAGAACCCGCAGCGCACGCTGCTGGAGAAGAACCTCAGCGACTACGCCAGCAAGAACACCGCCGACTACTTCATCCACAAGGACCTCGGGCGTTTCCTGCGCGGCGAGCTGGACTTCTACATCAAGAACGAAGTCCTGCACCTGGACGACCTGCAGAACGCCACGGCCATCGCCGATATCGACAAGAGCCTGCGCATGACGCAGTGCCTGCGGGCCATCGCCCGGGAGCTGATCGACTTCCTGGCGCAACTGGAAGAGTTCCAGAAGAAGCTCTGGCTGAAGAAGAAGTTCGTGGTCTCCAGCCATTACTGCATCACCCTGGACCGGGTGCCGGAAGCGCTGTACCCGGCCATCGTCGGCAACCCCCGGCAATGGGAGCAGTGGCGCCAGCTGGGGCTCTGGACGGGCGCAGCGAACGGCACCGAGCAGGACCTGCGCAACGCTCCCTTCCGGATGCTCGACACCAGCCTCTACGACGCCGCCTTCAAGGCGCGGCTGCTGGCCTCCATCGCCGACCTGGACGGCAGCGTCAACGGCACCTTCGTCCACAGCGACAACTTCCAGGCCCTGAGTTTCCTGCAGGAGCGCTACCGCGAGCAGGTCAAGTACATCTATATAGACCCGCCCTACAACACCAACTCCACGCCCATCCTCTACAAGAACGAGTACAAGCACTCGTCCTGGATGAGCCTGATGCAGGACCGCCTGATCAAGGGCATGAGCCTGCTGCGCTTCGACGGCGTGAAGACGGTGGCGATCGACGATTCCGAGATGGTCAACCTGTCCAAGGTGATGGAGCAGGTGGCGCCGGAGCACACGCTGTCGCGGGTCACCGTGGTGCACAACCCCAAGGGCTCGATCACCCGCAACTTCAACCGTACCCACGAGTACGCGCTGTTCCTCACCCGCGACGGGTTGTCGAGCATCGCCAGGACCCTGGAAGAGAACGGCACCCCGCGCAAGATGCGGCGCTGGGGCGAGAACTCCCGGCGCATCGACCGGCGGCCGTCGTTCTACCCGATCTACGTGCTGGACGGCCGTGTGGTCGACGTCGGCACGGTGCCGGACGACGATTTCCACCCGGCCGCCAGGAACGTCCTGCTGGCCGACGGGCGCATCGAGGTGTGGCCGATCGACCAGGACGGCGTCGAGCGGCGCTGGAACTTCGGCCTCGACTCCATCCGCCAGAACCTGGAGCGCGTCGCGGCGCTCAAGGTCGGCGACGACTGGGACCTGTTCGTCACCCATGAACAGACCGTGCCCAAGACCGTCTGGAGCGGCGGCGAGTTCGATGCCGGCAAGTACGGCAACAGCCTGCTCATCGACATGCTCGGCGAGAAACGCTTCGACTTCCCGAAGTCGATCCACCTGGTGAAGAAGTGCATCTCCCTGGCGGTCCAGGCCGACGAGCAGGCCCTGGTGCTCGACTACTTCGGCGGCAGCGGCACCACCGCCCATGCGGTGATCGAGCTGCGGCGCGAGGCCCAGGCCGCCGGCCTGGAGCCCAAGCTCGGCTTCATCCTGGTGGAGCAGGGCGAGTACTTCGAAACCGTGACCAAGCCGCGGGCGATCAAGGCCATCTACTCCGCGCAATGGAAGGATGGCGAGCCCACGGCGCCGCAGACCGGCCTATCCGGCTGCTTCAAGGTGCTCAAGCTGGAGAGTTACGAGGACGCCCTGAACAACATCCAGCTGGCCCGGCCGCCGGCGGTGGGCGACCTGTTCGGCTTCCTCCCGGACCACGCGCGGGACGACTACCTGCTGCGCTACATGCTGAACGTGGAAAGCCGCGCCTCGTTGCTGTCGATCGGCGATTTCCGCAAGCCGTTCGACTACGCCATGGACATCGCGGTGGACTCCGCCGGCGCCTTCGAGCGGCGCCCGGTGGACCTGGTCGAGACCTTCAACTACCTCCTCGGCCTGCGCGTCGGCCAGGTGGATGCGCAGCTGGAGCGCGGCTTCGTCAAGGTCGCCGGCAGCCTGCCGGGCGGGGAAAGCTGCCTGGTGCTCTGGCGTGACTGCGAGGTCCTCGACTACGAGGGCATCAGCCGACTCTGCGAGGAGCTGGCGATCGACCCGGCGAACAGCCGCTTCGATGTCATCTACCTCAACGGCGACCACAACATCCCCTCGGTGCTCACCCAGACCGCGGCGCAGGGCGGCGCCACCCGCGAGCTCAAGCTGCGCCAGATCGAGCCGGAATTCCTCGAACGCATGTTCGCCGTGGAGGCGCTCTGATGGCGCGAGCACCACGGGGCGCGGCCGGCAAGCGCAGCTTCCACCAGGAACTGGTGCTCAACCGCTGGATGCTGGGCTTCTTCAAGGGCGGCAGCCTGGGGGCGCTGAAGCTGCGCCTGGGCGACGACCGCCATGAAGGCGTCGATGATGGCGGCCAGACGTTGTTCTTCCACGAGCTCGCCGGCAACCTCTTCGAGCCGCAGCGCATCGGCGAGGCGGAGCTGCGCCGCTACGACCTGAACATCGTCGCGCACTGGCAGCGCATCACCGCCCAGCGCAACAAGCGCGAAGGCCACGAACTGCAGATGAAGTACTTCCAGTACCTGTCGCTGCTGTTTAGCGAGATCTACCTGGACTGGTACTTCAACCGCCGCGAAGCGCTGCTCGATGGCCTGAACGAAACCCTGGCGGCCTACCGCGGGGAGGCCGGCGCCGACCCGTTCCGCGACTTCGACGCCGACGACCTGAACAAGATCGCCTTCTGGAACGCCACCGGCAGTGGCAAGACGCTGCTGCTGCACGTCAACATCCTGCAGTACCTGCACTACTTCCAGGCCGGCAATGGCGACCGCTACCCGAGCAAGGTCATCCTGCTGACGCCCAACGAGGGCCTGTCGCGCCAGCACCTGGAAGAGCTGCACCTGTCCGGCTTCGGCTTCGCCCAGTTCTTCAACAAGAGCCAGACGCCGCCGCGCGGCACCATCGAGATCATCGACATCAACAAGCTCGGCGACGAGATGGGCGACAAGACCGTGGCGGTGGAAGCCTTCGAAGGCAACAACCTGGTGCTGGTGGACGAAGGCCACCGCGGCACCGGGACGGCCGCGGGGGCCTGGATGAGCCGGCGCGACGCCCTGGTGCGCGGCGGTTTCGCCTTCGAGTATTCGGCCACCTTCGGCCAGGCGGTGGCCAAGGGGCTGACCGTCGACGCGGCTGAGGAAGAGCTGAAGAAGAAGCGCGCGAAGATGCTGTTCCAGACCGCCAGCCTGAAGAAGCTGGACGAGGACCAGTTGGCGCAGTTGGCGCTGACCGCGGAAGAGCTGCGCCAGGCGCGCATCACCGCGACCCGCGAGGTCTACGCCAAGTGCATCCTCTTCGACTACTCGTACAAGTTCTTCTACGAGGATGGCTACGGCAAGGACTCGCTGATCCTCAACATGAACGGCGAGGCCTACGCCGAGGGCGACAACGCCTACAAGTATTTTGCCGCCTGCCTGCTGGCCTTCTATCAGCAGACCTGGCTGTGGAGCCGTCATCGCGAGCAACTGCAGGACTTCAACATCGAGAAGCCGCTCTGGGTGTTCGTCGGCAACAAGGTGGCGGACGAAGACTCCGACATTCTCGAGGTGGTGACCTTCCTCGCCGAGTTCCTCAACCGCGAGGCGCAGATCAAGGCCTGGCTGGCGGACCTGGTGAACGACAAGGCACAGCTGCTGGACGCCAAGGGCAACAACATCTTCCAGGGGCGCTTCGCGCCGCTGCTGGGCTATGGCGACAGGATCGACGAGCTGTACGCCGATATCCTCCAGCGGGTGTTCAACGCCCCGGCCCGCCAGCGCCTGAAGCTGGTCAACATCCGCAGCAGCAAGGGCGAGCTGGCCCTGCGGGTGGGCGATGGCGAGCCCTTCGCGCTGATCAACATCGGCGACGACTCCGCCTTCTTCCGCCAGGCCGAGGCCTGCGCGGCCTTCGACAGCGAGGCGGACGACTTCAGCGGCGCGCTCTTTGGCACCCTGAACCACAAGGACAGCCGGCTGAACGTGCTGATCGGCTCGCGCAAGTTCACCGAGGGCTGGAGCAGCTGGCGGGTTTCCACCATGGGCCTGCTCAACATGGGGCAGGGCGAGGGTTCGCAGATCATCCAGCTGTTCGGTCGCGGCGTGCGGCTGAAGGGCGAGGGTTTCTCGCTGAAGCGCACCAGTCCGCAGGAACGCCCCAAGGGCCTGCACCTGGACAAGCTGGAAACCCTGAACATCTTCGGCGTGCGCGCCAACTACATCGCGGCCTTCAAGGACTACCTGAAGGAAGAGGGGATCACCCCCAGCGACGAGCTGATCGAGCTGGAGCTCCCTACCCGGGCGAACCTGCCGCAAGGCAAGCTGAGGACCCTGGCGCTCAAGGACGGCTACAAGGACAACCAGCAGAAGGGCTTCAAGCGCACCCACTTCCCCTGGCTGTACGAAGTGCCCGCAGCGTTCGCCGGCAAGGTCAAGCTGCCCCATGTGACGCTGGACCTGTATCCGCGCATCGAGGCGCTGAGCACCACGAAGGCGACGGGCTCCGTGGCGCAGGCGCGCAACCGCGCCAAGCTCAACCCGGCGCTGTTCGGCCTGTTCGACTGGGACCGCATCTATGTCGAGCTGCAGGACTGCAAGCTGCAGCGGGGCTGGAGCAACCTGCGCCTGGACCGGCAGAAGCTGATGGACTTCTGCCAGGGGCCGGCCGACTGGTACACGCTGCTGATCCCGGCCAGCGAGCTGGCGATCACCGGCTATGCCGACGTCCGCAAGCAGGAAGACATACTGGTCCGCCTGCTGGTCGACTACACCGAGCGCTTCTACAAGGCGCTGAAGAGCGGCTACGAAGGCCAGTTCTACGACGTGGTCCAGCTGGATGCGGGGCACGGCTCGATGCTCAAGGGCTACCGCTTCGAGATCGAGGGCAGCGAGCAGGGCCTGGAGTATTTCCGCAAGCTGGAGGAGCTGAAGGCGCTGGTGGCGGAAGGTCGGATCGACCAGGCCGGCCAATGGAGCGCGCCGCACATGGTGGCCATCAGCTTCGATCGTCACCTGTACTACCCGCTGCTGTCGCTGGACGACAAGGACGCCGTTCCCTTCAAGCTGCGCCCGCTGGCGTTCGACGCGCCCAGCGAGTGGGATTTCGTCAGGGACCTGGAGGCTTTCCATGGCTCGCCCGCGGGCAGGCAGGCGATCGGCCCGCGCAGCCTATACCTGCTGCGCAACGCCGCCACCCAGGACAAGGGCCTGGGCTTCGCCACCGCGGGCAACTTCTATCCCGATTTCCTGCTCTGGCTGGTGGACGAGGCGACGGGGCAGCAATGGCTGACCTTCGTGGACCCCAAGGGCTTGCGCAACCTGGACCTGGGGCACCCGAAGCTGGGCCTGTACAAGGAGGTCAAGTCGATCCAGGCCACGTTGGCCAAGCCGGGCGAGCAGGCACTGGTGCTCAACGCCTTCGTGCTGTCGCCGACGCCCTATGCGGAGCTGCTGAACGTCGCGGAGCATTGCCCGAAAGCGGAGCTGGAGGATCGCCACATCCTCTTCATGGAGGATGGTGCCGGCAGCTATCTGGAGAAGATGTTCGCGAGGATAGGGTAGGGCGCTGCTGGCTGTAGCCGGGGGCTACAGCCAGTGGGCGGGAACTTCGATCTCGTAGTTCTTGGCCACGATGGCCAAGGTCCGGGCGATTTCCGCGTGGCGCGCCTGCTGTGCGCCATCCCAGCTTTCCCGGTTGGCCAGCAGGCTCTTGAGTTCCTCCAGGTTGTACATGCCCAGGCGGAGGAAGTTGCCCCAGGTCGGGGCGCCGAAGAGATTGTAAATGGTGGTGGTGTCGTCGCGCTCGCTGGCCAGGCGCTTGGGGCCGCTCAGCTTCTCGGCGGCGGCTTCCGCCTCGTCGCGGTCTTCGTAGGTATTGAGCAGCTTGATCATGAAGAACGTGCGATCTCTTCGTGTAGCATGACTGAAGGGCGTCGATTGTAGGGAGTAGATGTTCGCATGTCGAATCCATGGAAGGCCTGCAACCTGTATCAGAACCTGCTGGAGTCGTTGCCGCCGGGGCTGGTCGCCCGCGTTCCGGCAGGGCACTCCAGGCTGCTCGCCTGGCAGCGGGAGTCTCGGCACTACTACCAGACGATGTATCTCGATGAGGCTCAGGGCGCGCCGGCGCTGAAAAGACCCGGCGACGCGGTTTGCCGGGAATGCGAGAAGTTTCATCTCTCCACGCTCAAGCAGATAGACAAGAACCCGGACATCGACCTGGGCAATGAACTGGAGGCGGTGTTCGAGGCCTACTTCCAGCAAGTCCTGGATACCCTCGTTCCGGGGCTCGTGATCGAACGGGCCGATCAACAGGAATTGCACATGCCGGATTTCCAGGTGCGGCATGTGCAGACCGGCGAAGTTCTGCTGCTGATGGAGTTCAAGGTCATCTTCCGGCCGTTCCTGCTGATCTCGAAGAAGGTCAACCCGGCCTACGAGTGTTATTCCCACTCGATGACGCTGGACGTCGCCGACAAGTTGAACGCCCAGCGCGAGCTCGTGGTCAACGGCCCGGGCGCGCACAAGTGCGCCTACGTCTATTGGTACGACCTGCCTTGCGTGAAGGGCGTGTTCTGGATGTCGGCGCAAGACGTGTACCGGCACCAGGACGAGCAGGTTGCCTATAAGAGGAAGGTGGTCAGCGGCGACATGGGCTCGGCAGGGCAGGTGAGGGGCGCGGTCAGGAAGCTGTACCTGCCGCTCTATCAGATGAATGACTTCGACTCGCTGGTCTCGCTGCTGCAGGAAAGAGCGCCGCTGAAATAAAAGATTCAAAAAGTCGTTGACGGGGGTTTTTAACTCCCTATAATGCGCACCACTCCCAGCGACGAAGCGCTGAAAGAGCTTGAAAATCAAGCACTTAAGCAGGTTCGAGGTTGAGAGTGGTGATCAGGCCGGTGATTCACTTGTCGCCTTTGGGTTCGACAGCTGCTCCGGCAGCGAGCCAAAAGGAAGATCGCCGAGGTGCTTGACAGCGAGTTTGATCGCTGTAGAATGCGCCTCCCGCTGACGAGAAGCTCCGGCCGATCGAAAGCGCAAGCGGTTGAGTAGGAACGAAAAATTCTGAAGATAACGCTTGACGAAATGAGAGGTTGGCGTAGAATGCGCGGCCTCGGTTGAGACGAAAGCCTTAACCAACTGCTCTTTAACAAGTTGAATCAAGCAATTCGTGTGGGTGCTTGTGAGTTAAGACTGGTGATCGCAAGATTATCAGCATCACAAGTAACACTCG